>SVKC01000028.1 GCA_015068655.1 Oscillospiraceae bacterium
GGTAAACGTTCTGCACGTCGTCATTATCCTCGAGCATATCAATAAGCTTTTCAAGGTTCTTTACCGCCTCTGGGTCGTCTACCTGAGTGAGGGTTTGGGGAATGTAGCTGATTTCAGCCTGCTCAAATTCGTATCCCTTCGCTTCCAGAGCTTCACGCACCTTGCTGAAATCTTCGGGAACTGTTGTCACTTCAAAGCATTCATCCTCTGCACTGAAATCCTCAGCGCCTGCATCCAGAGCATCCATCATAAGTGTATCCTCGTCAATACTGTCAGCCTTTGCAATAACAAGCTGACCCTTGCGCTCAAACATAAAGCCGACACTACCTGTCTGACCAAGATTTCCGCCGAATTTGTCAAAATAATGACGCATATCCCCGGCTGTACGGTTTTTGTTGTCGCTAAGTGTTTCCACCATAAAAGCAACACCGCTTGCGCCGTAACCTTCATATGTGAGCTCAAAGTATTCCTTGTTGCTGTCTTCGCCTGCCGCCTTCTTGATACTTCTTTGAATTGTATCATTTGGCATATTGTTTGCCTTTGCTTTTGCAATAGCATCACGAAGCTTTGAATTGCTGTCCGGGTCGGGACCGCCCTCCTTCACTGCAACAACAAGCTCACGTCCTATTTTCGTAAACAATTTGCCGCGCTTTGCATCAAGCGCACCTTTCTTTCTTTTTATGGTTGCCCATTTGGAATGTCCTGACATTGTGTTTTCCTCCTAATATTTCTTTGACAGTCTTTTGTGTCTTGATTTAAAAAAATACATCAACGGAACCAAAAAAGTTCCGTTGATTTCTTTAATATGCTCTTTTATAACCGCCGTTTCGCTTTCCTTCAGTATTTCTCTTCAAATCCTGAATCTTTTCTTCGCTGTCCTGCTTAAACTTGAGCAACTTGTCTTCAAAAGACATTTCCTCAATGTCCTTCTTTTTCTGAGAAAACTCGAAAACCTCAGGAGCACCTATCAAGCCACCGCTCTTTTTTGGTTTTTCATCATTCTTTTTCTTTGCCTTTTCTTCAGCAGCTTTTTTGATAGACAAGCTTATTTTTCCCTGCTCATCCACAGAAATGACCTTCACCTTTACACTTTGTCCCGCTGAAAGATGCTTGTTGATATCATCCACATATTCCGTTGAAACCTCGGATATATGCACAAGTCCCGTTTTTCCACCTTCCAGTTCCACAAAAGCACCAAAGGGTGCTATTCCTGTCACCTTTCCACGAAGTATGCTTCCTTCTTCAATCTGCATAGTACCTTAAAATCCTCCTCGAAATGCCGTAGGGCATTTGTATGTAAATTCTGCCCAAACGGCTATTCCTGGCTAATGTCAACAAAAACCCTTTCGTTGGGTTTCACGTAATCCAACTTTTCGCGCGCCATACGCTGGATATATTCATCTGTCCCGGTCTGTTCAAGCTCATCCTCAAGTCTTTGAGTCTCTCTCTGAGCTTCCAGAATTTTTTCTTTGTATTCCTTTTCGATATCGTCACATTTCGAAAGACTGATCTGCTGATTCACAAATACATAAGTAACATAAATGCACACACAAAGAACCAGTCCGCTTTTCAGCAAAACCTTCACAGAAAGTGTTCCTTTTTTTCTGTTTTGTTTTTTCACAGACACAATCCTCTCCACCTTACAATAATCTAACATAATTATATATCAACAAAGTGGCTTTGTCAATAAAAATTTCACTTATGACTTAAATTTTTTTGTGCGATTGTCAATGATAGGTGACACTTTTCTCAAAAAATAAAAAATTCACTCCAAACTTTCTCTTGTCAAGGTGGAACTGCTATGCAGTCTTACCTTGACAATTGCCACACAAGGAATGGAACCCATAGAGAACAAATTGGGACAGATTGGGGACGACAGACTGTCAAAACTACTTCATTTTAACGTGCAAAATCAGGCACGTCAGACTGCTATAATTATATTAAATTAATAGATTTGGGAGAAGTTTTTGTTACAATTTGGGGCTGTAGCAAAATGAAGTTTTCGGGACGGGATGGAACCCGTCCCCTACATATATTGTGTACCTCATTTTTTGTAACACAATTTGTAGGGTTCGGTTTCCACGCCGAACCGCTTTTTTTATTTTGCTACAGCCCCTTTTTCAATTTATTGCTTCATATGACTGTTTTGCCCCCGTTTCAATATATGTCTGACATTTTTCATTCGTATTGAAGTACGTTCGCCGCTCCGTCTGACAGCCTTTTTCATCTTGCGCAATTTCCTGCCTGTATACCACGCAACAACGCTTACAGGCTTTTTGAGAAGCCTGAAAACCAACACTATCGGGAAAAGTATCAGCTGAAGAAACTTCAGAACCAACTTTATTATCAGTTCAACAAGAAAAGTCCCCAGTCTTAAAAAACGATTTTTTACCGTTACGGCATAAATTCCGCCGCCGCAAAGAAATCCGATAAAACCGTGCCACCTTATTTCGCCGCTGTTTTTCAGGTAAGCCCCGAAAAACAATATCAACGCCGCCGCAACCGCAAACAAAATATCTTCAATTCCCACCACCACATCGGGAGTTTTTTTTATTCTTCTGCTTATTCTGAACAAATCGAAGAAAAATGCCGTCATTGCACCACAGCCAAGACTTACAAGAAAAAAAACCGACTCTACGGATACCGAATTATACATCAAAGTGCTCCCTATTTGAATATTTTGCTGAAAAAGCCCCCGCCGTCAGACTTGTGTCCGTCGCTGTATTCAATACTGTCTATATCCCCTTCTATTTCAAGCCCCCCGTCTTCAAGGCTGAGACGGTTGATGCGCAGTTCTGCTCCCTTCACTGTCATAACTCCTTCAACTGTATAAGCAATTATTTTGTCATCGTCAAAGCTGTCCACATCCTCAACACCGGTCACCGACATTTTCGAGCGGTCTGTTAAAACAATTTTGTGTTCTGTTCTTTTTCTTTCTTCCATAAATATATCCACCCTTTCAATATAAATATATTACCGCACAGCAAAATTATGCAAAAGAAAAAGCCATATGTCCGCATAAGCAAACATATGGCAAAAATACTATTTCACGCAAAATTTTCTGCCAGAAGTTGAACCGAAGATGCTTCCATCAAAATCATACCGTGTTCATTGAGAACCCCCTGAAGAAGCAAAGGATTGTTTTCCTTCACAGCAAATTCCGAAAGCTTGTTTTCCAGTTCAAAAAGCCCAAAAGCATCCTTCGGAAGAAGTTCCAGAAAAAACTCACCCTGATACTTGAAAAGTCGGCTCTCTCCAATATACATTTCATTGATTTCACGTGTTCCTGAACAAAGCCCTTCAAAATCCTCGAACCTGAAAATTCGCAAAAGAGAATGAGCACGGCTTCGTCTTCTGATTTTTATTTCAGTCTGTTTCAGCCGTTTTCCCGTTCTTTCGAGAGCCTGAGCGACCTCCTCCTGATTTTCGAGCTTGCTCACCAGCATAATAAACCCGTTGTCCGACGTAGGGATGGTTTCTACCATAAGCTGAGCCTTTCCGACACAAAAATCCACATCCTGCTCAGCACGTTTCAAGGCATGCCAGAACATATCTTGAGCTTCAGGAGTATTTGCCGTAAAGTTTTTCAAATCAACATTCCACGCCCTTATATCAGCAGACTCTATTACAATTCTGATTTTATTTTCATTAATCCGTTCAATTTTCAAAGCCGTCACCTCCGCTTTCGCTGTCAATTGCTGCGGAAAATCTCCGACAGCACAAAAGCTTCTCTCTTTTTTCAACATTATACAACATTTTTTTCGATTTGAAAAGCCTTATTTTTTTCCATTTCAAAAAATAGTTTCAAATACACAAATTCCCTATTGAAATTTTATTATTTTTGTGATAATATATGTCTTGCAGAAAATAAATAGAGTATTTATCCCTGCGATGTACGTAAATGTGGACTAATGTAAAACCAACACTTTTTTAAAGGGAATTTTTCTCCGGAAGCGGCGCACATGCCTCCCCAATCCTTGATTGCGGCCAGTGGACTTGTAATGTTTTCGGGATTTTACCCACCTGCCATGCAGGTTTTTACCTTATCCCGTATACGGCATAGGCGGGGATTTTTTAAATTTCTGGAATTTTTTTTGACAAAAACCTTGACAAAATCTTCAAATTATATACAATATAAGTATATAGTTGTATAATAATGGGGTGAGAATGTGCGTGTTATTTCCGGTTCAGCAAGAGGGAAAAAATTGCTTGCACCTCCGGGAACAGATACCAGACCCACCACAGACAGAGTGAAAGAATCTGTTTTCAATATAATATCGCCTTACTTGCCTGCGGATAGAATTCTTGACCTATTTTCAGGAAGCGGAGCCTTGGGAATCGAAGCTTTGAGCCGTGGCAGTGAAAAAGCAATCCTTGTGGAAAACGACAAAACAGCTTTCAACGTTATCACTCAAAACCTTGCTCTTGCAAAAGTCACCGACCGTGCCGAAACGGTTCACGGCGATGCTTTTTCTTTTCTCGAAAGAACGAGGCAGAAGTTTGATATAATTTTTCTCGACCCGCCGTACAACAAGGGACTCCTCTCAAAAGCGGTGGAAATGATTGCAAAAAACAGCTTACTTTCGAAAGACGGCATCATCGTTGCAGAAAGTGAGTATATGGGCGAAGAACCTGAATCGGATTACTTTGACATAATCAAACGTGCAAAATACGGCAAGACCACAGTTTTCGTATTGCGCACAAAGGCATAAACGGAGGGTATCATATGCAGGTTGCGGTTTACCCCGGCAGCTTTGACCCCTGTACAAACGGGCATCTGGACATCATCAGCCGTGCATCACGTTTGTTTGAAAAGGTGGTTGTCGCTGTTCTCATAAACGACAAGAAGCACCCCGCATTCACACTTGAAGAACGTGTTGAAATGCTGAAGGCGGCTACCTGTCATCTTTCCAACGTGGAAATTATTTCATTTTCGGGACTGCTTGCCGATTTTATGCGGCAACACGGATATTCGGTTATTGTGAAGGGTTTGCGTGCGGTGTCTGACTTTGAATACGAATTTCAGATGGCACTGACAAATCAGGCTCTCAACGACAAAATTGAAACCGTCTTCATCCCGTCCAGCTCGGAATTTATGTTCCTGAGCTCCAGTATAGTGAAAGAAGTTGCAAAATACAACGGTGATTTGAGTGCACTGGTTCCAAAAGAGCTGGTTCCCAAAATAATGAACCGTTTCGGAAAAGAAAAGTAAGTCTAAAACTAAGGAGGTTCTCACTATGAACAACGTAGATGCTTTGGAATTGCTGAGTGAGTTAGAAGAAATAATTGACAAAGGTGTTTCCGTACCGCTCACAGGTCGCTGTATGCTTGACAAGGAAGAGCTTCTGGAAATAATCCAGGAAATCCGCCTCAAGCTTCCCACAGACCTCGAACAGGCAAAATGGATAAAGGCAGAACGCCAGAACATCATCAATGATGCAAATAAAGAAGCTGAAGAAATCATCAAAATTGCCAACGACAAGGTTATTGCTATGATTGATGAAAACGAAATCACAAGAAAGGCTATGGCAGCAGCTTCAGATATTACCAACAAGGCAAATGCAGAAGCTCAGGCTGCGAAGGATTCATCCTACCAGTATGCCGATTACCTTCTTGAGAATGTTGAAACAGTTGTATATAAGACTATCCGTGACCTTGAACAATGTATCACTATTGTTAAGGAACGCAGAGGTCAGATAAAATAAGATTTACGATAAACCTTTATGCAAAGTAGGATTCAATGCGTTAAGTGAGAGACGGACGGGAAGTTGCCGTCTCTACGAAAAGCCCCGTTTCTGGGCTTGCGGTATTGTTTCCGCATTCCGTTGCTGCAAAATTCGTATGCTTTTTATTACCCTTTTTGTAGCCAATCTACAGAAAGGGTGATTTTTTTTGAATAAGTTTTTCCCAAAGCTTTCGGTCAAGGACATCTGTGTTTTGGGGCTTTTGCTTGCGATTACAACAGTTCTTGCCGTTTTCTTTACTTTCAGAATAGGAATATATAACAAGATTCCAATGAAATTTATTTCAGTTTTCGTAACCGCTGTTTTGTACGGACCTTTTTACGCAGGGCTGGTAGGTGCTCTGGGTGACTTGCTCAACTGTCTCCTTGCCCCGTCAGGAATGTTTCTGCCACAAATAACAGTTATTGAATTTCTGTGCGGTTTTGTGTTCGGTCTATTTTTCTTCAAACGAAATATATCACGAAAAAGCTATTACATCAGAATGTTGATGTGCGTAATAATTCAGTTTGTCATTGATATGGGTCTCACAACAGCAATTTTTACTTATCAGCTGGGTTGGTTTCCCACCTTTGGCTCGGCATTTCTAGCCAAGAGTATAGCCGGTGTTATCAAACCATTGCTCAATGCCGCTGTGATAATCATAATGCACAAATATACGGAAAAACTCAGAAATCTCATTTGACTACGGAGAAAAAATATGAATACTGACTTTAAAAAATTTGCAAACAGCTTTCAAGCGGTAGCACGCCTCCAGCTTGAGGGCATAAGCTGCCTGACGAAGCATTTGGGAAATCCTCAAAACGATTTGAAATTCATCCACATAGCAGGTACAAATGGAAAAGGCTCTGTGTGCAACTTCCTGCAATGTATTTTTACTGATGCCGGCTTTCGCACGGGACGCTACACCTCCCCAAACCTTATTTCGGTCTGTGAGCGTATTTCTGTGGACGGTACACTTATCTCAGAGCAGGACATAAATCGTATACTTTCAGCAGTCGAGGATGCGGCAAAAAAGGTTGAAGCTGAAATCGGCGACTTCCCAACCCAATTTGAAATCTGGACTGCCGCCGCCTTCTGTTATTTCAAGGAACAAAAATGCGACATAGTAATTCTCGAAACAGGTCTCGGCGGAACCCGTGATGCAACAAATGTAATCCCTCCTCCTCTCGCATCTGTTATTACCTCAATAGATATTGACCACATTGAATATCTGGGTGACACAATTGAAAAAATCGCTGCTGAAAAAGCCGGCATAATCAAAGCCAACACCGATGGTGCTTGCGGACTTACAGTATCCGCTGTTCAACAGTCTTCTGCCGCAAAGGTTTTGACAGAGGTATGCGAACAAAAAAATAACCGTCTTATTTTTTCAAATAAGCCAATCTCCAAACGTACAACAGGATTTCACGAAGTTTTTGATTACACTACAAATGACGGAAAGCACTTTGCAGAAATTGAGTGTGGAATCCCCGGCTTTTATCAACCCGAAAATGCCTCTATTGCAATGGAAACAGCACATATCCTCGGTATAAGCGAGAAACACATCCGAAATGGTATAGAATCCGCGTCAAACCCCGGCAGATTTGAAATATTAAGCGAAGATCCTATAGTAATTTACGATGGTGCACACAACAAAAACGGCATGGCGGCTCTTTCGGAATGTCTGTGCCGTTATTTCCCGCAATGGCAAGGTGCAACCTTCATTATGGCATTTATGGGAGACAAGGACATTGGCGGTGAACTGAACATTCTCAAAAGCCGTGGTCTTCTGAATAACTCGGAAATCTTTGCCGTAAAGGTGAAAGACAATCCCCGTGCCGCAGAAATCTCTACCGTATGTAAATATGCAAAGGAATCAGGAATCACCGTCAAAGGCTTTCCTGAACTGCACGAAGCATATAAGACAGCAATCTCAAACGAAAAACCCGTAGTTATATGCGGTTCCCTCTATTTGTACAAAGACCTTGACGAAGTTTTGAAAAATGTATAAGTTTTGCTTACTTACTCTGTATGTCTCTACTATGGGGCTGTATCAAAATGAAAAAAAGTGGTTCGGCGTGGAAACCGAACCCTACAAATTGTGTCACAAAAAAAATAAGGTACACAATATATGTAGGGGACGGGTTCTATCCCGTCCCGAAAATTTCATTTGGCTACAGTCCCTTTTTCATTTGACAAAAGCTCGTAACGGCTGTATAATATATAATGGATTAATGTAAAACAGGAGATTGAAAATGAGTATACTCAATGCAGAAAATATAACACACAGCTTTGGCGGACGTCAAATTCTTGAAGATGCCTCCTTCCGTCTTCTCAAAGGCGAGCATATTGGTCTTATAGGAGCAAATGGTGAAGGAAAATCAACCTTCCTGAAAATTATCACAGGTGAGCTCCAGCCCGACAGCGGAACTGTGGAGTGGTGCAGACATATTACCTACGGCTATCTGGACCAGTATTCAAGTCTTGAAAAAGGAAAAACCATAATGGATGTTCTTCGGGATGCCTTTTCTCATCTCAGCCATTTAGAAGCTGAAATGATAAGCATTTATGACAAGATGGCAGATGCCACCGACGAAGAAATTACAAAAATGATGGAAGACGTAGGTGAAATGCAGGAAATTCTTGATTCCTCGGGCTATTACACCATTGACACAAAAATTTCCGAATACGCCAACGGGCTTGGTCTTGGTGAAATCGGGCTTGACAAGGACGTTTCAGAGCTTAGCGGCGGTCAGCGTGCAAAGGTGTTGCTGACAAAAGTTCTTCTCGAAAACCCGATGATTCTTATTCTGGACGAGCCCACAAACTTTTTGGATGAAAACCATATCAACTGGCTCACCAACTTTTTGCAGAGCTATGAAAACGCCTTTATTTTGGTTTCACACGATATGCCCTTCCTGACAAATGTAACAAATGTGATTTATCATCTTGAAAACACAATTCTCACACGTTACAAGGGTACATATGAAGACTTTTTGAGAATGTATGATATTCAAAAGCAACAGATTGAACAGGCATACAAGAAACAACAGAAGAAGATTGCCGACCTTGAAGAATTTGTGGCAAAGAACAAGGCAAGAGCCGCAACAGCAACCCTTGCACGTTCAAGACAAAAGGAGCTTGACAAAATGGACAGAATCAGTCTTGCTCCCGAGAAACTAAAACCCGCCTTCAACTTCCGAACCGACCGAGCCCCCGGCAGGATTGTTATTTCTGCAAAAAATCTTGTTATCGGCTATGATTCGCCGCTCACAAAGAAAATTGACCTTCAGATTGAGCGAAATCAGAAAATTGCCATAAAAGGTGTAAACGGTCTGGGAAAATCCACTCTTCTCAAAACCCTTTTGAAGCTCATCCCACCCATTGAGGGTGAAATTGAGCACGACCAGTTCATAAACGTGGGCTACTTTGAGCAGGAGGAAAGTGCCTCCGACAAAACAGCACTTCAGGAATTCTGGGATGAATTTCCGGCACTGACCAACGCTGAAGCTCGTGCCGCCCTTGCAAAATGCGGACTAACCACCGAACACATAACCTCACAGATGAAGGTTCTCTCCGGGGGTGAAAATGCAAAGGTAAGGCTTTGCAAGATTATGCAAAGCCCTGCAAATCTGCTTGTGCTGGACGAGCCTACCAATCACCTTGACGTTGATGCAAAAGCAGAGCTTTCAAAAGCAGTCAAGGAATTCAAGGGCACAGTGCTTCTCGTCAGCCATGAGCCCGAATTTTACAGCGATGTATGTGACGAAATATGGGATGTATCCGATTGGAGCACAAAAATTGTTTAGGAGATGTTAATAAGTGAAAAAAATTGTTGTTGCATTATTTCTTTTTCTGATAATTCTGAACCTGACAGCCTTTGCGTCTGACTTTGACATTGTGGAAATGAAGCCCATAGGTGAGCCAAGTGAATCAGGCTATCAGGAATACGGACTTTTTGATGCAGACGGAAATCAAATCGAACCCGCAACAAGGGACGCCGAAATATCCTTGTTCAGCAGTTTGCCCGAAAAGTACGACTCCCGTGACTATGGCTATATATCCCCTGTCCGTGATCAGGGAGATTTCGGCACTTGCTGGGCACACGCCTTTGTAGCCTGTGCTGAAGCCAATATGATAAAGAAAGGCTATGAAGAATATTTCAACAACTATTCCGAGCTTCATTTAGCATATTTTTATCACAAGAGAAACGAAGCACAAGGTGATGGTGTTGATTTAGTTGACGAAGATAATGGATATTTCGGTGGCGGAAATGGTTACTACGCAGCACAGTTTGCCGAGAATTTTCAGGATTTGGCTGTGGAATCAGACTTTCCTTATTCAATGGCAGACAGCTCCGCTGACTTCTCAATCGACGAAGCGTTTCGCTATCACTCGGATGTACATATGATAGACTTCGGGAAGATTTTTGACAACGAGGATGCAAAAAAGGCAATTATGCGCTACGGTGCAATATCTTTGGGTTATGCAAGCATCGAAAACGATTTTCCTCTTTCAGAGGACTTTGGATATTATCAAAACAAATACTCAAACGCCACCAACCACGAGGTTGCAGTTGTAGGCTGGGATGATAGTTTTCCTGTTGAAAGCTTTAACGAAGGCTGCCGCCCCCAAAACCCCGGCGCTTGGCTGGTCAAGAACAGCTGGGGCAAAACGTACGGTGACCTCGGCTACTTCTGGCTTTCCTACGAAGACCCGTCAATCAAGTTGGGTAACTACTATGAATTTGAGCCTATCGGCGACGAAAACAAGGTTCACTCTTATAACGGCGGAATTGCAGACCAATTAATAAACTTTCCCGCTGTAGCAAATGTTTTTCCCGTCAACGAAGACCAAATACTCTACTCAGTAGGTTTTGACTCCATTACCACCGAGACTGTGCCGGAACAATATGAGATCAAAATTTATGTTTTTGACAGCAAGCCTTCGTCTCCCATAAATGACTCTCCTCCAATCTCTTTGAGTGGAAACATTTCTCACGATGGCTTCCAGCATATTGTACTTGATACACCTTTAGAGCTAACACAGGGTCAATACTTTTCTGTTATCGTGAGCCAAAAGGACTCTTCGGGCAAGATTGCACGTTCTTATTTTGAAGCAGGTGATAACTTTACTTCGCACAAAGGTGAAAGCTACTACTGTCTAAGCGACAATCTCAATACTCATTGGTATGATGCCCACAATTCAACAATAGTCCAAGGTCTGGTTTTGAAAAACACCACAATCAAGGCATATTACAAAACCAATACTGCAACCGTCACCTTCAACACCCGTGAGGCAGAGCAGTTTGACAAGCAAACCGTTGCAGTTGGGGAATGTATAACAAAACCCGAAGACCCCGTCAAAGAAGGCTATGAGTTTTTGGGTTGGTACACAAACAACACCGTAACCGAGGAATGGGATTTTTCCACTCCCGTAACTCACGATATGGTTCTCTTTGCAAAATGGGAAGCTCCCGAAAATGTTGCTTTGAAAATTGCTTCAAAGTATTTCAGTACCAACTTCAAACCGGGGATAGGAGTATGCGGAAATAACCTCAAGAACTTCACCTTCTATTTTCTCAAAAACGACAAAATATTTTCATATTCTGCTTTGTTCGGTCCTGAAAGTGCAGGCAAATATATTGCCTATAACTTCCCCTTAGGTGAATATTCCGTCTTTGCTGACGTAGCAGGTGTCAACGGTGAGGAAATAACCTCAGGCACAGAATCCTTCATCGTTACCGACCAACCTGCGCTGAGTGTTCACGAAGGATATACCAACATAGTGAACATTCCGCCTTACGGAGCAGATTTATATGTTGCACAGTATGACAGCGACAATCGTTTTCTGGGAGTAACAAAAACCACTCATTATCGTCATTATGACTCAAGCGGCACCGACATCATTGATTACAAGCGTATTGAGGTTGATGAAAAACATAACAACCCCAAATACTTTTTATGGAATGCAGGTGGAACAACGCCACTCTGCGACGCTGAATAACAGTATACATACAAAAAGGCTGTACCAAAACAGGAAAATTAGCAAAAAATAAAACCCACAACTGCGATAGTTGTGGGTTTTTGTAGATAAGAATAATTATCTCTTGCTGAACTGAGGAGCACGACGAGCTGCTTTGAGTCCGTACTTCTTTCTTTCCTTCATTCTGGGGTCACGTGTGAGGTAACCTGCAGCCTTGAGTGTAGCTCTGAAGCTTTCTGCATCAACCTCGAGGAGAGCACGAGCGATACCGTGACGGATAGCACCTGCCTGACCTGTGAAGCCGCCGCCCTTTACGTTTACGATAACATCGAACTTGCCGATTGTACCTGTAAGAACCAGGGGCTGACGAAGGATTGTCTTGAGTGTTTCGAGACCGAAATAATCATCAATGTCTCTTTTGTTTATTGTAATTGTGCCGTTGCCGGGAACCAATCTTACTCTGGCAACAGACTCTTTTCTTCTACCTGTTCCGTAATACTGAACTGCATTTGCCATTGATATCTACCTCCTCTATTATTTAATCTCGCCTGTCCACTCAACGGGTGACTGAGCAGCGTGATTGTGATTTGCATCTGCATAAACCTTGAGCATCTTGAGTGCCTGTCTGCCCAAAGTTGTGTGGGGAACCATACCTGAAACAGCAAGCTCCATTGCCTTTACGGGGTTGTTTGCCATCATATCCTTGTATGATTCTTCCTTGAGGTGACCGATATAACCTGTGTGTCTGTAATACTTCTTCTGATCAATCTTTTTGCCTGTCAGAACAGCATCCTTTGCGTTGATGATGATAACATATTCGCCACAGTTTACATTGGGTGTAAACTCAGGACGATGCTTACCTCTGAGAATTGCAGCAGCTGTTGCAGCAACACGACCGAGAGGCTTGCCTGCAGCGTCAATAATGTACCACTTCTTTTCAAGCTCATTAGCTTTTGCCATATAAGTTGACATTTTCATTTCCTCCTAAATTTCCTTCAGACTATGAGCAAATGAACACATTTGCCGCTGTGTGCATTTGCCCACAGTCTGTCTGAATTATTTTTTTCTGCGCACAATTCTTTGCACAGCATATCCAATTATAATACCAAACTGTGGTTTTGTCAACCCCTTTTTTCAAATAAATTAATTTAGCTATGTGCAAAGTCTGTTTTTCTTCATATTTCTCTCGTATACTCTCTTATGCTCAAAGTTCAAGTCAAAAATTTTTTTATTTTTAACTAAAAATAACTTCTTTTTGTTAAAAATATTGATTACAAAAACCTTTCGTGCTAAAATATAACATAATTACAAAAAAAAGAAAGGTCAGACAAAACATATGAATAATTCCAGAAGCCAGTTTTTTGATTTAACAATGCTTGCAACCTTCAAAAATCTTGTCTCTATTTCTCACGAATCACTATACAGCATTCTCTTGAAATATAGTCTTCCACCCGAAGCCTCAACCAAGCTCCGTACGGCCGACCTTTGCAATTTTCAAATCAACCGTATGTGTAACATTGTAGAATATCTTATTTCTCCGGACTGCACTTTGTTTACAGAAGAACCAAAAAGCTTTGATGCATTTGAGCTCTTTTCTGAAATAACAAAAAGCTTTTCTGAAACTGTATCAAAGTATATTACCATCAAAACAGAATGTTATTCAAAGCTCAGCAAACCAATGCCCTTTATGGTAAACAAAATGAGATTTGAGCTTATGCTTCTCAATCTCTTCTATTGCTGCCTGAACGCCTCAGAGCCCGACAAAAACCACAACCTGAAACTGACACTATATGTAACCGAAACCAAAAACTCACTTATTTTTCATCTGCGCGACAACTGCAAAGCTGTGAATCCCTCAATAATCGAAAATGTTTTTTCAAAAAACCAGACATTGTTTACCAATGGCAATACTTACGAAGACCTTGTTGCGCTTTCTCTGAGTGCGGCAAGAAAAGCATCATCCGAAATGAACGGCAAACTGACGTACAAATCTTTGAAAAACGGAAATCGATACGACATCACCGTTTCGAAGGATACTGACATCAATACAAAACTTGTGAAAGCTCCTTCAAAATATGAACCAACAACAAAAATTTACGAAGAGATATTTGCGTATCTGGAATTTGAATATCAGCTTTCGCTTATTGAAAAGGGGGACTTTCAGTAATGAACCTTCCTGCACCCGTCCTCACGGCAATATCAAAGCTCGAAGCATCAGGCTTTGAAGCCTATGCAGTTGGTGGTTGTGTCCGTGACAGCATTTTGGGCACAGAACCCCTTGACTGGGACATAACCACATCTGCCCTTCCTGAAGAGGTATCAGAAATCTTCAGGGATTTCAAGGTAATCCCCACAGGAATCAAGCACGGAACTGTCACGGTTATAATTTCAAGTATGCACCTTGAAATTACCACCTATCGTATTGACGGGAAATACGAGGATAATCGCCATCCCGTTCAGGTAACATTTTCCCGCAATATAACCGAGGATTTGAGCCGACGTGATTTTACCATAAACGCAATGGCATACAATCCGCAAACAGGTTTTTTTGACCCCTTCCGCGGTCTTGATGATTTAAACAGGAAGATCATCAAAGCAGTAGGAATTCCCGAAAAAAGATTTTCCGAGGATGCCCTTCGTATAATGCGAGCCCTTCGTTTTGCTGCAGTTTTAGGCTTTGAAATTGAGGAAAAAACCGCTGATGCTGTTTTTCAATGCAGAACGCTTCTGAAAAACATTGCAGCTGAACGCATCGGTACAGAACTGAACAAAATACTTCTGTCTCCTGCACCTGACCTGATTTTCGAAAAATATTTTTCTGTGTTTTCCGAAAGACTGTTTGGTATACCAAGCTTTCCCGATAAGCAAAAAATTGATTTTTCACCTTTAAGCAGAACTACCTCCGACCTTGCTCCACGACTCGCTGTCTTCATAATATGTTTCGCAAAAGCTTTAAATTCTTCTCCTGTTGATTTTTCGGAAAGGTTTTTCTCAAATATGAGATATGACAACCAAACTTACCGCGAGACTGCAAATACTATAAAAAATCTTGACATTGTTTTTTCCGACAACCGCATATTTCTTCGCCATATTATCAAGGAAAAGGGACTGACAACGGTACGAAACCTCATTAACGTTCAAAAGGCATTCAATAAATCAGATTTTTGCTCAACGGAAATTACACTCGAAAAAATCATTTTCGAACAAGACTGCTGTAATCTTCGAAATCTTGCCGTAAATGGCACAGACCTCACAAATGGCTTTTCCTTGCAAGGTGAGGAAATTGGAAAAGCGTTGGTTCTTCTGTTGGATGCAGTTATCGAAAATAAATGTGAAAACAAAAAAGATGCACTTTTAGAGTATTTCAAAAACAAACTGCTGCATTAATCAGTAGTCCGTTAAGAAAAAAACAATTGCATACAAATGATTGTACTTCTATTTTCAAAATAAATGAATATATTCATAACAGAAGAATTTCAAAGGAAAGGATTTTGTTATGAAAATTTTTGTTATCACAAAAAAGACAGGTCTGCTTTGCATCCTTCTCACCATGCTTGCTCTGTCTTTGGTATACATAGGACAAAACACGGTTGTTTCCGTGTCAGGTACAAAACGGGACTTACCTATTTACTGTGTGCAGAAGCCCGAAACTGAAAAAATAGTAGCCCTATCCTTCGATGCCGCCTGGGGTAATGAAGATACCGGGCAATTAATTGAAATTATGAACAAATACAACGTAAAAACCACCTTTTTTGTGGTAGGCGGCTGGGTTGACAAATTTCCCGAATCGGTAAAACAGCTTTCAGACGCAGGGCACGAAATAATGAACCATTCAAACACCCATCCCCATATGACACAGATTTCCGTTGAAAAAATGAAGGAAGAGGTTCAGAAATGTGATGAAAAAATCAAAGCAATAACAGGCGTCACCCCCACCCTCTTCCGTGCGCCTTACGGGGATTACAACAATCAGGTTGTGCAGGCAATGCGTGAAACAGGACACTATACAATCCAATGGGATGTGGAAACACTGGCAACAGTTGGAATCCCTTGGCGCACAAGGGGTTGAGAGATGTGAAAAGCGACTGATTTTTCAAAAATCAGTCGCTTTTCTAATTACTTATACCTAAGTTTTGGTCTAAGCTTTCCATCCTCAATAAAGAAACTATCAAAAGACTCATTTTTAATACTGTCAGACACAAATTCAAAACCGAAATCATACATTTCCTGACAAACTTCCATCATGTCAAGTTTTTGAGTATTAAAATGCGACTCTTCGCTGTTTTTAAACCTCTCAATTTCCTTATACAAAACATCCGCATCATTCACAAGCAGATCGCTGTCAAATCTATCTGCATTTATACTAAAGTATGCGCAGTAAAATTCCAATGGATAATGGGCTTTATAATACGCAACCCAATACGCAAGCAGCACATACGATGCACAATGTGCCCTTGGGAATAAATATTTTATAGAATTGCACGAATCAATATACCAATCCGGAATATCCTTATCAGACATTTCTTTACGCAATTCTTCCTCAATGCCATTGCCCTTTCGCACATCTTCTGATATTTTAAAAGCATCCTTTCTGGCAAATCCTTTTCTTTCAAGATTCACCGTAATATCATCCCGACACGAAATGATACCGGATAATCCAGCTTTATCAATATTATCTTCACCATTATTGAACCATACATTCGTTCCATGAATAAATCCCGAAATTCTGATTAAGTCATCAAAACTTTTTACTCCCGTCTTCCTTATAATACTCCTCGCAAGGGCTGTATTAAATTCAGGAATTCCGCAGGTTTTGCCAGTATTAAATAACTTTATTGTTTTTTCATCATTCAGTGGTATAGTGGCAGGCTTCACTTCAGTAAGTTTTTCCAATCTATAAATCAAGCTTGGTGTTTCATGGACTAATATATTAACCTTGCACAATGATTTGTTCAACGAAAAAGCATCAAAATGAGTTATAATAAATCCACATTCTTTGTTGTTTGCAGGATATTGCACCGGTGTATAGTCGGTCACATCTTTTCCGTCAGGAACTATAAACACTGCCCCCGGGTGCATCCCTGTAGTCCGCTTGATATTGGATATTTTATCAGCCATTTTATTTATCTTTTCCGGTGAATATTTTCTCTTGTTCTCTTTACAATATTCGATTATACTTTTTTCAGCTTCCGCTTTGCTTATTGTGCATATTGTGCCTGCTCGTACTATCTTTTCCGCACCAATCAAATCCGCCAATTTATTTTGCACTTCTTCGCGGATTTCCGGAGCAAAATTCAAATTGATGTCCGGTTCCTTGTCGCCATCTTCCCCCATAAACGTCTCTGCAGGAATATTAAATCCGTCTTTTAACAACATTTCTCCGCACATCGGACATATCTTGTCCGACATATCACTTCCGCAAAATTCTTCCTGATGTAACTCAGAATAACCGCATTCAGGGCAATAATAGTGTGGAGCAAACGGATTTATTTCTGTTATTCCAAGTAAATATACCACCAAAGACGAGGCAATTCCGCCCCGATTTCCCACAACATACCCTTTTTCTTTAGCAAACTCTGTCATCTCAGCAGCGATAAAATAAAGACTCACATAATCATTCTTCTTTATCTTTTCAAACTCCCATTTGATGCGTTCTTCAACAAATGCCGGCAAAACGCCACCATACTGTTTTTCTGCTGACTTATACACCTGTTCGCATACTTTAACTTCCGCATCTTCAATTTGGGGATATTCCTTTTCTTGAGTAAACGGCTCAAATGTGTCATCTATAACGCTTGCTATTGTCTGAGTATTTTCCACAACAATTTCATACGCCTTTTCTTCTCCAAGGAAAGCAAATTCCGCAAGCATTTCTTCCGTATTTCGTAAATACAAATTGGGCTGCGAATTATAATTCTCGTAACCTTTTTTGTACTGTAATATTTTGCGACACTCTCCATCATCAGAATAAATATAATGGCAATCATCTGCCGCTACTACAACCTTGCCAAGCTTTTCACCAATTTCAATTATCTTTTTGACAATTCCTTTTAGTTCTTCCTCGCCTTTTATATATCCATTTTCTATGTAATTACGATAATACTCCAAAGGATGTACCTTTAAAAAGTCATAAAAGGATGCAACTTCTGTCACATTTCCATCAGGTTCACCATTAGCAATGGTCAAAAACAATTCCCCGAATCCATCACTACCAATGATAAGGTTCTCTCTATACTTCTCTATTTCCTCAAGCGGCATTATTGCACATTTATCAAAGAATTTAGTATGTGCATCAGATACAAGCTGATACAAATCTTTTAGTCCCTGTCTGTTTTTTGCAAGAATTGAGATATTATATCTATCTTTTCTTCCACCGTTTTCTCTTATATATGTAGACTCTATTCCGTATATAATCTTCACATCATAGTTAAGTTTCCTTGATGCATTATAAGCTTCCGAAAATGCCTGTACACTCGCATGGTCAGTAATCGCAATTGCCGGCATAAAATTTTCGAATGCAGTCTTTACATATTCCGCAGCAGTATTTATCCCATCCCACGCACTCATATTTGTGTGTACACCAAGCTCTATTCTGTTTTTAACTCTTTTATCCATTCCTTTAATTCCTCTAAATTAAGTTTTCTTGCTTCTTTTTCTTGAATATTTCTTTCATCATTACAAAGATATATTTTCATATTCAGCTTTGAGTAGTCTTCAGCAAAAGATGAAGCATTTTTATTAAACACTTTTACCTTTTCCCAGTTAACCTCCGCATTATCCTTTGCAATTGTTTTATCATCCTCATCTTCAAACAAATAATGTTTTACCGTTTTTAAAGCACTTATTTTTTCCTTATTATTGCATAAGTCAGAAATCACCAACAAACATTTAACCTGACCGGGTTCACAAGATATATCCGTTTTATATATCTGAGGAATATCCATATTTAACCCCAACGCGTGATAGTTTGAAATCATTGTCGAAACTTCTTCCGCCAACCTTTCCACATTTTTCGTTCCATCCGGAGAGTGCAAAAAATTAAAATAATTGACAATATGCCCTGCAACACCGCTGCCAAAATTCTTCAACTTATTTTTTTCCTTTTTGTCGTATTCCAATCTGCCTTTTATAGCCAGAATCCCACTTTTAAGCTCAATCAATGCCAATTTATGTTTCCCGTCAGGACCTTTCTTTTTCGACAGACCAATCATGTCAAATCTACCGTATCCCAGTCCTTCAACACTATACTCCATATCGATTAAATACCAATCAGAATTTAACCTGTTATTTTGCATCATAAATTCTTGTTCGCTTATTCTCTCCAGATGCTTATCAGCTTTAAAGCTCGGATTTTCGTATTCTCCTGTCTGGAAACACTGCACAGCTTTTCTAAGCATTCCTTCATTTCTTTTCCAGTCTTCGAGTGTCATTTTGTCTAAGTCAAAATCAACCGTTTCACCCAACCTAAGGACATAGTTTCTATCTAACGACAAACCTCCGTCAGCATCAATCTCCAATATTTTTCCTCCCATGTAATAGAGCATTACCGAATCATTTCTGATACCAAGCCAATATTCATTTGAAGAATCCTGTACGATTTGAGTTATATACTCATATTCCCCATTCGTCATCAATTTCTTTAATATTGCATGCTCCTTATCAAGACCTCTTTGATTATTCATATTTTACCTCCACCACTTCATTATCGGTAGGCAATAACACCTTATCGTCCCCCACAAGTTCCAAAAACGCCTCCGGCACTTCTGTATGCATCGGTATTACAACTTCCGGCTTCACCGTATCAATAACCATCTTAATCGCATTGCTGTCAGCATGGCCGCTTGTATGCATATCAAATTTCTTATAACCGTCAAGAAATTCCTTTATATTTTCCTGTTCAAGGTATCCTTTCCACATTGAATATATCACCACAGGATTTTTATCCTTATACCGTTCCATAATTCGTTTATGCTCCGGATTACCGCATCTGACAAACATACAAAAGCCTTTATCGTTCATTTTCTCATCAAGGTTTTCGCTGTAATATAATGCTTTATCAAATTTATACAAAGAGCTTTTGTCCCCTGCATACTCCCTTATATACTCAATTACAGACAACTGATATTTGTCACAAATACAATACTTGCCTCTTGGTATGACTGAACATATTCCCGCAAGTCTGTCAATATTTGTAGACGAGCAAACAACAAAGACATATTTATTTTGCTCGATGACAGCTTTAATCCTGTTTTTAAGGTCATTTTCCGTCTCGCACTTTGCTTCGGTCCTGTTAAGAGTTGTCCCCTCACACACAAGAACATCCACTTTCTTCACATATTTTTCAAGAGTTGCTTTTACACCCTTGCCTCTGAAACCATGCGTTCTGAAATCACCTGTATGAAGCACGCTTTTCCCGTCTGCTTCAATCTTGAACATATACGCATCATAGGCTGAATGGTCAACCATATACGGAGTTATCTTTATATCTCCAATGACAACCATTTTTGCGACTTCAAAGGTCTTTATACTTTCTATCCTGTCTACATCGTAGGATTTAATATCCGGAGCTTTGCTTAATCTGTCATTAAGGATTTTAGCTATTCCTTTTGATGCAACTCCCATATAAAGTGGAATATCTTTATTTATAGTATCAAGAAGTCCCATATGGTCGCCGTGATAATGCGTAAAGAAAACCGCATCACAGTTGGTTTTCCCTTTGGTTACGCCCTCTATATCAAACGGCTTCGCATTTTCGCTATCTAACTCCGCTCCAAAGTCAATAAATATCCTTGTGTTTTTCGTCCTGTACTCGGTAGCACAGCCTCCTATTTGATGTGTTCCCCTATGTATGATTACTTCCATTCTCGTACTCCTTAAATTTCATTTAATAAAATTGACTTTCCATCAAATAAGTACCAACCTTTTTTCTGTCTGTCATACTCAATCCACTCTCCTGCACATCTGAGAGTTTCAATGTATCTTTGTACCGTTCTTTCCGTCTTCTCAATTTTTATCGCCAGTTCTTTGGTAGTAATATACGGTTTATTTCTTATAGCAAATAAAATCATTATAGCCTGCGACAATGAGTTTGAAAATCCGTCAATCTTATTGGTTTTATGCAGTGCTTGAAGAAGTTCATATTTGAGGTTTTGCTCCATCTCAACCAAATCATTGAAAGCAACAACTTTAATATCTTCGAATCTTTCTTTGACTCCTTCTTTGTTTTGTGTCAGTATAACAGATTCTGTACATCCGTCACAGTCTTTGTAAAAATCAACATAAAAATCAAGCTCGGCTTCAGGTATATTGTATGGATTAATAACCAACGCAAATGCAGCCCTTGTAATAATATCTGTGCCGTCTCCTGTAACATCTGTAACATCAATACTTTTCGCAGAAATAGCTCTATGCAACACTTCTTTTTCCTCTTCTGTCAACCCATTTATAAATATATTCGGTCTTTGGACAAGCTTTTCTTTCTTCCCGGTCTTTGGATTTGTAAATTTCTTTGTCTTTGTCACCTTCATCACCCCGCATATTTATTTTATCACTTCACGGCGACAACAGTTTTTCGTTTGATTTAAATATAATATAATACATCCACAGCTTTTTTATCACCCTTTAATCAAGGATTGTCCGTACGCCCATTTGCTGGTCTATTTTTTCAAACTACCTTTTCTGCAACACTATACAGAATTTATGTTTTTAATCCTTATGAGATTTGATACCCCTTAGCTTAACTAAGTTTAAGGCATTCATGTACATGCATAAATTGCCCATAAATAAGTTCATTCTATATATAACTCTAACCACTCTGTCCTTATGGCAAAACATCTACAGTACACTGAAGGGATAGGTGTCTTTTATGGAGTAAGCGGAGCTGAACTCCATGCACAAAATGTACCTAAGTCAGAAATTAATCCGCGAACAATAATGCATAATTTAAAAACCAAGAGTCTTTGCTGATACAGTAAATCTCTATACATTTCAACCTTATTTTTCTCAAAACCTTAGTTTATCTGCTATTATACTAAAAAAGCACCCCTCTACAAAGAATCTGTTCCTAATTCTTCTCGTTTTCCGCCTTGATTTTCTCATATTTTTCCTTGATATACTTATATGTAGCCTCACAAAAGGCATATGTCCCTATTGCCATCATTCCGACACCTACGCAAAGTAATGGACAGGTTGTTTTTAGTAATAAATTTTTTTCATAAGCAATACCTTCCTCAACGCCAATGTCATGTATAAGTTTCTCGTATATCTTGGGTCCCCCAACAAGATGCGAATTAATAGCTTGATCAACATAATCCTTAAATGGTGCTGCCATAAATTCACCTCCTACTCTAAATTTTCGTCATCCTGAAGCTTTTTACTATATTCCTCTATTTTTTTCTTTTTGTACTCTTTATACTTGTAAATACTCCAACTAAATCCCGCAGCAATCGCTTCGACCGTTATGATTGTTGCAGCTGTTATAAGTGCTCCTGTTTTTTCTCCATCAGAAAAAATACTATTTACAAACTTTTCCGGGACGCCTTCCTCTGCAACTGTCTTTGTTAATATTGAGTATTTCCAATTTCCAGCGTCTGTTCGATTATTCATTTTGTCTAACCACATCTTTTTGCTCATATCCACCTCATCCTTTCTTTTATTAAATCAATTCATCTTCGTAATCATCATACCAGTAATCTAAATCATCATCGTCAACGGTATCGTCTATATGTCCTTCTTTAGTTCCTATACTAGCCAAGGCCATCAATCCTCCCATATAAACTATTCCACCCGCAACCATCAAAAAGCCTTTCAAAAATCTTTTCATTAACTCACCTCCGTTTCTATATGTCCCACTATTTTCAAAAAAACCGTCATGTTCTATAATCTAAATCTTTTTTCAAAATTAATCTTAGAGTTCTTTCATTCTTTTAGAAACATCAAAACACTTTCTTTTGCATAAATTGGAACAAGAATTTGTGCCAAAAGATTTTCCGCTTTTTCGTCACCATCAAAAAATTCATCAATTTTTTTGTACGTCTTATTCATTTGCTTATATCCTTGATACATTGCATTTGCATAATAATTATACAATTCATATTTATCAATTGAGCATTTATACAGCTTCCGAAGGAAATCAATTGAACTTTCAAAATCATATACTTTCATAAATTCATTCAATATGATATAAAATATAATTTGTTCATATGTGTATGTATTATTTTTTGCATCTTTTTTTTGTTCACTAACTCCTGTTATCTCCTCCCATACACTCACAAATTTGGCCCATTTATTCGTGGTATAACTTACTCCATTTAGTTTTTCTTTATTCGTTTCAAAAAACAATTTTATATTTTTTATTCGTTTTTCACTATTGTTGAATATATCAAAATCTTCTTTTGTTAAACAAACAGGGCTTATTTTTTTACAAATATCGGATAAATCTTTTTGAGCAGATTTCCTTAGTTTACCTAAAGTTTTATTGCTCTCTTGATGCATTGTTTCAATACATTGAAGCCGTATCTCTAGAAAATGCTTGTCTACAGCGTCAAATATTTCTTGAGCGATATCATTATACATTTCAGGAACCTGTGCCAAATCCTCTAACGAATGTATTTCCTCATTAGCTGCAATTGTAAATAACTCTAACATTTCATCCTTCAATCGTGTAATATATTCTTTTTCCATGTAATCACCTCTCCTTTATTCTAACTCAATGTTCAGTTTTTGTCAATACATAATTTAAAAATTTTAGAATTTTAAATTATTGAATAATTTAAAATTACCAGATTTCTTTCCCTGTTTTGATTTTTATCATACTGCATAACAACTATAACACTCGATTACAATTGTTTCCATACTTTTTGAATAATCTTCTCATCTTATGCCAAAAAAGAACAGGAACAAAATCTATTCCTGTTCTTTTTCTTTTTCCTAATCAAAACTCTATATACCCTTCTTCAATATCAGTTATCGGGTCAATTCCATATCGCATTACTGTCTGATTAATATATTCTCTTAATTTGTCCAAGTCTTCATTAGAAAAAGCATGACCATCAATCACACTACGTGCACATATCCCAATATTTATTTCAAAAGAATTATCCTTTATCTTTACAGACGTTGTGGTTTGGTGCTTCTCATTAATATACGCTGCAATACTTTCCCCAATTCTTCTTGCGATTAACGATTTTGAAACTTCTTCTCTGTCAAAACAGATAACAAGCCGCTTACTGTCTTTTGCTGCTGCTTCTGCAAAAAAGTTATCTATTGCATTTGATGGTTTCGCAAACTCTTCATCAATAATTTCAATATCATATTCTTCTCCATTTTCATCCTTGCCCACCGCCTGAATCGGCATTTGTGGGTCAAAATCTTTTTCCTTCACTTTATACTGTAAAAGTTGCACTCTCATTGACTATCCCTCCTGTTCCGGCTTGTCCTCTTTGCTTATACCTTTTACGAAGTCACTCCAGCACATTGATTCAAAGTCTTTATCTGTTGCAGATATTGCTTTATCGCATATATCGTGCACAAGCTGAAGGGTTGCTATAAAGGTTTCATATTTGAGTGTGCCTCTGAAAATTCTGAATTCTACCGTATTGTAGTTTTGCAGGTTCACGCATACATATCTGTTAAAACTGCCTTTCTTGGCTTTGTCGTATGTAGCTTTTGTATCTTCTGCAATACCATACCTTGATGCCCAGCGCATTATATTTGCCTCTCTACGTCTGGAAAATTTAAGAAGCTCATTCCAATGAGCTTCTACAAAATACACTATTCGGGCTATTGTTTCTTCCTGCGCATCATGGTCAGGACCTAACGCATCACGGCTCACATGGATATGAAGACCGCAGGTAGAAGTCTTGTGGGAGCGGTAACCCATATCAAGTGCTTTATCAAATATCTTTTGCCAGGGCATTTCAGATTTATGATAATCAAGGCTCATAGGATGAGTTACCATTTCAAATCCGTCCTCTATGCTTCCGTCGTGCTTTATGTACATATGCTCAGCCTGAGAATTTGCTACATCAAGAATTCTCTGTGCATTATCAGAACTTTCACCGCCGCGTTCAATTTCAAGTTCTACCCCTAAATACATATTATCCTTGCCATAAAATATTGGTTCTGGCTTATAGTTGTAGTCATGTATTATCTCATTCTTTGTCAAAACATCATAACAGCTGCCGCAATATGGATAATCCTCATCATCAAAATACAGTGCAGCATCATAGTGTATTATATGTCCGCACCGTTCGCAGGTGGTATAATGATTATCATAGCACCTTTGACATAATACGAAATCACCCGTGCCACTATTTTCGTCGTTCCACAATCTTTCACCGCAATGTGCACAAATTGATGTCATTTCATCAAGGCAAGCCTTGCACATAACTTTTCCGTCAAATTCATGACATTCCTCTTTGTTTAACACCTTTCCGCAGTATCTGCACTTCTCTTCTTTCACTTAAATTTCCTCCTATATTTTATCTATTTGCCGATTGAAATCGGATGCACAGTATATGTACACAAAATGATAATATATAAGTGAATTTAAGGAATATTGCATAGACTACTATCAAACTTTAGGGATATAATAACTTTACAAAAATAGATTACATACTTTCATATTATAGCTTTACATATTACGAAAAATATTATATAATGTAGGTGCATACTACAGAAAAATGATTAGAGGTGAATATGTTGGCTACAGATTTTGAGAAAAAGGCAATGCGAAAAAGAATTACAGAAATTACAAACGAGCTGGACGTTCTGCTTGAAGAAGTTGAACCTATAACAGGCTGGAATAAACTCTCAATAAACGCAAAATTGGGAGGAAAAAACGCAACCTTTTTTGATATAAGAAGCGAAGTAATCTTATCTCATGAACAGTACATAGCAATCTGGATTGACGGGCTGTTAAAATATCTTGACTCAGCTCACAATAAGGAAAGTAGCAATAACTACGAGCTCCTTAAATATATGCAGAATTATGACTGTGTAAAAAAATATGTACTCTTGTTCCTTGAACGACTTTATTTAAGGCATTATGATGAAATTTCCAAGATTCGACCTACAAAAGAGCAATCCACAATATGGATAGGACAGAACAATGCTAATTATGGTATACTCGTATCCCCAAGATTTAAAAATGGCCAATGGGAAAATGATGGAAGCGAAATACGAAAGTTTAAACCAAAATATTATACCTTGGGACATATTCTCGAGACAGGATTTGTGATTCCAGATGAAGATGAAAGGATACATTTCGGAAATATTGATGAGTATTTGAATTTTTTCAAAAATGTACTCATAAGAAATTCGGGTTCAAAATATGAAATGGAAATTGCAAAAATGTACATTGAATACGTGAACGCACAGGAAAACCCTGAAGATGTTCCACTTCTGATTCCTGAATATAGGTATAAGGGTCTCGACAAAAATCATAAATACAGACTTGATTTTACGGTGATAAATCCATATACAATGGAAAAATACGGGTTCGAACTATCACCATGGTCCTCGCATGGGTATATTTATGGAACAAAAAACAAGTCGCAAACTGAAATAAACGACGAAGCAAAAGGGAATTTTGAAAAGGAAATGGCAAAGCATAAGGATTATTATAAGAAACACGGAGTCTATTGCTTTATCTATACAGACAGCGATTTGGAGAATGTTTCAGATATATTTGAAGATATAAAAGAATATCTCAAGCCAAAAAGAGCTGTAAAAAAACTGCTGGTTCAGGCAATGGATAAATTTGAAAGGTATAAATAATTCGAAAATACAAAGCATGCATATATTTGTCATTTTTAGCAGAGGCACCTCGGCGAATTTTGTGTAAATGGAAATTCCTTTCAAGCAAAATATGAATATCAATAGTTGGATTTCAACCTGAAATCAGGCTGATTCATTTGCCCTTAATTACTACTTGTCCGAAATCTT
>SVKC01000068.1 GCA_015068655.1 Oscillospiraceae bacterium
ATTCGTCGTATATAATCTGGATTGCTTTTTCCACCTTTGCAATATCACGGATATCCTTGGAGTGGACATTGTTGCTTTTTGTTTTTGCAAATTGACTCAAAAGGAGACTGGTGAGATGAAAAATATTTCCTTTGAGGACGAGCTCTGAAAATTCAGTACGGTTTGTATGAAGATATATTATTTCGTTCAGCAAATGTAATAGTTTATGATTTAACAATTCCTCTGTATTCCGATTTATTATTGCATCAAAATCATAATGAATAAAATTATCAAAAAATCTTCCTATCAGTTGAGGTCCGATTTCTATGGTGAGCATTTTGCATTCCTTACCGTTGCTGAATTCATGTGCCGCCATAGGCTTTACAAAGGCAAGCTCACCCGGATGAATCGTGTATTTTTTATTATCTATTGTAATATCACACTGCCCTTTTATACAGTAACCCAGTTCGATTTCAGGATGACGGTGGATTACAAATTTCTCAAGATCAAAAACGGTGATAAAAAGTGTATCCTCACCGATTAGTAATTTTTGGTAAAGCATTTCATCAACTCCTCCCCAAAAGTATATCATACGGGAAAAAATTATTCAAGAGCATTGTGAATATTTGCGAATTTTTTAAGACTATATATACTTGTGGCAAAGGGATGAAAAATTGTATACTGATAAAAATAAATAAAATGGAGGAATGAATTATGAAAAAATCACAGTTGAGCTATGCAATATGGCCATGGGGTACGGCAACACGTGAACAGGCTGAACTTGCGGCTAAGGAAATTACAGAAATCGGATATAAGTCATTTGAAAGTGTGAAGGCGGCAATCTATGCATACGATATGAACGTTGAAGAATATAAAGCAATGCTTGATAAGTACGGTCTTACGGCTGACAGCTTTTATTTCCATCTTCCTCCCTGCGGTCAGGAAGAAAAACTTTTTGATACATTGGAAAAGGAACTTGATTTTGTGGCAAAGCTTGGTGTGACAAGAGCAACCCTTCAAGGAACAGGAGGAAGACCTGAAGTGGCGGATGAAGCATCAAAAGAAGCCAGTCTCAAAACTATGGTCAGGTTTGCTGAAATTGCAAAGACATTTGGAATTGCAACAAATGTTCATCCCCATGTAAATACATACTTTATGTATGAGGACGAAATTGATTATGTTATGAAAAATTCTGACAGTAATCTGATTTATTTTGCTCCCGATACCGCACATATCACAGCGGCAGGTGCTGATGCGGTGGAAGTTATCAGAAGATATGCTGACCGTGTGAACTTTACCCATCTGAAGGACTATACACTGGGCGATGAAATAACAACAGATGGATGGGTTGATACGGATGTTCCCATTATGGACTGTTTCCACGGAATCGGCGAAGGCGCAATCGACTTTCCTGAAATATTAAAGATCCTTGATTCGGTGAACTATACAGGTCCTTTGTGCATTGAACTTGACAAAGCACCTATATCCAATGCAGACAGTGCAAAGAAAAGTTATGACTATTTGGTTAAATTTCTTGAAGATTAACAGAGATGCAAAAATCGTCTCTGAATACCGAAAGGAATGGATTGAGATATGAAAAAAATCAAAGTCGGCATAATCGGTATGGGATATATCGGTGAAAGCCATATTGAAGCCGTGAGGAGAATCGGCTGTTGCGAATTGTATGCAATTGCTGATACAAACTTTGAACTGGCAAAGAAAAAAGCCGAATATTACGGCATTGTAAAATGCTATTCAAGCGTTGAAGCTTTGGTGAATGACCCTGAAATTGATGCAGTGCACAACTGTACTCCCAACTTCCTTCATCTTGAAATAAACAAGCAGATTATAAAAGCAGGAAAACATTTGTTTTCCGAAAAGCCTCTGTGTATGAACTATGCTCAGGCAGAAGAGCTTGTTGAACTGAAAAAGAAGCATCCCGAAAAGGTTGCGGCTGTAAACTTCAATTATCGTCTGAACCCAATGGTTCAGGAAATGAAGGGTAGAATTGCTGACGGCAAAATCGGTGATGTGAGGATTATCACAGGTTCATACCAGCAGGACTGGTTACTTTACGACACAGATTACAGTTGGCGTTTGGAGCCTGATATGGCAGGCAACTCTTGTGCCATTGCGGATATCGGTTCACATTGGATGGATGCTGTTCAGCACGTGACGGGTCACAGAATAACCGAGGTTATGGCAGACTTGAAAACAGTTATTCCCGTAAGAAAGAAACCGAAACAGCAGGTTGAGACCTTTTCGGACAATGCACCTGCAGAATATGAAGAGGTTGCGGTTCAGAACGAGGAATACGGCGCGGTTATGTTCCATACCGACAAGGGCGCAACGGGAGTTTATCATGTTTCGGAGCTTGCGGCAGGACACGGATGTTACTTCAATTTTGAAATCAACGGTTCAACGGCATCGCTCAGATGGAATCAGGAGGAAAATGACCGTCTGTGGATGGGATTGAGAAGTGGAGACAATCGTCTGATTATACGTGATCCAAACGCAATGTCAGGAGATGCGAGAAAATATACAGCACTTGCCATGGGACACCCTGAAGGCTGGAATGATGCGTTTAAGGGAAATATATATGCCTTTTATGATTATATAGAAAAGGGAATGTGCGGAGACCCCGTATTTTCAACCCTTGAGCAGGCGGCATATATTGTGAAACTGACCGAAAAGGTCGTTGAAAGCAGTAAAACAAGAAAATGGATAAAAATAGATTAACACAGAAAATAAGTCAGAAAAATTTCAGACATTAGTTTTTGCCACAGGCACAGAAAGGAAGAATTATATTATGAGCAGATTTAAGTATTCAGTAGGACCTTGGAATGTACACGAAGGCGCAGATACATACGGTCCCACAGTAAGAGAAACAATTCCATTCGAGGAAAAAATCAAGAGATTCAAGGAGATTGGATTCGATGCAGTTCAGTTCCATGACGATGATGCTGTTCCCAATCTCAACAATATGACCGAAGAGGAAATCATTGCAGAGGCAAAGCAGGTTAAGGCACTTCTTGATAAATACGACCTGAAGGCAGAATTTGTTGCTCCAAGACTCTGGATGGATCCTCACACAATTGACGGCGGATTTACATCAAACAGTGCGGAGGACAGAGAGTTTGCAATGTGGAGAGCGTACCGCTCCATTGACATTGCAAGAGCATTGGGTTGCGATAAGATTGTTTTGTGGCTTGCAAGAGAAGGTACACTCTGTTATGAAAGCAAAAGTCCCGTTGAAAGCACAAAGAAACTTATTGATGCATTGAACAAGATGCTTGATTATGATAAAGAAATCAAGATTATGATTGAAACAAAGCCAAATGAGCCTGTTGACAGAAGCGTATGCCCCACAATGGGTCACGCAATGGCGATTTCGGCGGCAACAAATGACCCATCACGTGTTGGCGGTCTGCTTGAATCAGCACACGCAGTTCTTGCAAGCCTTGACCCTGCAAGCGAAATAGGCTTTGCA
>SVKC01000029.1 GCA_015068655.1 Oscillospiraceae bacterium
GTTTTCAAAGACCGACACTATTGCAATCATGCGTGGCTTTCAAGACAATAGCTTGAAAGTAGCGGAACATGTTCCGCTTAAAACGGCACTTTGCCGTTTCCACGACAATGATTATATGACAGTCTTGGAAATTTGCCACAAGGGCTCTCCGTTAATTGAAATGTACAGAAAAATTCTTAATTCTTCTTAGTGTTTCTTATGGTTTCCTTACCCATCACTTACCCATCAGTTAACGGAGTTGATTAAAACTGCATATCCTCTCAGGGTGCACACCCTTCTTTTATTATGCTCTATTTTAATCTTTTTTCATTATATCACACTTTTTCTTTTTGCGCAATTTCCTATTATATAATAAAAAGGTGTCTGAATCAGCAATCCCATTCAAACACCTTACAAATAAAGCCTTGCAATACAAACGCATTGCAAGGCTTTATTCTTTAAAACGATTATTCTGTACAAAGCAATCTTTGTACACACTTTTACATTTTTAGAAAGATAAAATGTATCTCTTTCTAAACTTCCAATATAACCGCCGTATACGTTCCAGGCAGAGAAACCTTTATTCCTCCGTGAATTTTGCTGACTGCGCAATCAGCGGAAGACGGATAAAAAATTTTCACATCTTCAACTTCAAAATCCAACGGAATTTCCAGTTCATTTTCCTTACTATCCATACGCCACACAGCAAGCATCCTGCGTTCATTCGTCTTCATCCCGAGGCACAACCAACCGTCGCCGTATTTCGGGATTTCCATAGGATAAAAGGGAACAAAATTCGCTATATCATTACGAATTCTCTTGTAACATTCAACACCTTCTTTAACAAGTGCAAACTGCCGCTCATCAAGCGCTGTTATCTCTCCGCTTAAATTCATTCTTTGTAGCATTGCATTGACCATATTGAACACAACTGCATTTTCAGAATTCTCTTTTCGAGGATATGTCCATATAAGTGCCTGTTCGGGCAGGACTGCCGTTGGTATCGCTGCTGCTATATTTGCAGTATGCCTCCAGTCTATCTGATCGCTCACCGACAACAGATGATGTTTTTCGAGATGTGCATAATCCATACGCAAACCACCACTTGAACAGCCCTCCAGAACCAAGTCAGGATACTTTGCCCGAATCTCATCAATCCACTCAAGGTATGCACGGTTATTTTCCAAAAGTCCGTCCCCGAAGCTGTCAGCATTAACCTCTGTTCCAACGCCGCCCTCAATGTTATAATCGCTCTTTATATATCCAACGCCATATTCCTGAACAACTCTGTCCACAATTGAGGTTGTGTAGTCACGAACCTTTTTATTTCTGAAATCAAGCTGATAACGACCGTGGTCAATAACCCTTCTGCCATGACGCATAAAGAAGCATTCATCCTCAAACTTTTCCGCAAGAGGACAACCGATTCCCATAACCTCAAGCTCCAGCCAAATTCCGGGAACCATTCTCTTTGAACGGATATGATCAAAAACTTCATTGATTCCCTTGGGAAATCTCTTTTCTTGGGGCAACCATTCACCAACCGTTTCCCACCATGTTCCGTCGGCATACCAACCTGCATCCATACAGTAATATTCTGCTCCTACTTCAGCCGCCTTGTCAATCACGGGTAGCATTTTTTCTGTTGTGGGGTCTGCCCACAGACAATGCATATAGTCATTGAAAATAATGGGCATCTTTTTGTTGGTTTCACTGTTCTGAAACAAAATTCTGCGATACTTTGTCATAGTTTCAAGGGCAGAATCAAAATCAGCACCAAAGCTCAAAGCAGTTTTCACACTTTCAAAAACCTCACCGGGTTTCAATTCCTTGTGCCATTGATTTTCCTGTTCCGTAGGGCCACTGAGTCTCAGATAGAGCATATCGGCAATATCACCGATTTCCCATTGCCATGAACCATTGCTTTCAATCTGCCACATAAGAGTTGACTTTTCATCATAATATGCACCCATAGGCAAATACTCTTTGCACGACCACATCCCCGTATTTGATGCGGTAATACGATTCATTGAAAAGTCACAGTTTCTGTCAAGCCCCAATTCTTCAATGCTGTAATCTTTCCAGTTTGCCTCACGCTTCCACGAACTATGAGGGATACGTACCCTCGGACTATCCTCACTCAGCCCCGTATATGCAAAAGACGACACATATTCAAGCCCAACATCTTCAGATAAAATATTTTCAACTGTTGTCCACGTCCGAACAAGCGACAAGTCTTTATAGAACTGATAATTGATTATTGTCCGTAATTTATCATCACACAGGCTCAATTCCAGCTTATTCCCATATTCATTTTCATAATATTTGTGCTCCTCATAGCAAAGCGAGAAAAAACCTGACGTTCCCGTATGTTTTGCTCCGTGATGGTCGTCCTGATTTCCGCCGCTTATATGCAATTCAAGGGCAGGACGCCACTTTATGGGTTTTTCCTCACAGCAACAAACACCTTCATATGCAAAGTTCTTTAAAGCAACCTTTTTTTTATCGGTAATTTCAAAAATTACCGAAATACCATTCTGACTAAAATCAAGAACCATTTTCCTTCTCCTTCGTTTTGCTATTTATTAATCGTTTCCAGCACCCTCTTCACAATTGCATCCACATCTTCATTTGATGCACCTGTATACTGTGCATATTCAGGGCTTTGTGGCATTGAGAAGAATCCGATGGATTTGCTTGCATCCTCTTTCATTGCCGCTGTTGCCGCAAGCTCAATATCGTAATAAAGCATATCTTTTTTCAAGGCATCAACAGCTGCTCCACCCGCCTTTGCCATGTATGTATAGCAGTTAATTTTTCTGATTCCAAGCTCTATTGACTTCATATAGTCTGCAGGATTAACACCGCTTCCGCCGTGCATAACAAGAGGAATTGAAACCATCTGACCAATCTTTTTAAGTCTGTCAAAGTCCAGTTTTGGAGCTTTTGTATAAAGTCCGTGGGCTGTTCCGAATGCACAGGCAAGGGCGTCAATACCCGTCTTTTCTGCAAAATCCTTTGCATCGTCAGGGTCGGTATACAGCATTGACGGAAGCAACACATTGTCCTTTTCATCAAGAACAGTAAATGTTTCGCCAAAGGTGGTAACTCCCAATGCCGAAAGCTCGCAATGCTTTGCAGTATCCTTTATAACATGACATACCGCATCAAATATCACAGCCGCATCAATCTCGTGTTCACCACACTTACGACTGACTTCGTATTCCTTATATGAATTATATATGAAATTTCCTTTGTCATCATAGGCTGTCAGCTTGCAGCCCGTTGTACCTACATCAAGTCCACCGATAATCATATTTTATCCCTCTATATCCACAACATCATATCCAAGATAATACTTGAACGCTTCTTCAAGAATCGCCTTCACATGACCGTTTGCAACAGTTGTATGATGCTTGAAACCGCCTCTTGCAAGCTTTATCAGCTTCTGCTGAAGATTATCAATCTTTGCAACACCGCCGCAACCAAAGAATTCTTTTTCAATTACATCATCAGTAAATTCACCTTCGCTGAAATAAATTGTAATTTTTCCGTCTTCGGTCTTGCAGTTTGAGAAGGTCATGGGGAATGCTCCGATTCTACCTTCATTTGTGCCCCAACCGCTTCCGGGGTCGCCCTTGTCAAACATCTTATGTGATGTAACAGTTCCTTTTGCCGCCATAAGCTTTTGAGCTGTTGAACCGCAGTGGAATAGAATTACCTTGTCTGGGTCGTCACCGTAGTTATTGTTCCAGTCAAGACAAGCGGCAGGACCTTCTGTTGCAAGAGCAAGGGCACGCATTGTAATTGCACTGCACATATCAATTTCGCAGGATGCCGTAATTCCTCTGTCATTAAGCTCAGATATAAGTACGCAAGGGCAAACTCTGAGATATGTTTCCATTTCGTTCCAGCAACGAAGAGCAATTGCATCAAGATGATACTCTTCAATATATTCATCAATCACAACACTGATTTTTGAAAGCATAATCTTCTTATCTTCAGGAACATTTGTAAAGTCGGTATAGTTTTCAAGAACTGCTTTCTTTGCAAGAACTTTTTCATCATCATCAGCTTTTGCACGAACAAATTCAAACAGTTCCGAAAGGTCAAAGCTTTCAACGTTGATTCCGTGTCTCTGCATTGTAAGTTCGTCAAAGCGAACCGTCTTGAACGCAGTTGTTCTTGCACCAATACAACCGATTGTGAATCGCTTCATTCCATTCACAACACGGCAAACCCCTGCAAAATCGTGAAGATTTTGTGTGAACTCAGGACTAAGGGGATGAACAACGTGAGGTGTCATAACAGTATATGGAACTCTGTATTGTTCAAAAACATCAGTTACAGAGAACTTTCCGCAATACGCATCACGTCTGTGCTGAAAATCCATCTTTCCGATTTCATCTGGATACGCCTGCATCAGGATGGGAACTCCTGCATCCTGAAGTGCCGCAATAGCTCCGTTTTCATCAACAAAGATAGGCATACAAAGAATTACACCGTCATATTCACCTTCGTGTGATTTCAGCCACTTTGCATAAAGTCTGCCCTCGTCACGTGTTTCAACTGCTCCGTAACGTGTTGCATCCTTATCCATCATTATGTAATCATATCCGGTATCGGTAACGGCTTTCACCATATCCTCACGTGCACCTTCAATCAATTCTGCAGGCATAAAACCACGGTTCCCAAAATATAAAGCAAAGGTCTGTTTTGTCATTAATTTTCCGCCTCTCTGATAAATTTTGTTATTTATATCTTGATTATATTTCTTTTTCTGTTATAATAAAAGACAAATATGTTTGAAAAATTGTAAATTTGTACAGAAATGTGGGATATTTTTATGGATTTGAAAATTAATATTGAAAAACTTGATGATATTATGCAGGCTTTTTATTCTCTTACCAAAATCAAGATTGTAATTTTTGATGAGGAACGAAATGTTATCCGTGCCTATCCTCAGAATGACTGTGCTTTTTGCAAAAAAATGAAAAGCTATGCACATACTGCAGAACAATGTACCAAAAATGATATTAATATTTTCAACGAATGTAAAAAGAAAGGTGAACTTATCATATACACCTGTCACGCAGGCTTGGTTGAAGGTTGTGCACCTCTGAAACAAAATGAAAAAATCTTCGGATATATTATGTTTGGTCAGATTTCGGACCTTCCTTCAAGAAATGCCCTTTGTCAGAATATCTCAAACATATGCAAAGAATATAATCTGGACGAAAAAACTTTCTTGCAGGTATCAAAATCCATAAAACTGAAAAGCTATGAAGACATTATGGCATCAGCCAAAATTTTTGAGGCTTGCATCAGTTACATAATCCTCAATGAAATGCTCCTTCCCGAATTTGACAAAACAATGCTCGAATGCGAGCAATATATATCGACTCATCTTGACAACGTAAATGTCGAAACTCTGTGCAAGCACTTTAAACTGAGCAGAACAACTCTTTATGATATTTTCAGAAACAAAACAGGTCATGGTGTTGCCACCTTTATCAGAAACAAACAGCTTGATGAGGCAAAACGCCTTCTGTCTGAAACAAATCTATCCATATCAGAAATATCATCAAAATGTGGTTTCACAGATTACAACTATTTCAGTCGAGTTTTCAAAAAGAAATTCGGATACAGTGCAAGATACCTGAGTAAAAAATGACTTTATTTGTCGCAATACACACTTTGCGAACCCCCATTGTTTCGCTAAAAGGTTTTCGTTTTACCAAATAGTACGGACTTACGCCAAAAGTATGACTTTCGCCAAAAGGTTAAACCTTTTGGCAAAACGATGATTTTGCGAAATTGTATCAATTTTGAAGCTTATAGCCACCAAAAGACCGAAAGGTTGATACAACTGAAACCCCTTGATATCAAGGGGTTTCGTTGTTTTTGCAGGTATTTTTCATACTTTTTAAAGCCATCTTTTTCTTGAGAAAATTTGATTCAGACCCCCTTGAGGATTTTTTGACCCACTTTGCACTTTTTTGACCTACCTTGGGATTTCCAGACCCCCTATAAATTTTGTAATATTTGTAAATATTTATACAAAAATAGGGTTAACCCAAGAAAAACAATCTTGAATTAACCCATTCTATACATTAAAATTTAAAACGACCGAATCTCTTCGGTCGTTTTTTTGGTGTAGAATTTTTAAACTTATTTGAAACATCCGTAAAAGACATTTCCTGTGGTATTTGTTCGGTATGCCAAAATAAATTATTTTGCTTCAAGACCGAAACGTTTTCTGAACTTGTCAACACGTCCGCCTGTGTCAACCAACTTCTGCTTACCGGTATAGAAAGGATGGCAAGCTGAGCAAATTTCGATAGAAACATTCTCTTTTGTTGAACCTGTTTCAATTACATTTCCACAAGCACACTTGATAGTTGTTTCTTTATAATCGGGATGTATTCCTGTTTTCATCTATATTTCACCTCTTTCTTTAGAGTTGTTAGCCAAATCAGCACAGTTTATTATATCACAACAATTTCACAAATGCAAGTGTTATTTTAAAAAAATTACATTTTTTTTATTCTTTCTTCAATTTTTGCTTTGAGACAAGGAAAATCAAGGCTTGTATCAAGAAAAATTTCATCAGCCAAAAGCCCCTGATATATAAGCATTCCCAAGCCATTCAGGGTTTCAAGTCCCAGCCCTTTTGCATTTTTCAGCAGACTTGTCATTTCCGGCTTATAAATAAGGTCATACACCAACGAATCCTTTTGAAGTGCTTCCAAAAAGGTAAAATCCTCAAAGTCACGGTCAATTCCCTCCATACCGAGAGGTGTGCCGTTTATAAGAATATCACAGCTTTCACAATATTTTGTCATTGTTTCGGGTTCCAGCTCTCCCGTGATAATTCTTTTGCCTGTGCGGGAAAAAACATTTTTTGCAAGGACTTCAGCAGATTTCAGGGTTCTGTTCAGAATCACAATTGATTCTGCTTCTTCAAGTGCCATTTTCAAAGCAACAGTTGAAACAACACCGCCTGCACCAAAAATAACTATACACTTTCCTTTGGCATCATAACCTTTTTCCATCATAGCCCGAAGGCAGCCTGCTCCGTCTGTATTGTAGCCCAGAAGACGATTATCTTCAACCTTCACAGTATTTACTGCATCAAAAATCACAGCATCACGGTCAATATGGTCAAGATATGTCATAACATCCTGCTTGTGCGGCATTGTCAGATTGAAGCCTTTCATCAAGCGACATTGTTCGGACTTGAGAAAGTGCGGAAGCTCGCCCTTGGGAATACGGATTTTTTCATAACCATAGTCAATCCCAAGATCTTCCATCACTGTTGTGTGAATGACGGGAGATAAGCTGTGTGCAATAGGGTCTCCGATTACTGCAAGATTAGTCTTCATTTGATTTTACCGTGTCCTTCAGGTAATCAAGAGCGAGGGTGTACCCACGAAAGCCCAGACCGCAAATCTGACCTATGCAGGCAGGAGCCGTCACCGACTTATGGCGGAATTCCTCACGCTTGTGAATATTTGAAATATGCACCTCGACAGCAGGAATATTTACTGACGAAAGAGCATCGTGAATGGCATAGCTGTAATGAGTATACGCACCCGGATTGATAACAATTCCGTCAAAATTTCCAAGAGTATGATGAATAAAATCAATAATCTCACCCTCGGAATTGCTTTGAAGAACCGTCGCCTCCATCCCGTGTTCTTCCGCATACCTTTCAATATATGCTTCAAGGTCGGTATAACTTTGATTTCCGTATACTCCCGGTTCGCGTATACCGAGCATATTCAGGTTTGGACCGTTGATTACCATAATTTTTTCAGCCATTGAAACTGTTCACCTCGTTTATAATTTTCTCGCACAACTCTTCGAGCGTGCTGTTGTTTTCAATTTTTATGTTGCAAAAATCGTTGTATTTTTCAATTCGGTTTTCGAAAAGCCTGAAAATCCTTTCTCTTCCTTCTGCAAGGAGTGGACGGTTTGACGTATCAACGTCCCTTGCAATGTCTTCGGGAGAACGGTTGACAAAAACAACAATACCACCCTTTCGTAGAATATCCTTGTTTTCGCATCTTTCCACAACGCCTCCGCCTGTTGCTATTATGCAGCCTGATTTTCCGGCTAGTCTTTGCAAAATGGCGGTTTCTTCACGCCGGAATTCATTTTCACCTTTTTCTGCAAAGTATTTTGAAATATTCGGATATACTGTTTCTTCAAAAACCGTGTCCGAGTCAATAAACTCTCTGCCCAGCCTCCTCGCAAGAGCTTTTCCGATTGTAGTTTTGCCGCAACCGGGCATACCTATGAGAATTATGTTTTTCATCTTCTCACTCCTTCGGGAGAGGATAATTCCCCAGTATTTTCAGGTAAGCCGTACTTTCCGCAACAGTTCCCATCACACGTTGAACCTTTTCATCGAGAAGATTGCCCTCAAAGTCCACAAAGAACATATATTCAAAGTTTCTGTCATGGCGTGGACGGGATTCAATCTTCACAAGATTCAGTCCGTTGATTGAAAATTCCGAAAGAATATCACTCAAAGCACCGCTTTCGTTTGGAAGCGTGAAAAGTATGCTTATTTTCCCGCACCGGGAATGAAGAAGCCCCCGCTTTGCAACTGCCGCAAAGCGTGTTACATTATTGTGGCTTGTACTGATATTATCCGCAAGAATCTGCAATCCATAGATTTCTGCACATCTGGGGTCGGATATTGCCGCCTTTGTTTTGTCGCCCATTCCTGAAATAAGTTTCGCAGCAAGAGCAGTGTTATAATATGCACTGAATTGAATTTTGGGATAGCTTTTGAAAAACTCTTTACATTGAAGATAGCCCTGTTCGTGGGAATACACAGTTTCAATATCGGAAAGCTTTGCATCAGGGAGGGCAACAAGACAATGCTCTATGGGAACATCAACCTCTCCTATAATAGAAAAGTCACGGGTTTCAAGAAGGTCATACACACCCGAAATTGAGCCTGTTGAAGAATTTTCCAGAGGAAGAACCGCATAATCAGCATCACCCTTTTCAACTGCATCAAGGGCTTCGCCAAAGGTCATAACATTTGTCCGCTTGCAGCCTTCACCAAATATCTTCATCAAAGCCGTTTCGCTATTTGCTCCGGCAACACCTTGAAAAACGACAGTCGGGTTGGCTTTTGGAGTTCCCATATCAAATATGCCGTCAAGGTCAATGTTTGACTTGTCGGACGCAAGAAGCTTTCTTTGAGCATTGCGGCTGATTGACATTATTGACGAAAAAAAATCACGTACCGCAAGAGCCTTGTCGCTGTCCACAAGAGACATTTTGTGGTCAAGAATTTCCTTTTCACGTTTTTTGTCCAGAACAGCCATTCCCTTTTCTCGCTTGTAATCCGCAACAGCCTTACTGCAATTCATACGTTCCAGAAACAACGGAAGGAGCTGTTTGTCTATTTCATCTATTTTTTTCCTTTGTATTTCAAGCTCATTCATACTGTAATCATTCCTTAAAATGTTATATTTTGTATGGGACGACAAATCAGATAAGCTTTGCCTCCAGAATTGCAAGAGCCGCTGCACATTCAACAACAACAGCCGCACGTTGCACAATGCAGGGGTCGTGTCTGCCCTTGATTTCAATAACAGTGTTTTCTATTTTGTCGGTGTCAACAGTTTTCTGTTCTCTGGCAATGGAGGGTGTCGGCTTTACAGCCAAAGAGAATACAACGGGCATACCATTGGTTATACCGCCGTTGATTCCGCCATTGTTGTTTGTGGTTGTATAAATCCTTTCACCGTCCGTTTCAAAGGGGTCGTTCGTTTCAATACCTGTCATTCCGCACATTTCAAAGCCTCTTCCGAATTCAATACCCTTTACCGCCGGGATTGAAAACATCATCGACGAAATCAGGCTTTCCACCGAGCCGAAAAAGGGTGAGCCAAGTCCCGGTGTCAAACCTGTCACGGCACATTCGATTATGCCGCCCACAGAGTTTTTGTCTGCCGCCGCAGAAAGAATTTCCTTCTGCATTTCCTCCCCTTTTTCATCACAAATGACAGGAAAAGCCTTCTCGGAAATTTCTTTCAAAAAAGCGTCTGTCAGCTCACAGTCAAGAAATGATTGTTCCGCAACCTTGTGAATTGCCTTGATGTGTGAGCCGACGGTTATACCGTCCTGAGCCAAAGCCTGCTTTGCAATGGCACCTGCAAAAACCAGCGGCGCCGTAATTCTTCCCGAAAAATGACCGCCGCCGCGATAATCGTGAAACGCCCCGTACTTTTGAAAGCCGGTGAAGTCTGCATGACCCGGACGAAGAAGATTGGGAGTATAATCCCGTGACCTGGTGTTTGTGTTTCGGATAATTCCGCATATGGGTGTTCCCGAGGTTTTGCCGTCAAAAACACCTGAAAGAATTTCAACCTCGTCAGCTTCCTTTCTGGGAGTGGAAAGCTTGTCTCTGCCGGGAGCACGGCGTTGCATTTCACGCCTGATTTGTTCTTCGTCAATATGTAGTCCCGAGGGTATTCCATCCAAAACAACACCGATTCCGTTCCCGTGGGATTCCCCGAAAATACTTACCTTCAGCTTGCTTCCCCAAGTATTCATTCCACAACACCTCCAAGTGATTGATAATCTTCGAAAAAGTCAGGATAAGACTTTGTTACCGCTTTTTTTGCCCCGTCAATAAGAACCTCTCCCTCACAACGGCAGGCAGCAACAGCCAATGCCATTGCTATGCGGTGGTCATTCCATGCTGAAACCTCTGCTCCGCCCAAAATCTGCTTACCCTGGATTTCAAGGAAGTCCTCTCCCTCTGTTATGCCAGCGCCCATTTTCCGAAGCTCTGCAGTAATTGCCGCAAGACGGTCACTTTCCTTTATTCGGAGACGTCCTGCATTTTCGATACGGCTTTTGCCCTTGCAAAAGCTGAGCAAAACGGCAAGTATGGGCACAAGGTCAGGTATCGGGTCTGCATCAACGATTATACCATGCATCTTTGCGGTCGGCTGAGCCGAAAGGGTATGCTTGCCAATACGTTTTACTACCGCACCTGTTTTTTTGATTATTTCAATAATTTTCTTGTCACCCTGAAGGCTGTTTTCATCAAGTCCCGAGCATGAAATCTTGCAGCCCAACGCTCCCGCAACAAGCCAGAATGCCGCCTGAGAAAAATCTCCTTCAACGGTGTAGCTTTTCGCCTTGTATTTTTGACTTCCCTTTATTATAAAGGAAGAATAATTTTCGTTTTTGATTTCTATACCGAATTTATTCATTACATCAAGGGTAATATCAATATACGCCCGTGATGTGAGAGTACCGATTATTTTGATTTCGCTGTCGCCTTCAAGGAGCGGAAGCGCAAAAAGCAACCCCGTAATAAACTGGGAGCTTACAGTGCCGTCAATTTCATAAGTCCCTGCCGTAAGTCGACCGAGCACAGTAAGAACGCCTTTTTTCAATTTATACTTTATCTTTTTCTTTTTGAATATTTCAAAATAAGGTTCAAGGGGACGTTCCATAAGCCGACCATGCCCCGTAAACGAGACTTCATCATTCATTGCCATTGCTATAGGTATAAAAAATCGGAGTGTCGAACCGCTCTCACCACAATCCAGCAATGGCCTTGATTTTTCCTTGTTGCACGGAGCTATCGCAGCAATTTTTTTCTTTTCATCATAGGTCCACTCTGCTCCGAGCTGTTTTATACAGTCAAGAGTTGCGGAAATATCTGCCGAAAGCCGAAGATTTCCTATTTTGCATTTCTCTCCTGACAAAAAAGCACTTATTACCGCACGATGTGCATAGCTTTTTGATGGTGGTGCCTGAACAGTTCCCGAAAGCTGTGACGGTGAAAGTTTTACCATATCCATATACCGTCCTTGTCGATTTTTTTGAGAATTACCTTGCCTATTTTTTCAGGAATAACAAGGGAAACCAGATTACCTTCGCCTTTTTTGTCAACCTTCACAGCATTCAAAAGCGAAGCCTTGTCTATGTCAACCCATTGAGGAAGACCAAAGTTTCCAATGAGTTCCGCAATACGTTTTGATGTTCCGTCGGGGCTTATACCAAGATGCTCCCCGTACTGTGCCGCCATAACCATTCCCGCCGCCACAGCCTCGCCATGAGTGTAATCGGTGAAGTTGTATTTTTTTTCAATTGCATGACCAAAGGTATGTCCGAAATTCAGAATCATACGTTTTCCCGTGTCCAGCTCGTCCTCTTCAACCACCATACGCTTCAGGTCACAGGCACGATAAACAACATCTTCAATAATATCCATAATAGCCTCACGTGACGGAGCACTTTCGATTTTTTCAAAAAGCTCCTCATCCAGAATAACCCCGTATTTGATTACCTCTGCCATACCGTCACAAAACACTCTGTCCGAAAGAGTATCAAGACAGAGGGGATCCATAATCACCAGTTTGGGCTGATAGAAGGCACCGACCAGGTTTTTTCCCTGAGGAAGATTTACCGCAACCTTTCCCCCTACACTGCTGTCCACCTGTGCAAGAAGAGTTGTCGGAATCTGGATGAATGGTATTCCCCGCAGAAGCGTTGATGCACAAAAGCCCGTAATATCACCCACTACACCGCCGCCCAAAGCTACAATCAAATCACTTCTTGTGAGTCCAAACCTCAGCATCTCGCTGTAAAGGGTTGTAAGCTGTTCAACAGACTTTGAACCTTCGCCTGCAGGTATGGTTATCACAAAAGGCTCAAATCCGCTTTTTTCAAGGGAATTGAGAAGTCTTTCCCCGTAAAGCGGGCCCACGTTGCTGTCCGTAACAACGGCAACGCGGCATGGCTTGTGAATTTCTGCAACAAGCTCCCCTGCACGGTCAAAAATTCCTTTTTCAATTTTTATGTCATATTCCCGATTTGGAAGATTTACCCTTAGTGTCTGCATATCTCAAAATCCTTTCAAAATTGCACTGTTTAATATTATAGCACCATATAAGTCAAATTTCAATATTTTTCCGGCTCTTTTTCCTGCATTGTCAGCTTGTTTTCACGGACAATTGAGAGAATTTCTTCAAGCTCAATGCGATTTTTCTCTTCGATTGCTTTTTTAAAGCGTGTTACAGAATTGATGAAGGTATCAAGCTCTTCAAGAAGAGAGTCTCTGTTTTCAAGAAAAAGCTGACTCCACAGCTGGGGATTTATGTTCGCAATTCTGGTGCAATCACGAAAAGCACCGGCTGTGTAGGCACGATTCATTTTCTTATTATAATCCAGACAAAGGGCGGCAGCAGATACGTGCATAAGGTCACTTGTGTATGCAATAACGCTGTCGTGTTCCTCCGGTGTTGCCATTGTGAGACGTGTTGCACCCACATATCTTGCCATATCAGAAACCAGTCTTATGCTTTCAGGCGTTGAGCTTTCTATGGGAGTAATTATATATCCGCACATACCAAAAAGCTCAGGGCTTGCGCTGTCAAAGCCGTCAGTTTCCTTTCCCGCCATAGGATGTCCCCCTACGTAGGTTGTACCTTCCGGCAAAATCTCCGCAATCTCCTTCGAAAGCTTTGTTTTCACTCCGCAAACATCGGTGATTACTGCTCCTCTTTTGAAATACTTTGCATTTTCGGCTATGATTTTTGTAATAAGCTCAGGATACACACAAAGCACCACAAGATTGGCATTTTCAATGGCAGAGGCAGGGCTTTCGAAAACCTCATCAACCGCTTTTGCCGCAAGTGCCTTTCTTCTTGTTTCGGGATTCACGTCACAGCCGGAAATTTTTGCATTTTTGAAGCCGTGGAGAGCGTACGCCATAGAGCCGCCGATAATACCAAGACCTATAATTGCTATTTTAGAAAAACCGGATTCCTCCATAACTAATACCTCACAAAACTATATTTTATAGCATTTCTTTCCGAAATGAACACTCATATTTCCAAGCTTGTCCATAAGTGCTCCGTACTGATCCAAATCAAGAGACTGAGCACCGTCGCACAAAGCGTTTTTGGGGTCGTTGTGAACCTCAACAATAATACCGTCAGCGCCAACAGCCATTGCCGCAAGAGAAAGAGGTTCAACCATCCAGCTCATTCCGGCAGAGTGTGACGGGTCAACCACAACAGGCAGATGGCTCAGTTTTTTTACAGCCGGGATTGCACTGAGGTCGAGGGTATTTCGGGTGTAGGTTTCAAAGGTTCTTATACCTCTTTCACAGAGAATAACATTGTGGTTTCCTCCCGCCATAATATATTCGGCGGACATAAGCCATTCCTCAATTGTTGCAGAAAGACCTCTTTTGAGAAGAATGGGCTTTTCAATTTTTCCCAGCTCCTTCAGAAGGTCAAAATTCTGCATATTTCTTGCTCCCACCTGAATAATATCCACATTCTCATTGAAAACCTCAACAAGTGACGGACACATAATTTCAGTAACAATGGGAAGACCTGTTTCCTTTCTTGCTTTCTTGAGAAGTTCAAGCCCCTCAAGCTCGAGTCCCTGAAAGGAATACGGCGAGGTTCTTGGTTTGTATGCACCGCCGCGCAGAATTGATGCACCATTTGATTTTACGCTCTTTGCAACAGTGAGAATTTGTTCCTCTGTTTCAACGCTGCAGGGACCTGCCATAACAACAAAGCTTTTTCCGTCTCCGATTGAAACACCGTTCACGTCTATGACCGTGGCTTCGGGATGAAACTTCCGGCTTGCCTTTTTGAAGGGTTCCTGAACACGCATAATTCTTTCTATGTCAGGGTCAAGAAGAAGACGGTCGGCATCAAGCTGATGGGTGTCACCAATGAGACCGAGAACAATACTTCCCGTACCTTCAATAATGTCAACCTCAAGTCCGAGATTTCTGAAATCCTGAACCATTGTGTCAAGCTTCTGCCTTTCGATTGTTGTTTTTGTTACGATTACCATTTTGAATCAACCTCTTTTTTCTAAAAATAAAAGAGAGCCCGTCAATATAACAGGCTCTCTGAAAAATTTTCAAACTCTTTTGTGCCGCAAAATCACGGCATACACATCAGCCCATTATACTTTTGTTTTTTTGCAAAGTAAAAATAACCGTAGCTAAAATAAAAGCTAAGGCTGATAAAGTAAAAGAAATATTCGGCTGTATTTCGAAGAATGCTTCCGAGCTTCATAATACGTTATCCTTTCGGTTATTTTTGACTATTTTAGCACACTAAACTGATAAAGTCAATAGTTTTTTGAAAAAAAAGCAAGATTTCTTCTTTCACCATTTGTCCGCTTTTGAATAGAATATACTATAAGACTTTTCAAAGTCTTGTAATAACACAAAGAAAGGTGAAAAAATTATGGCTACCTTCACAAATCAGGCAACTCTGACCTTCAATGATACAGTCATAAATTCAAATATTGTGACAGGTGAACTTCTTGATGTGCTTTCAGCGACAAAAACAGCGGTAAGCGACACTTATCTCCGCGGTGACACCATAACCTACGCTGTGAGCATTTCAAATACAGGTTCAGCCCCCTTCACCGGTCTTACGGTAACAGACAATCTGGGGGCTTACACCTTCGGTGCAAACACACTCTATCCGCTGACCTTTGTTGACGGAGCATTGCTGTACTACGTGAATGGAGTTCTTCAGCCCGAACCCACGGTTGCAGCAGGTTCTCCCCTTGTAATAACGGGAATAAATGTGCCTGCCGGTGGAAATGCACTCATTGTCTATACAGTGACCGCAAATGAATTTGCACCCATAGCTCAGAACGGCACAATAGCAAACACAGCCACAGTTTCAGGCGGCGGTCTTGCAACACCGATAGAAGCCACCGAGACAGTTACAGCAGCAAATAGTGCTGATCTTTCAATTACAAAAGCAATCAGTCCTGTACCCGTTTCCGACAACGAAACCCTGACTTATACCTTCACAATACAGAACAACGGCAATACTCCCGTTGTTGCAATTGATGATGTGGTTCTGACCGATATATTTGACCCAATTTTGACAGACCTTGCCGTAGTCTTTAACGGCACAACCTGGACAGAACCGCTGAACTACACTTATAATGATGCTACAGGACTTTTCCGTACAGTTGAAGGACAAATAACAGTTCCCGCAGCAACCTATACAACCAACCCCGACGGCTCAATAACCGTAACTCCGGGCGTAAGTACTCTTACGGTAAGCGGGACAGTTTAAGCATATTTTAAAAATTTCCTCCTAAATACAGTGGGTGTTGTTTTGCGCAACATCCACTCTTTTTGGTTGACACCTTCCATTCTTTTCGGTATAATTATTTTATAAATCTATCAAAACGAGGTTCAAAATGAACATACTGAAAAACTGCACCCTCTGTCCCCGAAGCTGCGGCACAGACCGCACAAAGTCCATAGGTTTCTGCGGTGCAACCAACACAATCAAATCAGCAAGAGCGGCTCTCCACCACTGGGAAGAGCCTTGCATAAGCGGAACAAAAGGCTCCGGAACAGTTTTTTTCAGCGGTTGCAATCTTGCCTGCTGTTATTGCCAGAACTACAACATCAGCACAGGTTGTTTCGGGAAGGAAATAACTTTGGAGCATTTGAGTGAAATCTTCCTGAGTCTTCAGGAGCAAGGTGCACACAACATCAATCTTGTGACACCTACCCCCTATATTCCGCAAATAAAGAAGGCAAACGACCTTGTTCGAAGCAAAATACATATTCCCTTTGTGTTTAACACAGGTGGTTACGAAAAACCCGAAACAATATATACCCTCAAAGATTATGCAGACATTTTTCTCACCGACGTCAAATACAAGTCTGCGGAGCTTTCACAAAGATACAGCAAAGCCTCCGACTACTTTGAACATTCAATTTCCGCACTCGGTGCAATGCTGGAGCTGTGCGGAAAACCCCGCCTTGACCCTGACGGTATAATGAAATCGGGAGTTATTGTCCGGCATCTGGTTCTTCCGAACTGCCGAAGGGATTCCTTCGAGATTTTGAAAGAGCTGAAAAACCGATTTGGTACAAACAGCTTTGTTCTCAGCCTTATGAGCCAGTATACCCCAAACGGGCAGCTTTCGGATTTTCCCGAGCTAAACCGCCGCGTAACCTCTTTTGAATATAATTCCGTTGTGGATGAAGCCTTGAGGCTCGGCTTTGATACAGCTTATGTTCAGGAAAAGTCCAGTGCAAAGGAAGAATATACCCCTCCCTTTGATCTTACGGGGCTATGACAAGTCTATTTTCCCTTCACAATCAGCTTTCTCAAAAGGTCTACCGGAATAATCAACAATGCGGGTATAATCACAATCAGCCATTCCTTTGATGTAAGCCCTGCCGTCCTAAGCACCTGACCGCCGAAATAGGTTATAAAAATCTGTACCGCACAAATAAGCCCGATAATAAACAAAAATGGCTTGTTCAGCGATATATGGTCCAAAAGGTCAATGCCCTCACACCGGGCATTGAACGCATTCAGCACTCCCGCAAATACGAAGAAATTGAAATAACCCGTGTAAAAATAAATTTCACTCTCGTGTTGCCTGAAGCCGTAATAAATATGTTCCGACAAGAAGAAATAAAGGCTTGCCAAACAGATAAACATTCCATTCACAATAATTCCGCTCCAGGCTTTTTTGTCCAGAATTTTTTCATCTCTGCGTTTCGGAGGTTCAAGCATATACTGTTTGAGTGCAGGCTCTCCGCCGAATGCAATTGCCGCAAGAGTATCCATAATAAGATTTATCCAGAGCATCTGTGTAATTCCAAGAGGCCTTTCCATTCCTATGAGGGGACCGATAACGGACACCAGAACTGCTGCAATGTTTATTGTCATCTGGCATACCACAAATTTTCTTATACTTTTGTATATTGTCCGTCCGTAAAGCACAGCCGCCCTTACAGACGAAAAATTATCATCAAGCACCACAATATCTCCTGCCGCTTTTGCAACCTCAGTACCGCTTCCCATAGCAAATCCCACATCAGCACGTCTCAATGCCGCAAGGTCGTTTACGCCATCACCTGTCATTCCCACAACAAGCCCCTTTTCCTGAGCAATCCGCACAAGTCTGCTTTTGTCTGTCGGAAGTGCCCGTGCAATAACCCTGATGTCTCCAAGCTTGCTCCCAATTTCTTCGTCAGTCATTCGCTGAAGCTCCTCCGAGGTCAGAACCACATTGTCTCTTCCGTCCATTATACCTGCATCCCTTGCGATAGCCACAGCTGTTTCCTTCTTGTCTCCCGTAATCATAACCACCTGAATGCCTGCACATTTCACCTGTCCTACGGATGCCTTTACGTCAGGTCTCAAATCGTCTCGTATACCAACCAACCCCACAAGGGTCATATTATCCGGTATTCTTTCACCGCTGTAACTTTCTGCTGTTGCCAAAGCAAGAACACGAATGCTCTGCTTTGCCATCCGGTCAAGCTCCCCATTCAAATCTGCCCTTCCTTCAAGGCTTTTCAAGTCTCCGTGTTTATCTACGAATCTTGTACACTTTGGAAGAATAATTTCAGGTGCGCCTTTAACAAGACTTCCGCAAAAATCACCCCTGACCTCTGTCTGCGAAAACTTTTTGTCACTGGAAAACAGTGTTTCCCTTCCCTTTTCAATTTTCCAGTTACTCATCATCTCTCTTCCGGCAAATTCAACCAGTGCCTTTTCTGTTGCATTTCCGCCCACAGCCTTTCCGTCTGAAAGCTGTGCCGTACTGTTTCCGAGAACCGAAATTTCCATTAGTCTTCTTATATCTTTTGGAAGCTCATTCTTCTTTTTGTATGTACACCCCGCACCATCAACGAGCTCCACAACTTCAAGACGCCCGCAGGTTATTGTCCCCGTCTTGTCCGAGAAAAGAATATTGATACTTCCTGCCGTCTCAATTCCGATTAGTTTTCTGACAAGTACGTTGTTTTTCATCATTTTCTTCATATTGAGGGAACACACAATTGCAATCATCAAAGGCAGACCTTCAGGAACAGAGACCACAATCACCGTCACGCCCATAATAATTGCATTGACCGTATCCGACAAAACCTGTGCCATATCCGAAAAATAAACCGTCATATTCGGCATACTCCAGCCGTTGTCCACAAAGAACCTCTGAAAAAGATAAACCGCCGCAACAAGAGCCGCACCCATATATCCGAAACGGCTTATGCCTTTTGCAAGCTGAGCAAGCTTAAGTTGGAGAGGGCTTTCTCTTTCCGCACCCTCGTCCTCCTTGCTGAGTTTTCCGTAAACGGTGCCGTCACCAACGTCCATAACCTTCATAACGCATTGACCCGAACATACCACCGCCCCCCGAAACAAGCTGCTTTTGTCCCAGAAATCCACAGTTCCTGTTCGATAAACCACACTGTCACAGCCCTCGGATTTTTCCACTTCTTCGTTTTCGCCGTTGAGTGCCGATTGGTCTGTACGGATATTTCCCGAAAACACAAATCCGTCTGCGGGAATAATATCTCCCGCCTGAAGAAGCACAAAATCCCCCTTCACAATATCGTCAATGCCGATTTCTTTCAGTGCACCATCCCGGTATACCTTGCAAAGCACCTTTGATGCCTCCCTTTGAATAGAACGGAAAGCCTCTTCATTTTTATACTCGGAAAGAGCGCTTACCCATGTTGCAATCATAACCGAAACAAAAATCCCCAGACACTCAAACCAGTCCACCTTTCCAAAAAAGGTGAACACAATGTTTATGCCCAGAGCAATGAGCAAAATAGTAATAATAGGGTCGTCAAACTTTTCCCAATATTTTTTCCAGAGTGTAGTTTTCTTCTTTTCACTCAACTTGTTTGAACCGTTTCGCTCCCTTGACGCTTCCGCCTCACACGTGCTCAATCCCTGTATCTTTTCCAATACAACCACTCCTTGTCCTATGTTTTATACATAATATTCAAACAAAGAGCAAAATATGCAAAAGGGGATGTTGCTTAACACAACATCCTCCTCATTTCTAGAAATCCAACACATCCATAATTTTCTTTTTATCATCATCAATACGTCCAAGAACCGCAACAGCCATACGATTTATGTCAAAAACTCTGTCAATAACCTCCGCCACTCTGTCAACACTTACATTCTCTACCGCCGCAATTATCTCTTCAATGGACTTCACCCTGTTTTCAAACATAAGACTTTTGCCGTAAGTGCTCATTCTGGGCGAAATTCCTTCACTTCCCATAACAACTGTTGCTTTGAGCTGAGTTTTTGCCGTCTCAACCTCCTCACGGCTGAGCTTGTCCTTTTTCAAAAGTCTTATTTCCTTGCTTATGATTTCAAGAGCCCGGTACAGCTCTTCGGTATTGAGGCCGGCATAAATAGTCAGCGAACCGTTGCTCTGATATGCCGATGTGTAGGAATAAACCGAATAGGCAAGTCCCGCTTCCTCCCGAACCTTCTGAAAAAGTCTTGAACTCATATTTCCGCCGAACAATGCATTCACAACCGACAAATCATAATCTTCACTCTCAAACCGTGAATACCCGTCAAAGCCCATACAAAGCTGACATTGTTCAATATCCTTTTTCACAAGAGCTATATTGCTCCGCATATCAATTTTCACAGGCTTTTCACGGAGAACACCGCGCATTTCAATTCTGCCAAAATATTTTTCCAGAAGTTCCGATAATCTTTCTTCCTCTATGTTTCCGACAATGGAAATAACCATATTCTCCGCCGTATAATTACTTTGGAAATAATGAAGCAAAGTTTTTCTGTCTATACCTTCAAGAGACCGCGCAGTTCCGGCAATGGGGAATCCCAAAGGCTCGCCCTCCCACATAGTTTCCGAAAGTACGTCGTGTATATAATCCTCAGGGTCGTCCTCACACATATTTATTTCTTCCAGAATAACCTTCCGTTCAACATCAATATTCTGTTGCGTAAAAGTTGATTTTGTAACCATATCGGAAAGCAGCTCCACCGCAAGCTCCAGATGCTCCGAAAGAGTTTTCGTATAGTAACAGGTATATTCCCTTGCGGTCAATGCATTAAGCTGACCGCCCACAGCATCCATACACTCTGCAATTTCCTTTGCAGAACGATTTTCTGTGCCCTTGAACAGCATATGCTCAATAAAATGCGATACACCATTAATCCCCGCATTTTCCATAGCAGAGCCTGCATAAACCCACACACCCACAGACACCGACTTCACATAATCTATCTTTTCCGTTACAACACGAATACCGTTGTTCAAATTGAAAACCCTGTGCAAAAAAACAACTCCTTTTTCTACTTATTAGTAAAAATAAATTTTAAAAACCAACACTTTCAAATATATTGTTATAAAGTTTTCCAAATGCAGTTGACAAAACATAGTTCGTTGTATTATAATAGTTATAGGAAAAGGCAAGACCTCAAACGGTTATGCCAAAACATTAAGATTATTTAGAAAAATAACGCTAATGCTTTGCAAGGGCTGGCGTTATTTTTTATGGTTATGATTAACACAATTAAAGTGATAATATATATCATTATGTACACATATTCCATAGCAATCACCTCCTTTCAGGGAGATGACGGCATAACCGCCCAGCTTTTACACTGCTTTCAGTCTTACCTTTTGTCGGATTTCTTCAACAAGAACATTATACAACGGATTTTATATTTTTTCAACATCTTTTTACAAAAAATCCTATATAATAAGGCATATACAATTCACTTTCTTTGCGAGATTTCAACGAACAATCCGTTTCACAGAAAATCGAGTTTGAAAATTTTTCAGGACATAAATCATATCAAAAGTATGATTTATGCCTTTTTTGTATATACTACACCAAAGAATTACTTAAACTTATGAAAGGACGGAAAACCGATGCTTGAAATCAACGGAAAAAGCGTCTACAACGCATTGGCAATGGGAAGGCTTCACTTTCTCAACCGTGACGGCTGTACGGTAAAGCGTTTCAGGGTTGAAATTACCCGCCCCGAAATACTGCGTTTTGAATCGGCACGGGCGCAAGCGAAAAAAGACCTTCACATACTTTACGAAAAGGCACTTACGGAGGTTGGCGAAGCAAATGCACAGATTTTTCAAATTCATCTTATGATGCTTGACGACGAGGACTATTTCGGTGCAATCACCTCTGCAATCACAAATCAAAAGGTCAATGCCGAATATGCCGTGAGCTACACCTCTGATATTTTTGCCCGCACCTTTTCGGAAATGGATGATGAATATATGCAGGCAAGAGCCTCCGACGTAAAAGACATTGCAAACCGGCTTATCGCAATTCTGACAGGCAATGACAGCTGCAATTCGGAGCTGAGCGAGCCGTCAATTATTGTTGCTGATGACCTTACTCCCAGCGAAACAGTTCAAATGGACAAAGAAAAAATTCTCGGTTTCGTCACCTTCGGAGGTTCTCCCACATCTCACACAGCCATACTCGCCCGTACAATGAACATTCCTGCCGTCATCGGCACAGGCAGCATTGACTGTTCCTTCCACGGTGAAACAGCAATTCTCGACGGTTTCAGCGGCACACTTTATATCAATCCCGATGAACAAAAAATTGCTGACTACAAAAAGCGAAAGGAGCTTGAAGACACCAGACTTGAGCTTCTTTCGCGTCTTCGCGGTCAGCCTGATGAAACCCGCTCGGGGAAAAAAATCAAGCTTTATGCCAATATAGGAAACCCCTCGGACATCGGTCTGGTAATACGCAATGATGCGGGTGGAATAGGGCTTTTCCGCAGTGAATTTCTCTATCTTGAAAGCAACACCTTCCCCTCAGAGGAGGAACAGTTTCTCAAATACAAAGAGGTTGCAGAAAATATGCTTGGGAAACCCGTTATTGTCCGCACCCTTGATATTGGAGCAGACAAAAAGATTGATTATTTCAATTTGCCCGAAGAAGAGAATCCGGCACTGGGCTACCGTGCCATAAGAATTTGCCTCACCGACAAGGCTCTGTTCAAAACACAGCTGAGAGCTCTTCTCCGTGCATCCGTTTTCGGCAATATATCAATAATGTTTCCAATGATAATTTCCGAAAAGGAAATTACAAATGCCCTAGAAATTCTTGAAGAAGCAAAATCGGAGCTGAGATCCGACGGTATTCCCTTCAAGGAGGATATGGAAATCGGCATAATGATTGAAACTCCCGCTGCTGCAATCATCAGCGACACTCTTGCACCCTATGTAAATTTTTTCAGCATAGGCACAAATGACCTGACTCAATATACTCTTGCAATTGATCGTCAGAATCCACATCTTGAACAGTTTTTCGACCCGCATCATCCGGCAATTCTCAGGCTTATTGAAACAGTAGTACAAAATGCTCACCGCTACGGAAAATGGGTGGGAATCTGCGGCGAGCTTGGTGCCGATCAGGCTCTCACCGAAACTTTCATAAATATGGGTGTTGACGAGCTATCTGTATCTCCGTCCTTTGTACTGCCTTTGCGAGAAAAAATCAGAAATATATCCTGAAAGGAGAATCGTATGTTCAGTTTCTTAAAAAAAGAAAAAAAACTACTTTCTGTTGCCAACGGTCGTATTGTCACACTGTCAAAAATTCCCGACCGTGTTTTTTCCCAGAAAATACTGGGAGACGGCTTCGGTGTTATACCCACAACAGGTCACTTTTTCAGCCCTGCCGATGGTACCGTAACAGACGTAACCGATACTTTGCACGCCTATTGTATCACCACAAACGACGGACTTGAAATTCTTGTCCATATCGGTATTGATACCGTAGAGCTCAAAGGCGAAGGCTTCACACCTCTTGTCAAAAAAGGCGACCGCCTCTCAGCAGGCGACGCCCTCGCCCACGCAGACCTTGCGTTTCTCAAGGAAAAAGGCTACAGCACCGCAACAGCCGTTGTTGTTACAAATACCGAAAAGCTGAAATCTATCAGCGTTTCAGAATCTCCGTCAGCCAAAGCAGGTAGTCCTGCTATGATATACAAAACCTAAGAAAGGAAGAAAACAATGAAAAAAGAAAATGGTCTTTTCAGTATACTCCAAAGAGTCGGTCGTTCATTTATGCTCCCCATTGCTCTGCTGCCTATAGCCGGGCTTTTGTTGGGAATCGGCTCATCACTCACCAATCAGACAACAATCGAAACCTACAATCTGGGCGCAATTCTGGGCACAGGAACTCTTCTCAATTCTGTTATGCAAATTCTGGCACAGACAGGTAATATTGTTTTTGCCAATCTCCCCATAATTTTTGCTATGGGTGTTGCTCTCGGTATGGCAGAAAGAGAACACGGCACTGCAGTTTTGTCTGCGGCAATTGCCTTCTTCATTATGCATCAGACAATATCCACCCTTCTCGCACTCAACGGGCAACTTGCGGAAGGTGCAATGCTATCTGGTACAATTTCAAATGTAGTGGGAATTCAATCCCTTGAAATGGGTGTTTTTGGCGGTATTATTGTAGGTCTCGGCGTAGCTGCTCTTCACAACCGCTTTTACAAAATCGAACTGCCGACAGTTTTATCCTTCTTCGGCGGTGTTCGGTTTGTTCCCATTATATCCACCTTTGCTTATATCCTTGTGGGTACTCTGATGTATTTTATCTGGCCTTATGTTCAGCGTGCAATTTACTCTCTCGGCGACCTTGTTCTCCGGTCAGGCTTTTTCGGCACATTTATATACGGAACAATCGAAAGAGCCCTTATCCCCTTCGGGCTTCATCACGTATTCTATATGCCCTTCTGGCAGACAGGTCTCGGCGGAAGTATGGTTATTGATGGTCAAACCATAGCAGGTGCTCAGAATATATTCTTTGCACAGCTGGCATCGCCTTCCACCACACAATTCTCAGTTGAAGCAACACGCTTTATGAGCGGAAAGTTCCCCCTGATGATATTCGGACTTCCCGGTGCCGCTCTTGCTATGTACAGCGTTGCCAAACCCACAAAAAAGAAAGTTGCAGGCGGTCTGCTTCTTTCAGCAGCACTCACTTCAATCCTTACAGGTATAACTGAACCACTTGAGTTTACCTTCCTTTTTGTCGCACCCGTACTCTACGTTATTCACTGTATTTTTGCAGGTCTCGCTTATATGATTATGCACATACTGAACGTAGGGGTCGGAATGACATTCTCAGGCGGCGTTATCGACCTTTTCCTTTTCGGTATTTTGCAAGGTAACGACAAAACAAACTGGATAAACGTCATCTGGGTAGGGTTGATTTATTTTGCGGTTTACTACTTCATTTTCCGTTTCCTCATCAGAAAATTCAACTTCGTAACACCCGGTCGTGAGGATGATGAAGCCGACACAAAGCTTTACACCAGAAAAGATGTTAATGCCGCAAAAGAAGACAAATCCGCTCTTATTCTCGAGGGTCTCGGCGGAAAGGATAATCTTGTGAACGTTGACTGTTGTGCAACACGCCTTAGAGTAACAGTTAAGGACAGTTCAAAGGTCAATGATACCCTTCTCAAAGAAAGCGGAGCTTCAGGCATAATCAAAAGCGGTTCAGGGGTTCAGGTTATTTATGGACCGAGAGTTACTGTCATAAAGAGTAATCTTGAAGACTATATAGAATCCTTGGGATAAAAATATTATTCAATCGAGTAGGGCGAAATTAATCGCCCTCTCACACCACCGTGCATGCCGTTCGGCACACGGCGGTTCAATTCAAAATTAAATATGTGCTACCTTTTGGTAGTAATCCGAAATACTGATTAAGCCTCG
>SVKC01000030.1 GCA_015068655.1 Oscillospiraceae bacterium
TGCAAAGCCTCTCCAATAAATCTTACAGGAACAAAAGTCCTTTCATCTTTAATTAGCGGACAACATTCAAGTTCGTAAATGTTCCCATTGATAGAAGCAGTTTGTTTACCAATTATCAGAATAATTTCTGTGCTTTCATTAGTTAAAATTACACTTTGAGTTTCTTGTATCCACTGCACATCCAAATTAAGATTGCTTGCAACAAATCTCAAAGGTACAAGGGTTCTTCCGTTTTCTATAAAAGGTACTACATTATCATTTTCATCAATTACTGAAATTACACCATTTACAAGTGATTCGTTTTGCCCTATCTGCATTTCAATTGCAATATCATATATTTCATCTGCGCAAACAGGCATAGATAAAGCCAAAACAAAAACCAACAATAAATATACTACCATTTTTTTCATAAAATAAACCTTCTTTCTGCAATGTTTTACACCATTTGACACATTTTTTACTCGTGTCAAGTCAGGAAAAAAAAGACTATCCACACTTTTTTCTAAAACTTCTCAAAAGAAGTATTAAAGCCATTCAAGCTTATACTTCATAAACGATTCAGGGGCAAAGCTGTTTTGTGAAGGCTTTAGCTATAATTGTTACTTTGCCTGAAAACAGTATAGCATAAAGGAATAAAAATTACAAGATTATGGCAGAATAATTGTGGTGCAAAAGAAATCAGTTTTCGTTGACACTTTTGCTAAAATATGGTATAATAACAAACAGTATTTTATTAATAAATTTATAGCTTGAAGGATGTGATAAATTGAGTATGAACGCTGTTGAAAAAATCCGCGAAGCGGAGGTTGTTGCGGAGAAGAAGGAAGCTGATGCAAAAAATGAAGCAGAAACTACTTTAATCAAGGCGAATACCGAGGCTGACGCAATTATTGAGAAAGCAAAGGCAGACGGTGAAAAGCATCTTTCGGAGGCTGTGAAAGCGGCAAAAACTGCGGCTTTTGAAAGCAGCCTGGAAAGCAAAAAGAAAACGGAAGAAGTTCTGAAACAGATGGAGACTGCGGCAGCTGCGAAAATGAAGGATGCCGCGGTGCTTGTGAAGAAAAAACTTATTTCCTGAAAGAGGTGACAAAAAATGGCAGTTTTGCCTATGTCGAAGGTGAGTATCATTGGTCTCAAAAAAGACCGCAAAAAGATACTTGAAGCCGTTCAGCGAATGGGTGTTCTGGAGGTCAGAGCCTTCAAGGGTACTGAAATGGGCTTCGAAAATACAGATACCTCGGTTTCTCAGGCAAGATTTTCAAAGGCATGTGCTGATGCACGTCAGGCACTGGAATTTCTGGAAAGCTACTGTCCTGAACAAAAGTCTCTTTTTGCTTCTTTTGAAGGGCTTGAAGGACTTTCGGTTCGGGAGTATGAGGCACGGCTGGAAAAAAGGGATGATATACTTTCAAAAGCCGGAGAGCTTGTCAAATGGCAAAAAGAAATCGCGGATGCGCAAGGGGACATTATAAAGCTTTCGGCAAGCATTGAAGGTTTGACGCCTTGGAAGGCTCTTTCGGTTCCTCTGAATTTCTCAGGTACAAAAAGAACATCGGCATTTTTGGGTTCTTTTCCGGAGAGCTATTCTGCAGAGGAGCTTGAAAGAAGCTTTGATGAATGCTGTGAGAAAAAGCAAACAGAGGAGCTGAAGAATGCAGTTCACTTTGAAATAATATACGAAAGTGATTCTCAAACCTACATTATGGCTCTTTGCAACAAAGAAGTGTCGGAACAGGCTGAAAGTATTCTCAGGTATATGGGACTTACTGCTCCGGCGGTTTCTTCCGGTGTTCTCCCAACGGAGAAAATAAAAGAGCTTGAAGAGCAAATCGAAAAGTCAAAGAAACTTATTGAAGAGAACCAAAAGAAAATAACAGCTTACGAAAGCCTTCGGGATGACCTGAAATTCCTTGTTGATTATTTCACCATGCGTATTGACAAATACAAGGTTATTGAAAAGGTTGGTCAGAGCAGAAACGTGTTTGTTCTCACGGGATATGTTCCCAAAAAGGATATTCCGAAGCTTGAATCTGAGCTTGTGGAAAAAATCGGAGTAGCTTTTGAATACGAGGATGCAGATGGTGATGATGTTCCCGTGCTCCTCAAAAACAACGGTTTTGCGGCACCCCTTGAGGGAGTGCTTGAAACCTTCAGCCTTCCCGGAAAGGGTGAGCTTGACCCCACGGCGGCTATGGCGGTGTTCTATTACTTCCTGTTCGGGTTGATGCTTTCGGATGCGGCTTACGGAATAATTATGGTTCTTGTCTGTGCTTTTGCACTGTGGAAATTCCCGAAAATGAAAAGGGGATTAAGAAAGTCGATGAAGATGTACCTTTATTGCGGTATTTCCACAACCTTCTGGGGCGTTATGTTCGGAGGTTACTTCGGCGATGCTGTTCAGGTCATTGCAAAAACCTTCTTCAATTCGGATTTCACAATTCCGCCCCTTTGGTTCTCGCCCCTTGATGAACCTATGAGGATGCTGATGTTCTCGCTCCTGGTGGGAATAGTCCATCTTTTTGCGGGGCTTGGCATGAAGTTTTATGCTCTTGTGAAGGCGAAAGAGTACAAGGATGCGATTTATGACGTAGTATTCTGGTATCTTCTTGTGGGAGGGGCAATAGTATTCCTTCTTTCGATGAAGATGTTTGTGGATATGGCAAGCCTGAGCTTTATTTTACCGCCCATTGCCGGAAAGATTGCAACGGTTGCAATGATAATCGGTGCCATTGGAATTGCTCTTACGGGCGGACGCTCTTCGAAAAATCCCTTCAAGAGACTGGCAAAAGGGCTTTATGAGCTATATAATGTGACGGGTTATCTCAGTGATATTCTTTCCTATTCCCGACTTTTGGCGTTAGGTCTTGCGACGGGGGTTATTGCGAACGTATTCAACAAAATGGGCAGTATGTTCGGCGGCGGAGTTCTGGGCGTAATTGGCTTCATATTGGTGTTTGTTATAGGGCACACCCTGAATATCGGCATAAATCTTCTGGGTGCGTATGTGCATACAAACAGACTTCAGTTTGTTGAGTTTTTCGGAAAGTTCTATGAGGGCGGCGGTGAAAAATATTCGCCATTCCGTGCTGATACGGGCTATTTTGAAATTGAAAGTGAATAGTATTAAGTATTTATAAAATGCATACCGGCCTGCGGTTGCACAAGAAAATTTTGCAGGCAGAAAGGTTTTGAAAATTATGGAAAATATGGGTATTGTTTTTGCGTTGTTGGGTGCGGCGCTTGCTGCGTTGTTGGCAGGTATCGGTTCTGCTGTTGGTGTAGGTATGGCAGGTGAAGCTGCGGCAGGAGTTGTAACAGAGGATCCTCAGAAGTTCGGTAAGGTTCTTATCCTTCAGCTTCTCCCCGGTACTCAGGGTATTTATGGTCTGTTGATTGCTTTTATGACACTGACGCAGATTGGTGTTCTCGGTGAACCTAATCCTGTATCACTTACAGAAGGCTTTCTTTATCTTGCTGCATGTCTTCCTATGGCGTTTGTGGGTCTCTGGTCGGCAATCCGTCAGGGTCGGGCAGCTGTTGCAGGTATTTCCCTTGTATCAAAGAGACCTGACCAGATGGGTAAGGCTATAATCTTTGCGGCAATGGTTGAAACTTATGCAATCCTTGCGTTGCTTATCTCTATTCTTTCAATATTCGGTATTGCAGGTCTCGGACTTTAATCGGTGAGAGACAGATACCTTGAATAATCCGGAGTTTTTCCGTGAGAGGAGGATAAGATGACAGGACTTGAAAACATTTTAAAAATGATTGAAGCTGAAACCGATTCCCGTGCGAAGGAAATTATTTCAAAAGCAAAATTGGAGTCAGACGAAATAATTGCCAAGGCAACAGCCGAGGCTGAGAAAATTACAAAAAGTTATGAAGAAAAGGCTGAGACAAAAGCCAGGGAAACGGTTGAACGAAGCAAGGCCACAGATGAGATTGAAGCAAAGCGTACGGTTCTCGGAAAAAAACAGGAGCTCATAAAGAAAGCTCTGGATAACGCAAAGGCGGAAATCACAGGCGGTTCTGCTGAAGATTATTTCACATTTCTCGGAAGTATTCTTGAAAAAACTGCACTGAAGAACAGCGGAAAGGTTGTCCTTCCTGAAAAGGATTTCGAAGAGATTACGCCAAAGTTCAAAGGGTTGCTTGATGCAAAACAACTGACGGCTGAAAAGGGAAATATTCTTCCGCGTAATGGATTTGTGATTGTTTACGGCAGTATTGAAATAAACTGCACCGTTGATGCCATAATTGATGCACGGGCGGATGAGATTTCGGATAGCCTGAATACGTTGTTGTTTGGTAGTGAAGGAGGGAAATAAATGCCCGATAAGTATACTTATGCGGTAGCGCGAATTCACACCAAAGAAAACAGTATGCTCAGCCTTCAGGAACTGGAAAGACTTCTGGCGACAGACGGCATTCCTGAGGCTTTTGCCTTTTTGAGCGAAAAGGGTTATGATACCCTGAATGCCGAATCCTGTGATGAGATTATACGGCGGGAGCGGGCGAAAATGTGGAAGCTTGTTTCGGAGCTTGTTCCTGATTTGTCGGTTTTTGATATTTTTCTTTATGAAACGGATTTCCACAACCTGAAAGCGGCGGTCAAGGCACTTGTAACTCAAGACAGTGCGGAAAATATTTTTATTGACGGCGGAACGGTTGATTCTGCTCTCATAAGCGAGGCGATAAAAAAAAGGGAATACGATATGCTTCCCACGTTTTTGAGAGAAACAGCAGAAAAGGCTGTGAAGGCACTTTTGGAAACACATGACGGCGGTCTTTGTGATATTATCTGTGACCGTGCATATCTTGAAAACTGCCTGAAGGCATCGGAAAAATCCGATAATCTTATGATAAAGAATTATGGTGAGCTTACGGTTGCTCTTGCGGACATAAGAATTGCCGCAAGGGGAGCGAGACTTGGGAAAAACGGCGAGTTTTTCAAGCGTGCACTTGCAGAATGCCGCACTCTCAACAAGGAGCTTCTTGCAGCTGCGGCAGCAAAGGGCTTTGAGGAGTTTGCGGATTATCTGGGAGGGACGGATTATCGGGATGCTGTTGAAATCCTCAGAACGTCCTATACCGCTTTTGAAAAATGGTGTGATGACCGATTTATGGCAGAAATAAAGAAAGAAAAACATAACTACTTCACCATTGCTCCCATTGCAGCTTATGTTCTTGCAAAGGAAAGTGAGCTGAAAATGGTGGGACTTGTTCTGACAGCGAAGCAGAACAAGCTGGAGGAAGCTGTTATAAGAGAAAGGCTGCGTGAGCTTTATGTATAAAGGTGTTGCTGTTGTTGGTGACAGAGACAGTATATACGGTTTCGGTTCAATAGGGCTCAGTATTTTCCCTGTTGCGGATGCAGAAGAAGGGGCGAAAACCTTCAGGCAGCTTTGCAAGGGTGAATATGCGGTGATTTATATAACGGAAGCTCTGGCGGCTGAAATCGAAGACGAAATCGAAAAAACAGCGGAAGCCATGTACCCTGCGGTTATCCTTATTCCCGGTGTGTACGGAAATACGGGACGGGGACTGGCGGAGGTCAGAAAGTCGGTTGAAAAGGCTGTCGGTTCGGACATTCTTTTCAGCGGCAAAGACTAATAGGGAAGGAAGATTGTAAATGAGTATCGGAAGAATAAAAAAGGTTGCAGGACCTCTTGTTATAGCTGAAGATATGCGTGATGCCAATATGTTTGACGTGGTTCGAGTGAGCAACCAGCGTCTTATCGGCGAAATCATAGAGATGCACGGTGACAAGGCATCTGTTCAGGTTTATGAAGAAACCTCGGGACTTGGACCCGGTGAGCCTGTTGAATCAACGGGTGCTCCACTCAGTGTTGAATTGGGTCCCGGACTTATTGGCGGTATATTTGACGGAATCCAGAGACCTCTGGAGGAAATTATGAAGGTGTCAGGAAATAATCTGGCACGTGGTGTTGAGGTTTCATCCCTTGACAGAAAAAAGAAGTGGAGTTTTGTTCCGAAAGCTGCTGTCGGTGACAGGGTTGTTTCAGGTGACATTATCGGAACTGTTGAAGAAACAGATGTTGTTACCCAGAAAATTATGGTACCCCACGGAATTGAAGGAACAATTCTGGAAATAAAACAGGGAGAGTTCACTGTTTCGGATACGGTTGCCCTTGTTGAGAAGGCTGACGGTACAAAGGCTGAACTTTCTCTTATGCAGAAGTGGCCGGTTCGAGTTGAAAGACCTTATGCCAAAAAGCTTGCACCTGAAATGCCTCTTGTGACAGGTCAGCGTGTAATTGATACCCTGTTTCCCATTGCAAAGGGTGGTGTTGCTTCTGTTCCCGGACCCTTCGGAAGCGGAAAAACTGTTGTACAGCATCAGCTTGCGAAATGGGCAGAGGCTGATATTGTGGTTTATATCGGTTGTGGTGAACGTGGAAATGAAATGACAGACGTTCTCAATGAATTCCCTGAGCTTATTGACCCGAAAACGGGAAAGTCTCTTATGGAAAGAACGGTTCTTATTGCAAACACATCGGATATGCCTGTTGCTGCCCGTGAAGCATCAATTTATACGGGTATCACCATTGCTGAATATTTCAGAGATATGGGTTATTCCGTTGCTCTTATGGCTGACTCCACATCACGTTGGGCAGAGGCTCTCCGCGAAATGTCAGGACGTCTTGAAGAAATGCCCGGCGAGGAAGGTTATCCCGCTTATCTCGGCAGCCGCCTTGCTCAGTTCTATGAACGTGCAGGCAGAGTTATTGCCGCAGGCTCGGATGAAAGAGAAGGTTCTCTTTCGGTTATCGGAGCGGTTTCGCCTCCCGGCGGTGATATTTCGGAGCCTGTTGCTCAGGCAACTCTTCGTATCGTAAAGGTGTTCTGGGGTCTCGATTCATCCCTTGCTTACAAACGTCATTTCCCTGCTATCAACTGGCTTACAAGCTATTCCCTTTATGTTGATACTATGGCGGAGTGGTTTGACAAGGCGGCAGGCGGAAACTGGACAGAGCTGAGAGCAAGAATTATGCGTATTCTCCAGAGTGAAGCCGAGCTTGAAGAAATCGTAAAGCTTGTGGGTATGGATGCTCTTTCTGCTCCTGACCGTCTTACACTTGAAACTGCACGGTCTGTACGTGAGGACTATCTTCATCAGGATGCTTTCCATGAGGTTGATACTTATACCTCGGTTGAAAAGCAGTTCCTTATGATGAAGCTTATTTTGAAGTATTACGATGTTGCATCGGATGCACTTTCGAAGGGTGTGGATATAGAAAAGCTTGTTTCTCTTGGAGTAAGAGAACGTATCGGACGATTCAAGTATACACCTGCTGAAAAAGTAAAATCAGAGTATGATGTTATTTCAACAGAGCTTGCAAATGAAATAAATATTGTTATGGCAGGGAGGGAAAGCTGATGCCGAAGGAATACAGAACAATTGAAGAGGTTGCGGGACCCTTGATGCTTGTCAGGGACGTGACCGATGTTGCTTACAACGAGCTTGGTGAAATTGAACTGGCAAACGGCGAGAAACGTCGTTGCAAGGTTCTTGAAATTGATGGAGGAAATGCGCTGGTTCAGCTTTTTGAGTCCTCAACGGGTATAAACCTTTCGAACAGTAAGGTTCGTTTCCTTGGTCGTTCAATGGAACTGGGGGTATCTGAGGATATGCTCTCACGTGTCTTTGATGGTCTCGGTCGCCCCATTGACGGAGGTCCTGAGATTCTTCCCGAAAAACGCCTTGATGTAAACGGTCTGCCTATGAACCCTGCCGCAAGAAACTATCCTCAGGAGTTTATCCAGACGGGTGTTTCAGCAATAGACGGACTGAACACATTGGTAAGAGGTCAGAAGCTTCCTATCTTTTCTGCAAGTGGTCTTCCTCATGCTCAGCTTGCGGCACAGATTGCACGTCAGGCTCAGGTGAGAGGTACAACAGAACCCTTTGCGGTTGTTTTTGCGGCAATGGGTATTACCTTTGAGGAGTCGGAATTTTTCATCAACAGCTTCAAGGAAACGGGAGCTATTGACAGAACAGTTATGTTTGTGAATCTTGCAAACGACCCTGCTGTTGAACGTATTGCAACACCGAAAATGGCACTTACGGCAGCTGAATATCTGGCTTTTGAAAAGGATATGCACGTGCTTGTTATTCTTACGGATATTACGAACTATGCCGATGCGCTCCGTGAGGTTTCTGCCGCAAGAAAGGAAGTTCCCGGACGTCGTGGTTATCCTGGTTATATGTATACCGACCTTGCAACGCTTTATGAAAGAGCAGGTCGCCAGAAGGGAAAAAACGGAAGTATTACTATGATTCCCATTCTTACTATGCCAGAGGATGACAAGACTCATCCTATTCCTGACCTTACGGGTTATATCACAGAGGGGCAGATTATCCTCAGCCGTGACCTGTACCGCAAGAATATTATGCCGCCCATTGATGTTTTGCCGTCACTTTCTCGTCTAAAGGACAAGGGTATAGGCGAGGGCAAAACAAGAGCAGACCACGCAAACACAATGAATCAGCTTTTTGCGGCTTATGCGAGAGGTAAGGATGCCCGTGAGCTTATGGTAATCTTAGGTGAAGCGGCGCTTACGGATATGGACAAGATTTATGCGAAATTTGCGGATAAATTTGAAGAAGAATATGTTTCTCAGGGCTATAACAACAACAGACCCATTGAGGAAACCCTTGAAATCGGCTGGAAGCTCCTTTCAATTCTTCCCAAAAGTGAGCTGAAGCGTATTAAGGACGAATTTATTGAAAAATATTATGTAGAGTAAAGGTTGGTGAAATAGTGTGGCATCAACAACAGTAAATCCAACCAGAATGGAGCTTACACGGCTCAAGAAGAAGCTGGTAACGGCAAAACGCGGTCATAAGCTTTTGAAGGATAAGCGTGATGAGCTTATGCGCAGGTTCCTTGAGCTTGTGAAGGAAAATATGGAGCTTCGGAAAAAGGTTGAAAATGGGCTGGAGGAAGCCAACAGGAATTTTGTGCTTGCAAAGGCTGTTATGCGAGAGGAAACCCTGAATACGGCTCTTCTGGCACCCCTACAATCTCTTTCGGTAGATGTGAAATCGGAAAATGTTATGAGTGTTGAAATTCCAAGATTTGAGTACAAAACCAGAGCTCCCGGCGAAAATGATATTTACTCATACGGCTTTGCGTTCACATCAAGCGACCTTGACTTTGCGGTGAAGTCTCTTTCGGATATTTTTCCCGATATGCTGAAGCTTGCGGAAATTGAAAAGTCCTGTCAGCTTATGGCAGCGGAAATCGAAAAAACACGCCGTCGTGTTAATGCTCTTGAACACGTTATGATTCCCGAAACGGAATCGAATATAAAGTATATCACAATGAAGCTTGATGAAAATGAGCGAAGCACTCAGGTGCGTCTTATGAAGGTCAAGGATATGATGATAAAAGAACAGATTGAAGCAAAAAGAGCGGCGGAGTAAACAAAGAAGACGGGGATTTGGCACAAAAGTAGTCCTGAAATTTGTTTTTGTTCTCCTGTGCTTTTTATAAAACAGATATTTTTCCACAAAACAATAGCAACGGTAATCTGAAGAGATTGCTGTTGCTATTGTTTTGTGGTGCTTATTTGTGAGACGTTTTGTTTACCAAAGCTGCCAACTCCTTTATGAGTGTAAGGAGCCTTTCCTTTTCTTCTTGATGTCCTGACATATACGCAATCATTTTGGTGTACAAAATCCCTGCGTTGGTAATGCTGAGCTTGGAAGGATTTTTTATATCAGTGAACAAAGTCAACCTGATTGGCTCCATCAATGGTTTACAGTATATGCCGTGTTTGGTTATCATAAAACCATTTTTGCCGGTTTGCATCAATGTGTCATCGTGAGAAATAAGGATGTTTGCACTTTCGGGAACTCTAAGTATTTTTTTTAGTTTTTCGGAATTACTTGTGTATAAAGATTTATTTGGTGATTTTTCAACAAAATCTTTACACAAGGATTCAATGGTGGCAGCCGGTTTTTTTAAGCTAAATTCGTCCTTCGGTTGAACTGATGCTGTGGTTGTAGCTGTAGGAACTGTTCCTGAAACCATTGTACGACCTCGGACGTTTGTGGAAACAGGGTCGGAAGTCGTTTTTTCCGTCTGCCTTGCGATGGGGTTTATGTCGGTTGAAACAGGAATTTTTGACGTGGATTGCTCCGTTTTTGGAGCAGTTGTCTTTTGACGGAGCTGTGCCATTTCATCAGAAGACAGAAGCTTTTCGTAAAAGTCATTTTTATTCGTGTATTTGCAATAATAGATTGCCTGTTGTCTTCCAAGTCTCATTCTCATTCCGGGAGGAAGTTGAACATCTTCTATGTAGATAAGAATACGGTCAATTTTTTCGTCTCTTGCAAAATTCAGCTCGTCCTTGCAATTTTCGGAATTCAGATAGTTTTTGGAAATAAAAGCAAGCATAAGTGTAGCTTTCTGAATATGTATCGCAATGGATTCATCCCATTCATTTCCGGGGTCGATTCCTTCATCGTACCAAACTCGGTAGCCCTTTTGCTGTAAATGCAAAATTATCGGAAATATCTCTGTAGCATCTTTATGAGAATAGCTAATAAAAATATATTTATCTTTACCTTCATAAGGCTTTGAAAGCTTCTGTTGTTCCATAAAAACTTAATCCTTTTTCATATATTATTATCGTAATTATACCATATATTGTATTGCTTTGCAACCCCAAAAAAACGGGCTGTATCAAAATGAAAAAAGAGTGCATGACATACGTAAGGGACGGGTTTTATCCCGTCCCTTATATTTCATTTTGATACAGCCATTTTAGATAGCTTTATTATGTTCTATTCAATTACGCCTTGCTCTCTGCAATAATCTTGTCAACAATATTCTGCGGAGCATCCTGGTATCTTTCAAACTCAAATTCGTAGTTACCCTTTGCTTGAGTCATTGAGCGAAGGTCGGATGAGTAAGTATGCATTTCAGCCATGGGAACTTCACCTTCAATAAGTGTAATTCCGTCACCCTGAGGTGTCATACCGAGCATTTGACCGCGACGCTTGTTTATGTCACCGATAATGTCACCGGTGTAGCTGTCGGGAACAAAAACCTTCAAGTGACCTACGGGTTCAAGAAGAACTGGACTTGCTTGTTCCATACCTGCCTTGAATGCAAGGGAAGCGGCTGTCTTGAACGCCATTTCCGACGAGTCAACGGGGTGATATGAACCATCAACCAAGGTTGCCTTGAGTCCAACCATAGGATAGCCCGCAAGCACACCCTGCTTCATACTTTCCTGAAGTCCTTTTTCGACAGCGGGGAAGTAGTTCTTCGGAACAGAACCGCCGAACACCTTTTCTTCAAAGAGCAAACCGTCATTATATGGCTCAAATTCAATCCATACGTGTCCATACTGACCGTGACCGCCTGACTGCTTCTTGTGCTTGCCTTCAACCTTGACAGGCTTGCGGATAGCTTCACGGTATGCAACCTTGGGTTCTGTGAGGGTCACATCAACGCCGAACTTGTTTTTGAGCTTGTTGATAAGAATATCAATATGCTGATCGCCCATACCCTTGATAAGCATTTGACGGGTTTCGGTATTGTTTTCAATACAGAAGGTCTTGTCTTCGTCCATAAGCTTTGTGAGACCCTGACTGATTTTGTCTTCGTCACCCTTTGCTTTTGGAAGAACTGCCATAGAGGTGTTGGGCTTTGCAAAATTGATTCCGTCTATAATAATTCTGTCGCTGAGACTGCAAAGCGTGTCACCTGTATTTGTGTTTGCAAGCTTGGTTACAGCACCAATATCGCCTGCGTTGAGCTTTTCAACTTCAATCTGTTTTTTGCCCACAACTGCAAAAATCTTGCCGATTCTTTCGTTTGTGCCGGAAACAGAGTTGTAAACCGTTGTGTCAGGGGTCATAATACCCGAGTATACCTTGAAGTAGGACAGCTTTCCAACATAGGGGTCGGCAACTGTCTTGAATACAAATGCAGCAAGGGGGTCGTTCACGTCAACCTTGCGTCTTGCGTCACTGCCATCTTCCTTCTTTGCAATAAAGAAGTCATCGGATGAATCGGGAGACGGGAAGTATGCAACGATTGCGTTCATAAGAGATGCGATACCAAGCTTGTTGAATGCACTTCCGCAGAGAACGGGGACAATATCACCTGATGCAACTCCGGCACGGAGAGCTTCGTAGGTTTCAGCCAAAGTGAAGCTTTCGCCTGCGAAATATCTTTCCATCATTTCTTCGGAGCTTTCAGCAACAGCCTCGTTGATCATTTCGCGAACGGGAGCAATGTCTTCTTCCATACCGTCGGGAATGGGTGCTGTAACAGTCATATCGCCCTGGTATCTTCTGGCTTCGCCTTCAACTACGTTTACGAAGCCTGTAATCTTTTCACCTTCACGGATAGGAACCTGAAGGGGAGCGATTTTCTTTCCGTATTTTTCTCTGAGCTGCTCCAGAACGCCGTAATAATTCACACGTTCGTCGTCAACCTTGTTTATGAAAATCATTTTGGGAATTCCCATATCGTCAGCATATTTCCAAGCCTTTTCAGCACCAACGGTGAGTCCTGACTTTCCGCTGAGAACGATGATTGCGGCATCCGCAACCTTGAGACCCTGCTGAACTTCTCCTACGAAGTCAAAGAATCCGGGGGTATCTATGATATTGAACTTTGTGCCGCTCCAGTCACAAGTAGCTACTGCTGCACCAATCGAGAATTTGCGCTTGATTTCTTCAGGATCAAAGTCCATAACAGTATTTCCGTCCTGAGTCTTTCCCATTCTCTCTATAGAACCTGCTGTGTTCAGAATTGCTTCTGCCAGCGATGTCTTTCCTGAATTTCCGTGTCCCAAGAGACAAAAGTTTTTGATTTTTGATGTTTCATATAATTTCAATTTTCAACCCTCCTGAATGTAGTCATATATGTGAAAAAACAGCTTTGCTGCCTGTCACCAATAAAATAATTATACAACTTTTTCTCGAACTTTTCAACCAAAAACCAAACAATATTTCGACTATTTTTTGTGCGATTTATACAAACTTGTTTTCTTTGGCGTTGAGGATTCTTTTCGTATAATTTGTACGGTCTGATTTTTCTTTGTTTTTTCCAGCTTTTCATCAAGCTCAATAAGTTTTTTTCGTATTTCACGTAATTCTCCGAGTAATTGCAGAGAAAGGGTATCCGTGGGTTTGCTGTTTTGCGGATTGACTTTGTGTGTGATTGCATCGGTTTGTGAGATTGGGGTGCTTGGATTTCTGTGGGGAAAGATGGGTTCATTGTTTTTCAAAAAACCAATGCAGTATTGAAAAGAAGTTCTGTTGCATAATTTGAATATTGCCGCATTGTCATAGTTGTCAAGAGCTGTTTCCTCCAGCCTTTGCCAGCTTTCGTCTTCCTTCTGTGAAGAAAGCATTTTGTTTCCGTCAAGCCAGGCGAGAATTTGCCTGTTCCCGGTGTGCATAATAAGAGGACATTGTGCACGCCTTCCGTGGCGACGTGTAAGGCTCTTTTGGGAATGCTCTGTCCTTTCGTCAAGAATTTTCAGCTCGTCTTTGTCCTTGAAGCACACAAGACCGGATGTTGCAAAAATATGGCTTATTTCCCGTCCTGAACAAAGCTCCTCACGGTTTTTGCACAATACACCTCTATTGTTTGTGTAGTAAATATTTTTTCCGTCGCAAAAGGGGAATGAGGACGGTGTTATTTCACTCACTAGGTCAGGTTCGTGGAGGTCGTTGTCTATCTTTAGGGAAAACAATTTGTTTTTGATTGTGTAAAAAATTACTATACCATTGCCCGAGGCTGAAATAAAGATGTTTTCAGCATCAACCTTCCGTGCGGCAATACCACGTCCCCAATGTCCTGATATATGCCTGATATAAACAAGATTACCCTTTTCGTCGGCTGTTCCTATGTGAATAATGTTATCTGCATCTGTACAGGCATCAAAGTCGGTGCAGTGCTCTGAAACTATTTCTGTATCTGTTGATGTGCGGCATATAAGCTCGTTTTTTTCGTTTTTGAAAAGTCGCATATCGCCGCAAATTATGTTTTCGCATAGCTTTGCCATAAGAATTTCACCTCTCTTTCAGTATATGAACGATTTTTCAGTTGTAGCATACAATAAATCAGGGCACAAATTAAAAATGCTTATTCAGGAGGTCTATTATGAGTGAAAGATTTGATTCATACGATGAAAGTGCGGCTGTTGCTGCAGATTGCTGTGTTGAACAGGGAAATCGCACAGAACGCAGAAATGGTGCTTTCGGCAACGGTGTTTGCGTAAATACCGACCAGATATACGATTCCTGCAAGGATAGAGATTGTATACGTGACCAGCGTGTATATTTCACAAATTCAGGTCAGGAAGTAATTGAACGTGCAATCAATACAAAAATCAAGGCTGCGGAGGTTATCTGGGTTTATACCGCTGTTGAACCCGTCCCCTTCAACCGTGGCTATTATACGGTGGATATGAAGTTCTTTATCCGAGTGACCGTTGAAGCCTTCAGGGGCGTTTCTTGTCCTACGGAGGTTGAGGGACTTGTGACTTATGATAAAAAGGTGATACTTTATGGCTCGGAAGGCAATGTGAAAATATTCGAGTCCACTCTTTATGACTGTTGTGAAAATGTAGCGGATATATGGCAGAAAAACAATCTTCCCAAGGCTGTTGTTGAGGTGGTTGATCCCATTGCCTTGTCGGCAAAGCTTGTGACAAAGGACGATTGCTGTGAATGTGACTGTGGCTGCAATAACCATTTTCTTGCGATTCCCGAAAATATCTGCAGTTGTTTTGATGATGAGCTTTATACCGCAGATGACGGAAAATTGGTGCTTGTATCTTTGGGACTTTTCAGTATAGTAAGACTGGAAAGACCTGTTCAGCTTCTTGTGGATGCAACAGATTTCTGTATTCCATGCAAGGAATGCCCCACTGCCACCGAAAACAATCCGTGTGAGCTTTTTAATACTATCCGTTTCCCCTTTGATGAGTTTTTCCCGCCCAGAAAGGCTCATGAGGATTGTGATTGCGGATGCAGCTGTAACTGCGGCTGTGATTAAAGGTTTATTCTTTTTCCGTCCGCCCTGTTTTTACATACGGGGCGGATGAAAAGCTTAACCTACTGTTAACATAGAATTACTTCACAAAAGCTGGCTGTTGTGGTATAATAAACAAAAGAAGCCGGAGGTGAAGATATGATATATTTTGTTGAAGACGATGAAAACATAAGAAAGCTTGTTTGTTATGCTCTTTCGAGAGATGGCTTTGAGGTGAAGGGATTTGCTCTGCCGAGTGAATTCAAAAGAGCGATGAATGAGAAGCTTCCGAACCTGATTCTTCTTGATATAATGCTTCCTGAAGAGGATGGCCTTCAAATTCTCGAAAAGCTCCAGAAGAATGAAAAAACAAAGAATATACCTGTCATTATGCTTACGGCGAAGGACAGCGAGTTTGACAAGGTTACGGGTCTTGATATGGGGGCGGACGATTACATAGCAAAGCCCTTTGGAATGACCGAGCTTACGTCGAGAATACGGGCTGTTTTGAGAAGGTACGAAAAAACAAACTTACGGCGTGAATACAGAGTCGGTGAGCTTTATGTAAATCCCGATAAGCATATTGCGGAGGTTTCAGGAAAGGAAATAAGTCTTTCCTTCAAGGAATATTCGCTTCTTCTTATGCTTTTGGAGGCTGAGGGGAATGTTGTGAAAAGAGAGGACCTTCTTGCACGGGTGTGGGGAGATTTTTATGACGAATCAAGAACCCTTGATGTACATATCCGAAAGCTGAGAGTGAAGCTGGAAAAAGCGGGAGAGCTTGTTCAGACCGTGAAAAATATAGGCTACAAGATAGGGGGAAAGCCGAATGAATGAAAAGATATTCAGGTCAAGCTTTCTGACGTCAATACTTGTGCTTGTTGTAAGCTTTGTGCTTATTTTCGGAATACTCTTTGAGTATTTTGAGGGGCAAATTCTTTCGGAGCTGAAAAATGAAGCCAACTATATAGCCTACGCCGTAAAAAGCGAAGGGGTTTCATATATTGATAATTTTAAGGGAAGTGACAAACGCATAACATTGATTGCACCTGACGGAGTTGTTCTCGCAGATACGGAGAAGCCCGTTTCTGAGCTTGAAAATCATCTTCAGCGTGAAGAGATAAGGGAGGCTCAGGAAAAGGGCTGGGGCTCTTGTGCAAGGTACTCAAGCACCCTTGCGGAAAAGGTTGATTATTATGCCATACGGCTTGAAGACGGAAGCTTTCTCAGGGTTTCGACAACACGGAATGCTGTCTGGACAATCCTTCTGGGTCTGGTTCAGCCGTTGATTGTGATTGTCTTGATTATTATGGGTATTTCCTTTTATTTGTCGTACAAGCTTTCCAATGCCATTGTGAAGCCCATAAATGACCTTGACCTTGACAATCCTTCAGGCAATGAAACATACAAAGAGCTTGCACCTCTTTTGAAAAAGCTTTCAGCTCAAAAAAGAACAATTGACGGGCAGATAAGAGAAGCAAGACAAAAACAGGAGGAATTCAGGCTTATTTCCGAAAATATGAGTGAGGGTCTGCTTGTCATTGATGCAGAGGGTAGAGTGCTTACTTATAACAATGCGGCGTTCAGACTTCTGGAAAAAGACGAAAGCAAATTTAAAAATATATTGACCTTCAAACAGGCAAGGACTTTTTCAGAGGTTGTTGAAAGCGCTCTTCAGGGCGCTCGGGCAGAAGACGATATGGAAAGTGATGAACGGCGATACAGACTTATTGCCAATCCTGTTGTTGAGGGCGAAAAGACAATCGGTGCGGTTATTATGATCATTGATATTACGGAAAGCGCAAAGCGAGAACAGCTCAGACGTGAGTTTACGTCAAATGTTTCTCATGAACTGAAAACACCTCTTACATCAATTTCCGGCTTTGCGGAAATAATGAAGGATGGAGGAACTCCTGAGGCCACGGTAATGGATTTTTCGAAGTCGATTTATGTTGAGGCACAACGGCTTATAACTTTGGTTTCGGATATTATCAGAATTTCCGAGCTGGACGAAAAAACTCTTCCCTTTGAGAAGGAGGCTGTTGACATTTATGCGCTGTCAGGAGAAATTATCGGGCGGCTTCGGAATGTGGCGGCATCAAGAAATATTCGGATGGAGCTTCTGGGTGAGTCTGTAATGATTTTCGGCATCAGGAAAATACTGGATGAAATGATACATAATCTGTGTGACAACGCAGTCAAGTACAATGTAGATGGCGGAATGGTCAGCGTTTTTGTTTTGAAAACCGAAAAGGGTGCAGTTGTCTCGGTGAAGGATACGGGTATTGGAATACCGAGTTCGGAACAAGACAGAGTATTTGAAAGATTTTATCGTGTGGACAAAAGCCATTCAAGACATCTGGGAGGAACGGGTCTGGGGCTTTCTATTGTAAAGCACGGAGCGGCATACCACAATGCGGAAATTACTCTTGAAAGTACCTTGGGAAAAGGCACAGAGGTAAGAGTGGAATTTGTGAATTGAAGCCCGGAGAGGATGCTTCAGATTTCAATGTAAATTCTATGTTAAACTTGAGTTAAGGCTTGGCAATTTTCCTTGTTTTTCCTGATTTTCTATGATATATTGCAAGTGTTTACAGGAGAAAATAAGAAAAGAAGGAAGTTGATGAAATGGATATTTTTGATGTATTGGAATTGATTGGCGGCTTGTGTCTGTTTCTGTTTGGTATGGATGTTATGGGAGCGGCACTTGAAAGACGTGCGGGAAGCAGTCTTCAGTCGCTTTTGAGCAAGCTGACAACGGGCAAATTTGCAGGTCTTCTCACGGGGCTTGGCGTAACAGCCGTTATTCAAAGCTCTTCCGCTACTACGGTTATGGTGGTGGGCTTCGTGAATTCGGGGCTTATGACACTCAAGCAGGCTATAAATGTTATTATGGGTGCAAATATCGGCACAACTGTTACGGCGTGGATTCTCAGCCTTGGCGGTATCAGCGGTGACAACATTGTTGTTCAGCTTCTCAAGCCTATGTCTTTCACACCGATACTTGCACTTCTGGGTATTGTGTTTTATATGTTCATAAAGGACAGCAGAAAAAAAGATACGGGCACAATACTTCTTGGTTTTGCGGTGCTGATGTTTGGTATGGATATTATGTCGGGAGCTGTTTCGGGACTTAAGGATGTCGAGGGCTTCAAAAACCTTTTTCTTATGTTCAAAAACCCCGTACTGGGGGTTCTTGCGGGAACGGTTTTGACAGCAATAATTCAATCAAGCTCGGCATCTGTAGGTATTCTTCAGGCACTTGCCACAACAGGAGCGGTTTCATACGGGGCGGCTATTCCGATTATTATGGGTCAGAATATCGGTACTTGTATTACGGCAATACTGTCCTCCTTCGGAACAAACCGCAATGCCAAAAGAGCGGCGCTTGTACACCTTTCATTCAATGTTATCGGAACCATTGTATGTCTTTTGGTTTTTGCAATTATACGTGCGGCTTTCTCGCCTTTGTTGCTGGATGACCCGGCAACCCTTCCGGGAATTGCTGTATGTCATTCGGTATTCAATGTTGCTTGCACAACTCTGCTTCTGCCTATGTCGGGACTTCTTGAAAAGCTGGCGTATATCCTTGTTCCTGAAACAAAGAAAACCGAAATGGTTACGGAGCTTGATGAAAGACTTCTTGTTACGCCCTCCATTGCTCTTGAAAAATGCAAGGAGCTGTCCGACGAAATGGCAAGAGGTGCAATTGGTGCTCTCAGAGACAGCCTTGTGTGCCTGAGAAATTATTCCCCCGACCTTTCAAAAAGAATAAAAGAGGTTGAGGACAAAACCGACCATTATGAGGATATAATAGGAACATATCTTGTGAAATTGAGTACACACCAGATAAGTGAAAGAGACAGTGCCGATGCCGCAAAGCTTCTTAAAATAATCGGCGACCTTGAGAGAATTTCCGACCACGCTGTGAGTATTGTCAAGGCAAGTGAAGAAATTCGTGACAAAAAGATTAGCTTTTCGGAGAAAGCAAATAAAGAGCTTGATAATTTATCTCTGGCAGTTGACGAAATTCTGGGATATACCCTTACTGCATTTGAAGAGGATAGTATATCGGCAGCTCATTCGGTTGAACCTCTCGAACAGATTATTGATGTGTTGAAGGAACGGCTCAGGACGGGGCACATAAGAAGACTTCAGCAAGGGCTTTGCAGCATTGAGACGGGTTTTGTCTGGGCGGATATTCTCACAAATCTTGCCAGAACTTCTGACCATTGCTCGAATATTGCAGGTTGCATAATTGATGCGGAGGAAGAAAATCTCAATCTTCATGAGTCGCTTCGGGCAATCAAAACCGAAGACCCTGAATTCAAAAAGCTTTACGGAGAATTTGAAAGAAAATATCTTGGACAGTAAAAAATAGGTCTGCAGCAAAATAAAAAAGCGGTTCGGCGTGGAAACCGAACCCTGCAAATTGTGTCACAAAAAACGATTGCACAATATATGTAGGGGACGGGTTCCATCCCGTCCCGAAAATTTCATTTTGCCAGAGACCTATTTGATTTATTTTATTCCGTGCAGGAATCAAGAAGTCTTATTGCATAAGCACCGTTGTCCTCGGCGGTTTTTCTCAAAACAGCATTTGTGCGATGAAGCTGTTCCTTTCTCTGGCTGAGGTTTGTAATGATACGGTCGAGAACTGTTTTGGCATTACCGCAGCTGAAGCTCTCAACATCAAGCAAATCAGGCTGATTCAGGGATTCCATAAACGCACTGACCTTTGGGTCATAGACAAGTGCCATTGCAGGAATCTCCAGAGTTGTGGCATAAATAAGGGAATGAAGTCTCATTCCAATGCACATTTCTGCTTCGCTGAGAACAGAGAACATTTCGGGAACCGAAAGCTCGCGGTTGATGACATAGGCATCGTGGTTCATTTTCTTCTTGACCAGCTCCGATATGGTTAGGTCTGCCGGATACTGGAGGGGAACGAACAGAGGATGCATATTATACCTTTCAACCATATAATCCAGAAGCTTTGCCAGCTCCTGAGTGAAGTTACTTGCGGAATGTTTCCAGGAACGAATGGAAACAACACATAGCTTTGTACCTGAGGGAACTCCTGCAATGCTTGCGAGATAACGTCCCGAAAGAGCACCGTGAGCCGCTTCAATAGTGAATGCCGGGTCTGCTGTTATGATAATCTTCGGTTTGATTACACCAAGGCTTTTCAATTCTTCGTCGGATTTGTCATCACGAAGGGTAATCAAGTCAACCCGATTGAGTATTTTTTTTGCAAGATAACGGCTGTGCTTTTTTGTGATAGGACCAACGCCGTTGGCATACAGCATTGTTTTCATCCCAAAGTGCTGGGCAAGGAAGATTATTGCCAGATAGTAGAAAATGGACTTGCTGCTTGTGACATCCTGCAAAAGACTTCCGCCGCCGAACAGCAGCATTTTTGAGCTTTTCATTTCTTTTTTGATTTTGAAGTAGTTGTACCGTGAAATTGATTTTACACCGTAAACTCTTGCGGTATCTTCGGGAGTTTTGGAAAGCACGGTGACATCAAGCTTCGGTCTTGATTTTCTCAGGGTGGTCAGTATTGCAAATAACAAAGCCTCGTCGCCGCTGTTTGCAAAGCCGTGATAACCTGATATTAAAATATCTGCCATTATTTCATCTCCGAATCAAGCTTTAATTTACTTCCCAGAAGTCTGAGGATTTTTATCAGTATAATATTTGCAACAAATGCGATAATCGAAACTATAAGTCCGACTGTCAAGCCGTTCAATGTACGTGAAACAATAACAGAGAAGTCCGTAAACACGTGGCAGAAGCTGTTTGTAACAGAGGCTGCAAGAATGGAAGCGGCAATCGCCAGCAACCACTTTATCAGCGTAAGCTTCGAGTTTTTCGCATAGTATACAAAGAGAACCAGCGCCGGATAACCGATGAGGAATTCCTTTGTGCGAGGACGTTCGGGGAAGATTTCGGTTACGGTGTTGCGGAGGGTTTGTTCGATTGAGCTGATTTTGTTTACATTGCCGCTTCGGATAATGTAATATACACCCACACCGAGAATTATTCCGCCGATAAGAACCCAGTAAACCTTGATTTCCGAATTGAATACCTTTTTGATGTCACGTGCAAGGTCTGTTTCCGATGTCTTGATGTACATAAAGTAATAAAGTATTGCAGTATAAAGAATCGGAATAATAAGTGAAAGCTTTATGCCACGGAAGATTTCGTTGTTGATATAGTAACCGATGCCTGAAAGCATACTTCCCATTCCCGTTGCACCCAACAGAAGAGTGCCGAGTAGCACTACCAAAGAGCCTGCAACCAGAGGCAGTATATGAAGCTTGTCTTTCAGAACCTTTACGAAGTACAATGTCGCAGTCATTGCGAAGCAGGACTGAACAACACAGAATACCGTGGGATAAAGGTTAATCAGCGAAACGGGAAGAATGTAGCTTCCTGCAAAGGCTCCAAGGGCAAGAAGAATGGCTGTCAGCACTACGCCAAAGCTCCTTTTCCCTGATACCATTTGCCATATAAACAGCAGACAGAGTACCATAAGTGCAGCACAGCTTGCGGCATTAAGGCGCTTGTTTGCTGTGTAAGCAATGGGAGCGGTTTCCCCGTTTACGGTGAAGCCGAGAGCTTCGATTTTTTCTTTGTAGAGTCTTGTTGCCTTCAAGGTGTTTTCAGCACATTTGCTGTATGAAACAGAAGGCGGTGCAACCTGTGTTACGGTAATGAATCGGATGTTGCGGTCTATCGTTGAATTGAAGTACTGGGTTGCACGGTATTCGTAGAAGGTGTCATCCACTTGGGAATCGTCGTAGGTTTCATAGGAGCGGAGTACCTTGTGGCTGCCGCTGTCCTTCATTGTTTCGTCAAACACGTGAGCATATCCGAAGAATTTTTGGTTCGAAAGCTGGTTTGTGTTTTCGGTAACAACAAGGGTCATATTGTTTTTGTTTATGAGAGAGGAAAGCTTTTTGTAGTTGTACTCCTTTATGTCAGCGGGGTCATATTTGTAAGAATCCTCTTTGAGATTCATATATTCGATGCCGTATTCTTTCACAATACCTTCTATATCTTCAATGTATTCGGTATTTGCGTAGTTTTTTACCTTGTGAACAAGGGCAATATCAAAGCCACGGTTTTGAAGTGTGCGGATGTCCTCTTCGTCATATCCGATTGCATAATCCCAGAGGTTCTTTCTACCATCATAAAATACGTACAAGTCTATATCTTCATAAGTTCCTGCAAAGGCATAATCCTTTTCGCCGTAACGACGGGGAAGATGATAGCGGAGCTTTTCTTTTGTTTCCTCTGTGCGGGCAATAAGAATATGGCTGTCGTAGTTAATGTCAGGGCAGTTTTTGATTATCATTTCTCCCATTTCCACACTTTCAGCATCGTATTTGTGGAGAAGAATGTTGTGCTTTATGCTTGTTATTTCGCCGCGTGCCACCATTGAGTTGATGTCATCCTCCATAATGGAGATTGTATCAATGCCCGAGCTTTTGTATTCATCGAGCATTTTGTCAAGGGCTTTGCCTGAAATCTTGTTGCGTATGTCGTTGTAAAGAATGGAAATAACAACATTGTCATTTTCGTTTTCGTGGAAAATTCGGTTTGTTATTCCGGGGACAAGGGACAACAGCATTACTGCAAGGAGAATGTATGCTGCATAGTTTGTAATCAGTTTTTTCATATTTTTCAGCCTTTCCTATCTTTTTTTATCAGTCGTGCAAGTACACCGGTGGCGTACAGAGATATAATATACACAGCACCGCAACCGCAGAGGGGAACTGTGAAGGTCAGGTATCCGTGGGTGAATTCAGGCATAAAGCTGTTGAAACACCAATATGCGAGGAATGCCAGAATCCCTGAAATAAAGATTTTTCCGATGTCGAGAAGCAAATCCTTTTTCCAGTATGCTCCGACCACTTTTCGTATTCCGATTGCAATGAGAACTGCATAACAGGTGAGAAGCAGAGTTGTGACACAAGCAATCAGAAAAGCTGTTACTGAAAGTCCCGTGCCGGCAAAGGTTGTTTCGGGAACAAAATGAACAATCAGGAGATTGCACAGAAGGTTGAGCACAATAACCGAAATTGTACCGATTACGCAATAACGGTATTTTCCTGCAAGATACAGAATCTTGTTGAAAAGCTCCTGTGATACATAGCCGAGTATTCCAAAGCTGTACACGACCAGAATGGACGAAACCGCAAGGGTGGAGTCCGAAGAAAATGAGCCTCGTTCATAAACAAGACGGATTATGTCTGTGCCGAAGAAACCTACAACCAGCAGGAACGGCAGGAAAATGGCAACCATAATTGTTATTATATAACGCAGAAGCTCGTTTACGTAGTCGATGTTTCCTTCTTCGTAATTCTTTGAAATTGAGGGGAATACAACCGTTGACATTGCCACCACAAACACACTTGAAATTGTAATAAAGAGGTTTGATGCATAGTTGAAGGTTGCTGCCATACCTGCATCTCCGCTTACGAAGGCTCTGTCTGTGTAAAAACAAAGCTGGAACATCATATTTGAAATGAAAATCCACAGTATTTCAAGATTCTTTCCCTGACTTATGCTGCCACCCGACTTTTTCAGGAGGGAGTAGCCTTTTTTGTAAAAGGACGGGAGAAGAATAACAATATGCAAAAACCATCCGATTGTTGTTACAATTCCAACAGTGAATATTGAAACCTCGGGAACAAGCAGGGCAAGGATTATGACCGCATTGAAGGGGAGGCTCATAATTGCTGTAACAAAATATACACGTTCATTCTGGAGAAGCCCGGAGATAATATATGCGATTACAACAAAAACAAGGGAGGGCAACATAACGTACATCATTTGCACCGCAAGCTGAAGGTCCTTTGCGCTCAGGTTCGGAAGGATTATGTTGACGATGTGCTTGGCGAGAAGTGCCATAAGCACCGAAACAATCAGGAGATAAAAAAAGCTTTTCCTGAGAAACTGTGATGCATAAGCTTTTTCGTGACCTGCGTTTTCAGCTTTGTTTATGTTCTTGATAACAAGGGTAGAGAGGGCGACTCCTATTCCCGTGAAAATCAGGTTGACAAGTCCAAAAACCTGGAAATATATGTCCGCCTGTACACCGGTGCCGAAAACTCCCGCAAATGCCATATCACGGTAAAAACCGATACTCTTTGCAAGAATTATTCCCAAAACTACCATAATATAAGCGCTGCTCATAATTTTTGTATCACCTCATTCAAAATGTCGTATATCTGCAAAATGCCAGAGAGAATATTCAAAAACAAGCTGTTCTGACAAATTTTTCGCAAAAATATGCACAATCATCTTTATTATACACCATAGCTTATTTTTAGTCAAATATTTTTTCGTTGATGGATTAATAGAAATATGAAAAAGACCATATTAAAATATTGTCTTTTTTTGTTGTGTGTGGTATAATGAATTCAAGCAAAGCTTGAATTCAGCGATATAAATCTCTTGCGAGATTTTCGATATATGCTATCGCACTCGATATGCCTTACGGCTCGATATGTTGCTGACGCAACGAGATTTATATCATTTCGAGTTTTGAGTGAAACGAAAAACATATCGAATTTACGGAGTAAATATATCGAGCAAACTTTAGTTTGCATATCGACAAAAAATTAGTGTCATCTAAATTGTTCACTAATTTTAAAGTTTGAAATGTAAGGGATAAAATGTAGGGTTCGATGCCTACATCGAACCGAAAGTGGACAGATGTCAGCATCTGTCGCAACAAAAAATTATTTCCAACCTGACAAAATCATAGAATGAAATCAGATAGGTGTCAGGGTGATGAACCAA
>SVKC01000031.1 GCA_015068655.1 Oscillospiraceae bacterium
TGGTATAATAAAACTGTGAATTATTAGAAACATTTTCTCAACTGTCAAATAACTGTCAAGGAAAAAATAAAGTCTTGAAATCCTTGATATTACAGGGGTTTGAGATATTAACTAAATGTTATCTAATTTGTATAGTTTTTATAAACGAAGATAATTTAAATTTTCGCGGAGAGGAGAAATACATATGTGGGAAAATATAAATTGCTGTTTGCTTGCAGCGGAGATTGTTCTTCTGATTGTCGGAGTATTCTATCTGATAGGAAAGAAAACGGTGATAAGAACCTTTTTGTATGTCGGTTTGGTTTTTCTGATGACCCTTACTGTTTATGTCGTGCCTTTGTATTATGCAGATTTTACGGCGGAGAAGGGTGTAGAAATTCTTGTGGGATTCTTTACCGGTATTGGGCACACGGTGAAGCAATTTATGGGAGAATCCGAAACAGAAAAGGTTTATTCTTATGCTGAAGAATTTCCTCTCTATTCATGGGTCTTTTCATTGAGTGCGGTAATGGCAATTGTGACTACGGGTTATGCAACGGTAAGTATTTTCAGGAGAAGGTTTTTCAATGATATTGCCCGTGCAGGAAGGCTGAAAAAGGATTACTGTGATATTTTTGTCGGATGCGGAGAAAAAGCTGTCAGTTATGCAAAACGCAGCAAAAATGTTGTACTTCTTGTTGACGAAGCAACAGAAAAAGAAAGTGTTGTAGCTCTTGTAGACGATGGCTGTGTTGTAATGAGAGGAAAGCTTTCTCCAAAGTTCCTGAAAAGCAGATGGTTTAAAAAGACGAAAAGATATAATATTATTCTCTCTGGAGAAACGGAAAATCTTCACATCGACCTTGCAACGGTGCTTCAATGTGTTTCAGCTGTATACAAAATCAAAAATATTCATTTTTATCTGGAAATAGATGAAAGAGTTGCAGAAATCGTCCAGCAACAGATTGATGCAAAGCAGAAGGCGGATAATGTGTCTTACCGTGAATATATTACCCTGTTCAGCCTTAATGAGCTTGTCGCACGCAAATTTGTTGAAGAAAATCCTGTAACGAAATATATGCCCTACGATTTTTTTGAGAAGGATACTTCGGTAAAAGCAGATGCGAAGATTAAAGTTCTTATGGTTGGGTTTGGTGCAAGAAGCAAGGAGCTTTACAAGAAGTTTGTAATAAACAATCAGCTTGCGGTTTGGAAAAATGGTGAATACCATGTTTTCCCCATTGATTATAGCATATACGATGCGGCGGTTGAACAAAAGGAGTGGGGTATTGACGGACTCAGGCATGCATTGGAAAAGCTTGGAACGGCAGAGGGAGAGTATTTTCCGATGCCGGAGCTTCCGTACAATACGGAATGCTTTCAGGAAAACCTTTATGATATGGACAGCATAGGCAAGGTATGTGAAAAGTTGAAGCAGGAAAGGGGATTTACATATATAATAATTGATACAGGAGACGTATATCGAAATATTGAGATAAGCAATAATTTCAATCTTTTGCTCAACAACGGAAAAAACTACCGTATTTTTATGTATAGTAATTTTGAGATGTTTTCGGAAAATGAGATTATTTGTTACGGAAATACGGACCTACTGTTGACCCATGATGTAATAATAAATGAAAGCTTGCTGTCTCTTGCAAAGACCATAAACAAGGAATATCTGAAACAATATCTTGACCCTGAAGGCAAGTTGACAGACGACGAGCTTGATGCCGAGAACAAAAAAGACTGGAGAAAGGCTTCGTATTTCAATATGTACAGCAATATTTCTCTGGCAACATCCTTGCGGGTGAAATTGAATTCTTTGGGACTTGATTATGTCAAAAAGAGCGGTGAAACCGCAAGTCAGACTTCTCTTATTGAAGAAAGCTACGGCACATATGATGAAAGGGCGAGAAGCTATGAGAACTATTTCACATCAAGCCGACGGAATGCTATGCTTGCTCAGGAGCATTTCAGGTGGAATGCTTATCATCTTTTGAATGGTTATCTCCCAATGAAAAAATCTCGTATAATTGTGAGAAAAACGGGAGCAAACAATGACGAAGTTAAAAGAGTTATAAAAAACAATGATACAAAAAAACACAGTGCATTGACGACCTTCAACGGCTTGAATTGCCTTTCGGAGTATATTGCAAACAAAGCAAACGAACTTTTCGCAAGTAAGGATTTTTCTGCAAAGGATTTCGATTATTACAAAAACGACGAGCTTCTTATCAACGTTGCAGGAAGGTTTGTTGAAGACAACAATTACAGAATTGAAAAAAATAATTCTAGTTTATCGGGCGGTGAAAAGAATTGAACAGTGAATTGCTTGAGAAGCTCAGGCGTATCACGGAAGAAGAACGGCGTATAATTGATGGCAATGCGGGCATAGACAGAAATCTTTATATGGAAAGCTCGGAGGATATTATAAGCAGCAAAAAAATTTTGTGTGCCGGGAAACAAATTGCAATTCGCCCCCATACACGGTTTGTACATTTCCCAAAGCACACGCATAATTTTGTTGAGATAGTTTATATGTGCAGCGGAAAGACAACTCACATTGTCAACGGTAATCGTGTTGAGTTGAATGAAGGCGAGCTTCTCTTTCTTTGTCAGGGCGCAGAACAGGAAATACTTCCTGCGCAAACGGATGATATAGGTGTTAATTTCATTGTTCTTCCTGAGTTTTTTGACAGTTCAATAAGAATGCTGGGCGAGGAGGACACACCCCTCAAAAAATTTCTTGTTGATTGCCTGAAAAATGACAGAACGGGGACAGGGTATCTTCATTTTGAGGTTTCGGATATTCTGCCGATTCAGAATCTCGTGGAAAACTTGATATGGACTTTGGTTTTTGATACACCAAACAAGAGGAATATCAACCAAACAACGATGGGACTTCTTTTTCTTCAGCTTGTCAATCATACGGACAGACTGATATCAAATCAAAGTGAGGATATGCTTGTGGCGGTTCTGCGGTATATTGAGGAGAATTACAAGGAAGGAAGTCTTGGCGAACTGAGCAAACTGCTTCATTATGACATCAGCACTCTGTCCAGGGAAATCAAGAGTAAGACTGGTAAAAACTATATAGAGCTTGTTCGGGAAAAACGTCTCTCTCAGGCATGCTTTATGCTGAAAAATACTGATATGAGTATAGATGAAATTGCAAGAAAAATAGGATATGAAAACGTAAGCTTCTTTTTCAGGTTGTTCAAGGGATGTTACGGCATATCTCCAAGAAGATACAGAAAATCATAGCTTTCAAAAAAGGACATTTTTTCAGTCAAAAAATGTCCTTTTTTTTTTCGGTTATGGGTGATACAATGAAATAAATCAAAAGTTTGGAGGAATATACAATGAACAGATATGAAGAAGCAAAACAAATTTACTGTGCAATGGGCATTGACACAGAAAAGGCAATTGATATATTGAAAAATGTTCCTGTTTCAATGCATTGCTGGCAGGGAGATGACGTAATAGGCTTTGATAATGACGGTGAGCTTTCGGGCGGTATTCAGACAACGGGAAATTATCCCGGACGTGCAAGAACGGCAGAAGAGCTTATGCAGGACATAGACAAGGCAATGTCCTTGATTCCCGGAAAGAAAAAAATCAATGTTCACGCTTGTTATGCTGTATTTGATGGCGAAAAGGCTGACCGTGATGCTTTGAAGCCTGAACATTTTGATGTATGGGTCAAATTCGCAAAGGAAAGAAATATGGGACTTGACTTCAATCCTACATTTTTCTCTCACCATATGGTGAAGGACAACCTTACTCTTTCATCACCCGATGAGAATGTAAGAAAATTCTGGGTTGAACACGGAAAACGCTGTATAGAAATATCACAATATTTTGCGGAAGAAACCGGTGTTCCTTGTGTTATGAACGTGTGGATTCCGGATGGATACAAGGATATTCCTGCTGACCGTCTCGGACCCAGAGAAAGATTCAAAAAGTCGCTTGACGAGATTTTGTCTGTTGACTATGACAAATCAAAGGTTTTTGTCTGCCTGGAATCAAAGGTATTCGGAATCGGAATGGAATCATATACTGTTGGCTCTGCGGAATTCTGCTTGAACTATGTGAATTCAAAGGGTATCACTCCTCTTATGGACAACGGACACTATCATCCGACAGAAGTTGTTTCGGACAAGATCGCGGCAATGCTACCCTTCCACAAGAACCTTGCACTTCATGTAACCAGAGGTGTCCGTTGGGACAGCGACCATGTTGTTTTGTTTGATGACGAAACAAAGGAGATTGCAAAAGAAATTGTTCATCACAATGCTCTTGACAGAGTTTTTATTGCAACAGACTATTTCGATGCATCAATAAATCGCATTTCTGCTTGGATAACAGGTATGAGAAGTGTTCAGAAGGCACTTTTGAGTGCTCTTCTTCAGCCCTCTGATACCTTGAAAAAGCTTCAGGATGAAAACCGTATGACAGAGCTTATGGTTCTTCAGGAAGAAATAAAAACAGCTCCCTTTGGAGACATCTGGGAGGAATATCTCAGACGTGAGGGTGTTGAAAAAAATTACATAGCAGAAGTTCTTGAATATGAAAACGAGGTTCTTTCAAAGAGATAATAAAAAAACAAAGCGGTTGCAACGCAACCGCTTTTTCTGTGCTCAAATTCTAAATTTCATAGCAATCTTCAATTGATGCATAATAGAAGGTGTGCAAATCTCCGTTTTTGTACCACTTGTTGAGAATGTCGGAAGAAGTGAGGGCATCTTTCATTTCGGTTCTTGCAACAACCTTGCACTCAAAAACAAGTCCTTTGCAGGCAACAACAGGAGTTGCTGTTTTTTTGCCGGGCAGAATCGGGATGTTACATTCTTTTATCTTGTCAACATCTCTGCCGCTTTTGCTTCCGCAAAAAGCAAGGGCTTCTTTCATTGAACTGTCATAAGGGAAGGTGAGGGTGAACTCAAGATTTTTGTCAGCCGCAAGCTTTGAAAACCGACTTTCTCTTATCATAACTTCTGCGACAGGCATTCCCCATTCAAAGCCAAAGGAACCCCAGCCAATTGTCATTGTGTTTATTTTGTCACCGTCTTTTGTGGTCAGAAAAGCTCCTTTGGGAAGAATTTCTGTTGCTTTTTTGAAATAATCGCTCAAAATATTAATATCCATATTTGTTTTCCTTTCAGAATGTATTTTTACATAGTATGCAGAAAATCAGATTCGGATTCGTGTTTCTTTTCTCTTCCCATAAGATTATATATCGCATCAATAGGCTTTTGGTTTTCAAAAAGAACCTTGTAGGCTTCCGAAATAATTGGCATTTCAACACCTATCCGGTTAGCAAGCTCATAGGCTGCCTTGCAGCTTCGAACCCCTTCAACAACCATATTGACTTCCTGCTGTGCTTCGTCTACGGATTTCCCCTGACCGATAAGAATACCGGCTCTGCGGTTTCTGGAATGCATACTTGTGCACGTTACGATGAGGTCACCGATTCCCGAAAGACCGGAAAAGGTTTCGGGCTTTGCACCCATTGCAACACCCAGACGTGTCATTTCCACAAGTCCGCGTGTCATAAGAGCGGCTTTTGTGTTGTCGCCGCATCCAAGTCCGTCCAGAATGCCGCAACAGAGTGCGATGACATTTTTGAGTGACCCTCCAAGCTCAACACCGATTATGTCGTCGGAGGTGTAAACTCTGAAAGTAGAATTCATAAAAACATCCTGAACCAGCTTTGAAGTTTCAATATCAGAAGATGCAACAACGTTTGTTGTGGGAATGTTTCTTGATACTTCCTCGGCGTGGCTCGGTCCTGACATAACAGCAATACGGCATTTTGGAAGCTCTTCGGTGAGAATCTGTGAGATGGTCATATATGTACCTTCTTCGATTCCCTTTGAAATATTTAGTATAATCTGACCTTCCGAAATGTAATCTCTTATGTTTTTGGCAACATTTCGGATGCCGTGGGAGGGGGTGGCAATTACGGCAAGGTCTGCACCCTTTACAGCGGAATAATCCGATGTGAAATCTATGCCTTCCGGAATTGAAATTCCCGGAAGAAAGGGCTTGTTTTCGCGATAAAGTTTCAGGTTTTCACATTCTTTTTTGTCATAAGACCACAAGGTTACCTTGTGTCCGTTTGAATGAAGAAGGATTGCGGCTGCTGTACCCCAGCCTCCGCTTCCGAGTACACATATTTTTTTCATATTGTCATTTCCTCCTATTGCTTTTTCGAAAAGCTGAGCTTGTTTTCCTTGCCTGAAAGAAGCCGGACGATATTTGTTCTATGCATATATATTGCGAGAACTGCAAGCATCAGTGCAAAAGCAACGAATACCGTATCTGCTGCTTTAAAAACAAGTGCCAGAACAACAAAGATTACGGCGCCGAGAATACTGCCCAGTGAGACATAACGGGAAATTGCCATAATTGCAATTGCTGAAACTGCAGTAATTGCACCAAGGAGAGGGTCGGCAAAAATTATGGCAACAGTTGAAACAATGATGCCTTTTCCGCCCTTAAATTTGAAAAATACGGGGAAGTTGTGTCCGAGAACCGCACCGATTCCTGCAATATAGGTAGCAAGCTCTGTACCTTCGGGAATATATTTTGCAAAAACGAGACGGGCAAGAAGTATTGCAATAACTGCTTTCAGAATGTCACCTATTACAACGAGAATAGCACCAAGCTTTCCTACAGTACGAAGTGTGTTTGTTGCACCTGCGTTTCCGCTTCCGTGGTTGCGTATGTCGTCGCCAATCATAATTTTTGAAATAATAATAGAAGTGTTTATGCTTCCAAGAAGATAGGAAACAAGAAGAATTATGAGCTTGTATAACATATCCATAAAAGTAATCTCCTTTTAAATTTTGCTGCCCTTTGAATCTTTTTCACCTTTTTCACGGACAATGAACTTTATGGGCGTACCGCGGAAACCGAAGGCTGCCCTTATCTTGTTTTCAAGGTATCTTATATAAGAATAATGGGCGAGGTCGGAATTGTTCACAAAAAGAACAAAAGTAGGAGGCTTTATGCTAGCCTGAGTTCCGTAGTAAATCTTGAGCCGTTTTCCTTTGTCTGAAGGGGGCTGTACAAGAGCGATTGCGTCATTTATTACGTCATTGAGAAGTCCTGTTGAAATGCGCTTTTTGTTTTCCTCAACAGCCAGCTCTGCCATTTCAAAAAGGTCGTTCACACGCTGACCTGTTTTTGCGGAGATAAAGATTGATTCCGCATACATCATAAAGTTGAAGCCTTCAAGAAGTCTGTCCTTGAAATTTTTCATTGTATTGGTTTCTTTTTCAACCAAGTCCCATTTGTTTACGGCGAAGACAGCGGCTTTTCCTTGTTCATGGACATAACCTGCGATTTTTGTATCCTGCTCGGTAACGCCTTCTGTTGCGTCAATCATAATCACACATACATCTGCACGGTCAATGGAGGTAAGGGCACGGACAACGCTGTAGCGTTCAACGTTTTCGTCGATTTTTCCTCGTTTGCGCATACCTGCCGTGTCAATAAGTACGTATTTTTTGCCGTTTCTTTCGAGCCTGCTGTCGATTGCGTCACGGGTTGTTCCGGCAATATCGCTGACAATAACACGGTCTTCACCCAAAATACGGTTCACAAGGGAGGATTTTCCGGCATTCGGTTTGCCTACAATGGCGATATGAATAACATCTTCGTCCTCTTCTTCGTTTTCGACTTCGGGGAAATGTTCACATACCGCATCAAGAAGGTCGCCTACACCGAGCCCGTGAATGGAGGAAACCATCATCGGGTCGCCAATTCCGAGATTATAGAATTCATAAACCTCCATAGGTGGATTTCCGGGGTTGTCAACCTTGTTGCAAACAAGGATTACAGGTTTTCCGCATTTTTGGAGCATAGCTGCAATGTCCTTGTCGGCGGCAGTCATTCCGTCCCGGACATTTACCACAAAGAGTATAACATCTGCTGTGTCGATAGCAAGATTTGCCTGTCTGCGCATCTGCGAAAGAATAATATCCTTGCTGAAAGGCTCAATACCGCCGGTATCAATCAGGGTAAATTCCCGTCCCAGCCATTCTGCATCTGCGTAAATACGGTCACGAGTTATGCCCGGAGTGTCCTCAACAATCGCAATTCTTTTTCCTGAAATTTTATTGAACAGTGTAGATTTCCCAACATTGGGTCGACCTACAATTGCTACTATCGGTTTCATATTTTTCACCAATCCTTTGCATAGTTATCTATATATTATCACAAATTTCTGGAAAATACAACTGTTTTTAGAAGAATTCTTGGGTTCAAAACAGTTGCATAAAAAAAGATTATGTGATAAAATATAGTGTAAATTTATTTGAGACTGGTCAGAAGGATAAATATTTATGGATGAAAAAACTTTGTTAACACTGGAATTTGACAAAATAAGAGAAAAGCTTGCGGAGTATGCGGTGAATGAGGTTGCGAAGGAAAAGGCACGGAAGCTTGTTCCTGAAACTGACATAGAGAAGGTGAAGCTTTCCCTTGCTGATACAGACGGTGCGGCTGTGTCGGTCTGCAAGTACGGCTCTCCGCCTATTGCTGCTGTGTCGGAGGTTTCATCTGCTCTCAAAAGAATTAATGTCGGCGGAGCACTTTCAATGGCTGAGCTTCTTAATATTGCAAGGGTTCTCAAGTGTGCGTCCCAACTGAAAAAATATTATGACGGACAGGAAGGAATTCTGGATGGTTATTTTCTCAGGCTCGAGAAGGATGATCAGGTTGAGGAAAGAATAAGCTCATCCATAATTTCCGAAACCGAGATGGCTGACGGTGCGAGCCCTGAGCTTGCGAACATAAGAAGAAAAATGGTCAGAGCCGGTGACAAAATCAAAGATACTCTCAATTCAATGATACATTCGCCTCATTATCAGAAGTTTTTGCAGGATCCCATTGTTACCCTCCGTAATGATAGATATGTTGTGCCGGTTAAAGCTGAACACAAGGGTGATGTACACGGTATTGTACATGATGTTTCTGCGTCGGGAGGAACGCTTTTTGTTGAGCCTGCTGCTGTTGTGGATGCAAACAATGAGCTGCACACCCTTGCCGCAAAGGAAAAAACTGAAATAGAACGTATTCTTGCGGAGCTTACAGGGGTTGTTGCGGAGATTAGGGACGTAATAGATATAGATTACGAAGCGATTACTGATATTGATTTGTGCTTTGCAAAGGCAAAGCTCGGTCTTGGTCAGCAAGCGGTTTGTCCCGTTATGAATGATTCGGGTAGAATTGTCATCAACAAGGGCAGACATCCGCTTATTGACCCCAAAAAGGTTGTAGCTCAGGATGTTTCTCTCGGCATTGATTTTGATACTCTTGTTGTTACGGGCCCCAATACAGGCGGCAAGACAGTTGTACTGAAAACCATTGGTCTTTTTACTGTTATGGCACAATCGGGACTTATGGTGCCCGCAGGGGACGGAACACAGCTTGCTGTGTTTGATGCGGTTTATGCCGACATAGGTGATGAACAGAGTATTGAACAAAGCTTGAGTACCTTTTCAGCACATATGACGAATATTGTAAGTATACTTGAAAAATTCACATCTGACTCACTTATATTGTTTGACGAGCTTGGTGCCGGAACTGACCCTATTGAGGGAGCGGCACTTGCAAATGCTATTTTGGATTATGTGAAGGGAATGGGAGCAAAAACCGTAGCTACAACTCATTACAGCGAACTGAAAATTTATGCTCTGTCAACAGAGAGAGTGGAAAATGCATCCTGTGAATTTAATGTTGAAACTCTTAGCCCCACATATAGGTTGCTTATCGGAATTCCCGGAAAGAGTAATGCTTTTGCAATATCCAAAAAGCTGGGACTTTCGGATTATATAATTGAGAATTCCAGAGAGCTTCTTTCGAATGAAACAGTAAAATTCGAGGATGTTCTGTCATCCATTGAGGAAAACAGACGGATAACCGAAAACTCCAGGGCAGAGCAGGAAAGACTGAAAAAGGAAGTTGCAGACCTGAAGGCACAGCTTTTGCGTGAACGTACGGCGCTTGACAAAAAACGTGATGAAATTATAGAAAAAGCAAACCAAAAGGCTGCTGAAATCATAGAACGGGCGAAAGAAGAGACAGATGAGGTTCTTGAAAAGATGCGTGCTCTTCAAAAAGAAAAGGCAGAGCAGGAAACACTTCGAGCAATGGAAGAGGTAAAACGCGACCTGAGCCAAAGCCTGAAAAAAGCAAAAAAACCGCCGATTCCCCGAAAACCTTCTGTCCCTGTGAAGACAAACATAAATGCTATGAAACCGGGAATGTCTGTGCTCATAGTTGACCTTAATGACAAGGGAACAATTCTCTCTATTGACAAGAAGAACGGAACAGCTCAAATTCAGATGGGAATAATGAAGACTTCATCAAAGCTTTCGAATCTTGTTATTCTTGAGGATGAAACAAAGAAAAATATCCAGAAATTCATTCCGCAAAAACACGTGGGAGACGGAGCGAAAACAGTGAAGACAGAAATTGACCTTCGTGGAATGATGCTTGAAGAAGCCATTTTGGAAACAGATATGTTTCTTGACCGTGCAGCAATGACGGGGCTTTCAACAGTTACGGTTATTCACGGAAAGGGTACGGGTGTTCTGCGAAACGGTGTTCAGCAGATGCTGAGAAAACATCCTCATGTGAAATCTTTCCGTCTCGGAAAATACGGTGAGGGCGAAAACGGCGTTACGGTTGTTGAGCTGAAAAACTCATAACAGTAAGGCTTTTTGGTGCTCAAAAGTAAAAAAATAGCATATTTATAAAAAAAGTGTTGTTTTTTTGAAAAATACGTGATAAAATGAAGGGTAAAGAATTAGCAAGTAGGAGAAATTTTTATGTTACAAAAAAAATGGTTACTCAAAGAATTTGACAAAAACAGAGTTGTGGAAATCTCAAAAGAGTTTCACGTTTCACCTTTGACTTCCATAATTCTGTACAACAGAGGCATCAGGGAAAGCAAAGATATTGCAGATTTTCTCAAATGCGACCTTTCAAGTCTTCACGACCCGTATCTTTTGAAGGATATGGATAAGGCAGTAATCCGTATCCGAGAGGCACAGAATAACAATGAAAAAATCACTATTTACGGCGATTATGACGTTGACGGAATAACAAGTATTGCCATTCTCTACAAGCACCTTACGTCAATGGGCTTTGAAGTTGATTACTATATTCCTGACAGAATTCAGGAGGGCTATGGTGTAAATCGTGATGCACTGGACAAAATAAAGGCAAATGGTACAAAGGTTGTTATTACAGTTGATACAGGTATTACAGCCGTTGAAGAAACCGAGTATGCCAAAAGCATAGGAATGGACATAATTATTACCGACCACCACGAGTGCAAGGAAACAATTCCCGAAGCGTATGCTGCAATTGACCCAAAACGAAAGGATTGCGAATACCCATTCAAAAATCTTGCGGGTGTAGGTGTTGCATTCAAGCTTATTCAGGCTCTTGACGAAAATGCTTCGGTGAAGGAGCTTATGGAAAAATATTCGGATTTGATTTGTCTTGGTACGGTTGCAGATATTTCTCCTCTTGTTGATGAAAACCGTATTATTGTAACAAAGGGTCTTGAAAAATTCCGTAATACCGAAAACATAGGTCTCAAAGCACTTATTGATGTTTCTATTACAAACAACAAGGCTATAACAACATCTACTATAGGATATATTATTGCACCCAGAATCAATGCGAGCGGAAGACTCGGATGTGCTGCAAGAAGTGTGGAAATGTTCCTTACTTCGGATGTTGAAAAGGCTTATGAGCTTGCAAATGGTCTCTGTGAGGAAAACACAATCAGACAGCAGACCGAGCAGAAGATGTTTGCGGAGGCTCTTGAGTACATTGAGAATAACCCCCAGATGAAGGATGATCAGGTTCTTGTTATTCCTCATGAAAACTGGCATCACGGAATTGTGGGTATAGTTTCATCAAAAATTACCGAAAAATTCTACAAGCCCTCAATTCTCTTTGCAATTGACGGAGATGAGGCAAAAGGTTCCGGACGAAGCATTAGCGGCTTTAATCTTTTCGGAGCACTGGAAAACAGCAGCGACCTTCTTGAAAAATTCGGCGGTCATGAGCTTGCGGCAGGTCTTTCCATAAAAACCGAAAATATCGAAAAGTTCAGGGCGGCAATAAATGCTCATACCTTTGAAAAAATTGACGAAAATGCGCTTATTCCCACAGTTTCCATTGATGCTGTAATCAAGCCTTCGTATATTACTATGGAAACTGTTGATGAAATAAACAAGCTTCAACCCTTCGGAGTTGAAAATCCCCTTCCTGTTTTTGCGGTGCGCAACATAAAAATTCACAAAATCAGCACAATGAGCGAAAACAAGCATCTAAGAATGACACTTCTCAAGGAAGGCAAGTTCCTTGATGCCGTAGGCTTCGGAATGGGTGAGTATTACAACTTCCTGAAGGAAGGCGATTTTGTTGAAGTTGCCTTCGGTCTTGACATAAATGACTACAAGGGCTTCAAAAATGTTCAGTTGATACTGAAAGACATAAAACTTATGGAAGAGTGAATTTATTGATGCAAAAACATTTGGACAATCTGCTGAAAAAACTTAAAAACATCAATCCTTCAAGTAACCTTGAAAGTGTTGTCAAGGCGTTTAATTTCGCTGAGGAAAAACACAGAGGACAGATGCGTGTTTCGGGTGAACCTTATTTTACGCACCCTATTGCAGTTGCCAATATTCTTGCGGATATGGAGCTTGATACAAGCTCGGTCACGGCAGCACTTCTTCATGATGTTGTTGAGGACACTGATGTGACAGATGCGGATATCGAAAGAGAATTCGGCGCAACCATTGCACTTCTGGTTTCGGGTGTTACGAAGCTCGGAAAAATTCCTTATACATCAAAAGAAGATCAGCAGGTTGAAAATCTGCGAAAAATGTTTCTTGCTATGGCGAATGATGTGAGGGTTATTGTCATAAAGCTTGCGGACCGTCTTCACAATATGCGGACTCTCAAATCTATGCCTGAACACAAGCAGAGAGAAAAGGCGAGAGAAACTCTTGAGGTTTTTGCACCTCTTGCTCATCGTCTTGGTATGTCAAAGATAAAGATGGAGCTTGAAGATTTATCTTTGAAATATATTGACCCTATTGCATATTATGAAATTGTTGACAAAATCAGCCAGAAGCAAAGCGAAAGAGAAGAGTATATAAATGATATAATTGAGATGTTCGATGATCGTCTCAAAAGGCTTTCCATTGAAGCACATGTTGAAGGTCGTGCAAAGCATTTTTACAGTATATACCGGAAAATGTTTATGCAAAACAAGAGTATTGAAGAAATTTATGACCTGTTTGCTGTGCGTGTTATTGTGAATACAGATGCGGACTGTTATGCGGTTCTCGGTATGGTTCATGAGCTTTTTATGCCCATTCCGGGAAGATTCAAGGACTACATTGCAATGCCGAAGCCCAATATGTATCAGTCTCTTCATTCAACGGTTATAGGTCCCAATGGAGCTCCCTTTGAGGTTCAGATAAGAACATGGGAAATGCATAGAACGGCGGAAAATGGTATTGCGGCTCATTGGAAATACAAGGAAGGTCTCAGCGGAAAGTCGGACATTGACGGAAAGCTGGAATGGATAAAGCAGCTTCTTGAAATACAGAAGGATATGACAAATGCCGAGGATTTCATGCAAACCCTCAAAATTGATATGTTCAGTGATGAGGTTTTTGTGTTCACGCCAAAGGGGGATGTTATCAGCCTTCCTGCCGGTGCGACGCCGATAGATTTTGCTTATGCAATTCATAGTGCTGTCGGAAACAAAATGCAGGGTGCAAAGGTGAATGGAAAAATTGTTACTCTTGATTATATTCTCCATAACGGTGATATTATTGAAATTCACACATCCAATGCATCCCGAGGACCAAATCTTGACTGGCTGAAGATTGCAAAAACATCTCAGGCAAGAAACAAGATTAATCAGTGGCTCAAAAAGGAAAACAGAACTGAAAATATAGCAAAGGGTAAGGAAATTCTTGAACGTGAGCTGAAAAAAGCCGGAATACCTTCAAGTTATGCAAACAACGAGGAAATGCTGGAGACATTGCTTGGGAAATATGGCTTCAAACAGCTTGATGATATGTACGCAACTCTCGGCTATGGCGGTTCAAGTGCCAACAAGTATCTTGCGAAATTCAAAGAAAACTGCAAGAAGGATATGGCAAGCAAGAACAATCTCTCTAATATGCCGGAGCAGTTTATTGTCAAAACATCAGGCAAGCCCAACCACAGCGGTGTTATTGTTGAAGGAATTGACAACTGTCTTGTTCGTATTTCACATTGCTGCAGCCCTGTTCCCGGTGACAAAATTATTGGATATGTTACACGTGGAAGAGGCGTGGCTGTTCATAGAACTGACTGCATAAATATTACAAATGCGAAGTTCTCTCCGGAAGAGGAACAGCGGTTTATAAATGTTTGCTGGGCTAGTGCGGTTGAGAGTGATTTTCAGGCACTTCTTTGTATTACTGCAATTGACAGAAACTCCCTTCTTGTTGACATAACGGGAGTTACAGCGGATTTGCGTACGCCCATAAAGAGCCTGAACGCCAGAACGGCAAAAAACAATGTAGCAATTGTTGAAATCTCAATTGAAATAAAAAACACCGAACACCTTGATAATGCTATCAAAAAACTGAAACAAATCGACGGTGTACAATCTGTTGTCCGCAGGCGTCAGTGACCCTGCGGTCTTCAAATATTTGTGTATGATTTACGGGAGGTCACTATGAAATTCAGAAGCTTTTCGCTGGGTGATATGGCAGTGAATGCCTATCTGCTTTTTGATGAAGAATCCAAAGGGGCTGCTTTGTTTGATGCACCAATGGAGGCAGAGGATGTTCTTGGATTTCTTCGGGAAAACGGTCTCACCCTTGAATATATTTTTCTTACTCACGCACATTTTGACCATATATGGGCACTTGATGCTGTGAAAAGTGCTACAGGGGCAAAGGTCGTTGTTCACAGACTGGAAGAAAAATATCTCAATGACAGTTCTCTCAACCTTTCATATATGCCTTTGCCTACGGTGTCTGCCGATATTCTTTTGGAAGATGGTGATACCATTGATTTTCACGGAACAGAAATCAGAGTTATTCATACACCCGGACACACAGAAGGCGGAGTCTGCTACTTGTTTGATGTATTTCTTGTGTGCGGAGACACACTTTTCAAAGGGGCGATAGGTCGTTTTGATTTTCCCGGCGGGGATTACAAAACAGAGATTCGCTCCATAAAAGAAAAGCTTATGGTGCTTCCCGATAGTTTGAATGTTTATCCGGGTCACGGAGCTGCTACGACAATCGGAGACGAAAGAAAGGAAAATCCGTATTTGATATGAAGGAACAGAAAAGTCCATGGGGGATTCTCACAGGAATCCGCCCCGTAAAAATTGCCTGCAGGCAAATGAAATCGGGAATGTCGTCACGGGACACCGTTGAATATTTTGTCAATGAGTTCGGAGCAAGCCGTGAGAAGGCTGAACTTGCTGTGCGTGTGGCAGAAATTGAATTGCCCTTGATTGATGCCATGTACGACAAGGGCATAAGTATATATATCGGAATTCCCTTTTGTCCCACTCGCTGTCTCTATTGCTCTTTTGTGAGCAACAGCGTGGCAAACGGTGCAAAGTATATTCCTGATTATCTGGAGTGTTTGAAAAAAGAGATTGAATATACTGCAAATATAGTAAAGCAAAACGGCAATATTATTGAAAGTGTATATATAGGCGGTGGAACACCCACAACATTAAGTGCAGAACAACTGACGTTTCTGCTGGATGCTGTTTTTTCGGAGTTCGACCTTTCGGGGAGCAAAGAATTTACGGTTGAAGCAGGGAGACCTGATACTATAACTGCTGAAAAGCTGAAAGTCATAAAGAATTTCGGTATTGACAGAATAAGCATAAATCCACAGTCAATGAATACTGAAACATTGAAAGTAATTGGCAGAAACCACACACCTGACGAAATACGAAAAGCCTTTTATCTTGCAAAATACTGTGGAATTGGATGTATTAATATGGATGTAATCGCCGGTCTTCCGGGTGAAACAGTTGATATGTTTAAGTATACAATCGAAGAGGTTGAAAGGCTTGAACCTGAAAACACAACGGTTCATACAATGAGCGTAAAACGTTCATCAAGACTCAATGAGACACTCGGTGAGTATAATCTGACAGACGATAACAAGGTTGCTGAAATGGTTGATTTTGCTTTGAAAGCAGTAAGTGCAAATGGCAAAAATCCTTATTATCTTTACAGACAGAAAAATATGCTGGGGAATCTCGAAAATGTGGGATACGCAAAGCCGGGAACCGAAAGTCTTTACAATATTTATATTATGGAAGAGGTTCAGACGATAATTTCTCTGGGCTGTGGCGGTGTAACAAAAACCGTTGACCATGAAACTGACAGAATTGAAAGAATTTTCAATGTGAAAGAACCGAAGGATTATATTGAAAGAATTGACGAAATGCTTCACCGCAAGGATGTTCTTTTGGATGAAAAATCTTTTTAAATTAGTGGTTGACATATTCGGACAGATGTGGTATAATACCAAATGTTGTAAACCTATTGCTTAGTTTAAGGGTTGAAGATTCACCGCCTTATACCAAGCTTTCAGGGGATAAAAAATTATGGAGGTGAAACCAAATGCTGAAGGAAAGAAAAGAAGAAATCATCAAGACTTATGCTGTACACGAAGGTGACACAGGTTCTCCTGAAGTACAGATTGCTCTTTTGACTGAAAGAATCAACCATCTCAATGAGCATCTCAAGACTCATAAGAAGGACCACCATTCAAGACGCGGTCTTTTGAAGATGGTCGGTGTTAGAAGAAGCTTCCTCAACTATCTTATGAAGAACGATATCAACAGATACCGTGCTATTGTTGAGAAACTTGGTCTCAGACACTAAGATACAAACATTAAGTCTTTGCTCTTTTGCGGGGCAAAGACTTAATTTCGTATTTCAGCAATAATTTAAACGGAATATTTTCCGTAAAATTTATCAAAATACAAATATGGTTTGAGAGTGTTTGCGCATTTAGCAGTTATAAATATACTTTTTTCAGAAAGTATGCTTATAAGTGCTAAAAAGGCAGACCTCTTGAAAACAAAGGAGGAAAAGAAAATGAGTAGAATTTTCGAAACAGAAGTTGCCGGCAGAAAGCTCAGCATTGAAGTCGGCAAGGTTGCGGAGCTGGCAAACGGTTCCGTTATTGTGAGATATGGCGACACAGTTGTTGTTACCGCTGCAACTGCATCTGCAAAACCCAGAGACGGTATTGATTTCTTCCCTCTCAGCATTGATTATGAGGAAAGAATGTATGCTGTGGGCAAAATTCCCGGAAGCTTTTTGAAGAGAGAAGGAAGACCTTCTGAAAATGCTATCCTTACAGCACGTGTAATCGACAGACCTATGAGACCCTTGTTCCCGAAGGACTTGAGAAACGATGTTTCAATTGTTTCAACAGTTATGTCGGTTGAACAGGACAATGCTCCTGAATTCTGTGCAATGATTGGTTCTTCTGCAGCTGTTTCAATTTCGGACATTCCCTTCAATGGTCCTATTGCAGCTGTTTATGTTGGGCTTGTTGACGGTGAATTTGTTATCAACCCCACAGTTGAACAGAGAGAAAAGAGTGACCTCAACCTTACTGTTGCAGGAAGTCTTGCAAAAGTAGTTATGATTGAAGCGGGCGCAAACGAAGTTCCTGAAGATGTTATGTTTGACGCTATTATGTTTGCTCACGAAGAAATCAAGAAAATTTGTGAATTTATCAAGGGTATTCAGGATGAAATCGGAAAGCCCAAGTTTGAATATGACCACATTGTTGTGAATGAAGAAATCTTTGATGCAATTTCTGCTTTTGCAACAGATATGGTGAAGGAAGCTCTTGATACAGATGACAAGTCTGTGAGAGACGAAAACCTCAAGGTTGTTTATGAAAAGGTGTATGAACACTTTGAAGAAACATACCCCGCAGAAGAATATGCTCAGGATATTGAGGATGCTCTTTACAAGCTCCAAAAGACTATCGTGAGACGTTGGCTCCTTGATGAAGGAAAGCGTGTTGACGGCAGAAAGATTCAGCAACTCAGACCCCTTTCTTCAGAAGTAGGTCTTCTTCCCAGAGCACACGGAAGCGGTCTCTTCAAGCGTGGACAGACACAGGTTATGACGGTTGCAACTCTTGGTGCTCTCGGAGATTCACAGATTATAGACGGTCTTGACACAGAGGAATACAGAAGATATATTCATCACTACAACTTCCCTTCATACAGTGTTGGCGAAACAAAACCCTCAAGAGGTCCCGGCAGACGTGAAATCGGTCATGGTGCACTTGCTGAACGTGCGCTTGTTCCCGTAATTCCTTCGGAGGAAGAATTCCCTTATGCAATCAGACTTGTATCAGAAGTTTTGAGCTCAAATGGTTCAACCTCACAGGGTAGTATTTGCGGCAGTACTCTTGCTCTTATGGATGCAGGTGTTCCTATCAAGGCTCCCGTTGCAGGTATTTCTGTTGGTCTTGTTACAGAAGGTGAAAGATTTATTACTATCCTTGATATTCAGGGATTGGAAGATTTCTTTGGCGATATGGACTTCAAGGTTGCAGGTACAAAGAAGGGTATTACAGCAATTCAGATGGATCTCAAAATTGACGGTCTTACACCTGAAATTATCAAGAATGCTCTCGCAGAAACAAGAGATGCAAGATATTATATTCTTGATGAGGTGATGCTCAAGGCAATTGCTGAACCCAGAACAGAGGTTTCACAGTATGCACCAAAGGTAATTCATATGGAAATCCCTGTTGACAAAATCCGTGACGTTATTGGCTCAGGTGGCAAGGTTATCCAGAAAATTATTGCAGATACAGGGGCAAAGATTGATATTGAAGATGATGGTCGTGTGTTCATTTCTGCTCCAAACAGCGAAATGGGCGAGGAAGCAAGAAAGATTATCGAAGGCATCGTGAAGGAGCCTGAAATCGGAGAAGTATATGACGGCAAAGTTGTCAGAATTATGGACTTTGGTGCATTTGTTGAATTCCTTCCCGGAAAAGACGGTCTTGTTCACATTTCAAAGCTTGACAAAACCAGAGTTGAAAAGGTTGAGGATGTTGTGAAGGTTGGCGATGACATCAAGGTTCAGGTTATTGAAATCGACAAGATGGGAAGAATCAATCTCAAGAGAATTATTACAGAATAATAACTTTTGTTATATTTTTAGGCTCTTTTTCAATAGTTGGGGGCAAAAATAAATAATGGAATTTTTAACGGCGGTTGCAGTTCACTTTATGCAGCCGCCGTTTTAATATTAGTTTTTTGAACAATGAACTACAATACCCATAATGATTTAAAGGCTTGATTTAGATTTGTGTGTATGGTATAATGAGTTTAATCGTTTTACGATTAAACTCAGCGATATAAATTCCTGACGGAATTTGCGATATACCTTCGGTGTGATATATTACTTCGTAATGCGATATGTCCCTTCGGGACGAAATAAGGAATTTATATCATATCGCAACCGAATAAAATGAGGTTATATCGCATTTGAACATAGTGAAAAATATATCGCACGAGCGTGAGCGAGTATATCGTCAAAATATTGACATATAAAATGTACATTAATTTTATAATTGATGAAAAGGTTTCTTCTCAAAAAGACGCATTGAGGAAAACAATTAAAAGGAGATTGCAAAATGAATAGATGTGAAAAAGCGGTAAAAAATCACGAAAAGGGATACAACTGTGCACAGGCGGTGGCATGTGTATTTGCAGATAAATTGGGATATAGTGATGATGAACTGTTCAGACTTACAGAAGCTTTCGGCGGAGGAATGGGCGGAACACAAGGTGTTTGCGGTGCTGTGAGTGCCATGGTTGTTGTAGTTGGAGGAATTAATAGTTACGGACTTGACAAGTTACCTGAAACAAACAAGAAAGTAAGTTATGGTTTTGCTCGTGACCTTATGGAGAAGTTTCAGAACAGGATAGGTACAATTTTGTGTAGTGATATTAAAAGCAAAAAGCTTTGTTCTTGCGACAGATGTATAGAAGAAGCTGTTAAAATTCTGGAAGAATTCATTGGAGAAGAGTGAGAAATAAGTGTTTTTATATTTGATATGATATGAGGCTATAAAAGATTACAAACATAGTCGAATTTTTAAATATTTTAAATAGGAGATGAGCACTATGAAGTGTGTAAATAAATTTATTAAAGCTACAACCGAATACAATACATTTGAAAAAAATGTGCCTGCACCGTATATCAGAAAAAGCTTTGTTTCTGATGTCAAAACGATTGCAAAGGTTGTAATTGCTGTTTGCGGTTTTTACGAACTATACATAAATGGTAAAAGGTATACCAAAGGGTTTTTGGCTCCTTATATTTCAAATACTGATCATTATATTTATTGTGACGAATATGATATTCCGGTTGATGAGGGAGAAAATGTTATCGGAATTATACTTGGTAACGGTTTTCAAAATAATCCCGGTGGTCATATATGGGATTTTGATAAAGCAGAATTTAGAAGTGCACCTATGGTAGCGCTTACATTGACTTATAAAAGTGCAGAAAGTAAGAAGATTGTTATAGAAAGCGATACTTCTTTCAAAGTTACAGAATCTCCAATAAGAAGCGATGATTATCGGTTTGGTGAATACTACGATGCTAATTTTGAGATTTCCGGATGGAATCAAAAAGGCTTTGACGATTCTGCGTGGAATAATGCACTTGAAACAACACCTCCGAAGGGTGAACTTCGTTTGTGTACGTCAGAGCCTATTGTTAAAGAAACTGAACTGAAGCCGGTTGAAATTATCAAAGACGGAGACAGTTATATTTATGATTTCGGACAGAACAATGCCGGTGTATGCCGCCTGAATATAAAAGGAACAAAAGGTCAGAAAGTCGAATTACAGCATGGAGAGATGCTAAAAGACGAAAAACTGTTTTTAGATAATATCTGGTTTGTAAGAGAGTATTGGGAAAGAGATAAGGAAATCGTTCATAAGGATACTTATATTTGTAAGGGCGAAGACGAAGAAACTTATACACCGACTTTTACATATCATGGTTTTCGTTATGTTAAGATAAGTGGTATTACGACAGAACAGGCAACTTTTGATTTATTGACATATATTGTTCTGCATTCTGACTTAAAATCACGAGGCGGATTTACCTGTTCAGATGAGGTTGCTAATAAACTGCAGGAAATTACACGCAGAAGTGATATATCTAATTTTCACTATTTCCCGACAGACTGTCCGCATAGAGAAAAAAATGGCTGGACCGCAGATGCTGCGCTTTCTTGTGAGCATATGCTTCTGAATTTTAATCCTGAGGTAAGTTACAGAGAGTGGCTTAGAAATATTTGCAAAGCGCAAAATGAAGAAGGAGCTCTTCCGGGAATTATACCAACAGGCGGTTGGGGATTTAGCTGGGGAAATGGTCCGGCATGGGATTGTGTGCTTGCATATCTTCCGTATTATGTATATGTTTATCGTGGGGAAACCGATATGATAAAAGAATCTGTCCAGGCTTTTATGGCGTATTTGCATTATCTTACAACGCAAACTGATGAGGACGGTTTGATACATATAGGTCTTGGTGATTGGTGTCATATAGGCGGAATAACCCCCAAAGCACCTTTAATTCTTACCGATTCAATTATGTCTATGGATATTGCGAATAAAATGTCGTTTATGTTTGATGCAGTAGGAATGATTTCTGAGCGAGATTATGCAAAAAAAATTGCAACTAACTTTAAGGTAGCAATACGTAATAACTTAATTGATTTTAGCACTATGACTGCTGATGGAAATTGCCAGACAAGCCAAGCTATGTGTATATATTATAAAGTGTTCACAAAGGAAGAATCTCCAATGGCATTTCAGCGTTTGTGTGAAATGATTTATGATGCTGATGACCATATGGATGTTGGTGTTCTCGGCGGCAGAGTTATTTTCCACGTTCTTTCACAATACGGTTATAGTGACCTTGCGTATAAGATGATAACAAGACCTGACTACCCATCTTATGGAAATTGGCTCGAAAAAGGTGCAACAACACTGTGGGAACGTTTTTATAATGATGACAGAATGGATTCTATGAATCATCATTTTTGGGGTGATATCAGTGCATGGTTTATCAAGAGTCTTGCAGGAATACAGTTTAATCCTCAGGGGAATGACATTACAAGAGTTGATATCAAGCCATCTTTTGTAACTGCACTTAATAATGCTGAGGGTTATTATACAGCACCGTCAGGTAAAATTGTTTCTTCATGGAAGAAAAAAGGTGACTGTGTAATACTTACTCTGCAAATTCCTGAGGCAGTAAAAGCAACAGCTTATTTGGAAAAAGGCTACGTCTTTGATGATGGTGCTTCATCAAAGGTAGTTTGTTCCGGTGAATATGTAATCACTCATAAAAGATGAATTTATCTGAATTTGTCAGCTATAAGGCAAATTTAATTCACCTGTACCGAAGTAGTTGTGCAGCTGTGAGGTAGCCAAATCTTTCAGTTGTATTATCGACGAAAAGCTTGGCATCTAGATTATACAGTCTTTATATGCTCATGTTATAATAGGGGCAAGTGCTGAAAACCCAGTAATATCAAGGGCTTCAGAGCTTGCCCTTTTTTCATTTTTTGAAAAGTTGGGTGCTTTATTGTTCATTTATAAGTCTAAATTTTAAAGTGAAAAGTATTGCTTTTTCGGGTGAAATGTGGTAAAATGTAGAAGTCAGAGGAATCTGACCGGATAATTGGGCAAGTCTAAGGGCGGTTAGCCACCTTTTAATTCCGACTGATTTCAGCGGAGATTGGAGGTGGTCTTATGGAGTATGTGTACATAATGCTGTATCTAATTACACTTATCGTGCTAATTATAACCATAAAAAAGTAACTGCCCCTCTCGCTAAAGTTAGGCAGTTACTAAACTGAAACTTTGGCTAACCGTTTTGCGGTCTTGCCCTTTATCTGTTTATATTATATACCAATTATCCGTAAAAGTCAATACAAACACAAAAATTTAACAATTTTAATAAGAAACAGATAAGTCATCACCCCAAAAGTGATGGCTTTTTTGCATTTTCAGGAGGTGAATGACTTTTGTCCGATAATTGGATTGTAGCTAATTTGGAAAATGCTTTTGAAACATGGAACGACAAAATGG
>SVKC01000069.1 GCA_015068655.1 Oscillospiraceae bacterium
TCTGTAGAACTCATAGACACTATAAAACTTAATGAGGAATATCCCGACCATAAGATAAATAACGATATTTCACAGAAAGTCTGGTCAGGAAGATTTGGTGGAAAGCGTGAGGGATACAAAATCAAGGTGCTCTCTGACAATGTTGAGATTGTAGGTCGTTACAGAGCAGCTGTTAAAATAGCAGATAATATAGGTTGTGCTTCAACAGTAATTATTACAACTTCCGAGGGGGCAAAATGGGCAGTGTTCGGGTTTGAACTCTGGAACAGAATTTTGAGCACACAAAGAAGAAATTATATTTTCAACATTGTTGAGTATATAAGTGGAAAACCTCTCCCTGCAAAGCTTATGGGAGCTTTCCCATCAATTGTTTTGCCAAGAGCTTATAAAAATGGAGAATTGGCATCAGTAAGCATTGTAAACTGTATGTGCGGAGAAAGCGGAGAATTTAAAATTAAAGTGCAGGTTCCTGCTGGTAAAAAGGCACTTTATATGTCACAGTACGGAAAGAAAGAAGCACTTACAGTGGGGGATGGAGGTATTATTAAAATGCCTTCACTTAGTGCGTGGAATGTAGCAACGGTATTTTTTGGAGAATAGGAGCATCTGTAAATGATAGAAGATATTAAAAATATAAAACCTATTTATCCTTGTGAACCATGGTCTGTCACAGAGGAAAAGTTTGACATAGAAAACAACTATCGTAACGAAACCATATTCGTTTTATCAAACGGATATATTGGTATGAGAGGTACTTTTGAAGAAGCCTACAAAATGGAAAAAGGCTTTGGTATGGAAGGAAGCTTCATCAACGGATTTTATGAAAGTGAAAAAATCCGTTACGGCGAAATGGCATATGGTTTTGCCGAAAAAACTCAGACTATGCTTAATGTTGCAAATGCAAAGATAATAAAGCTTATAGTAGACGGGGAAGAATTTAGTATTTTTGATGGTACACTTATCGAATCAAAAAGAATGCTTGATATGAAAAACGGTGTTCTTACAAGGAGCGTTTTATGGGCAACCTCAAAAGGAAAAACCGTTAAGATTGAATCAACAAGAATTGTTTCGTTAACAAATAAGTTTGCAGCTGCAATAAAGTATTCTGTAACTCCTGTTGATTTTGACGGAGAAATCTCAATTGTTTCAAAGATTGATGGCGATGTTATTAATAATACTGCGGAAAATAATTCTCGTATCGACTACGGTCCTTACGGCAGAGTTGTGTTAATGGAAGATGCCGTGGTTGAAAATAATTTCTCTGCAATAAAGCAGAAGTCAAAAAATACACAAATCGGTATTGTAACGGCAATGAGAAATGATATTGATTTTGATGCAAATACAGAGAATGTAAAAGATGAATATTCCGTTGCAACAGAACTCAGCTTTTCTGCTAAAAAAGGTAAAGCGTACACATTAACCAAATATTTTACGTATGTTACTACAAGGGATTTTGAGGAAAATGCATTGTTTGATAGTGCAAAGAATATTCTTGCAGAGCTTTCGAAAGGAGGATTTTCTGCAATAGAAGAATCTCAGAGGGCGTATCTTGATGAGTTCTGGCAGAATGCCAATATAGAAATTGACGGTGACGATATGCTTTCCCAGGGGTTAAGGTGGCATATGTTTGCTCTATTGCAGTCGCCCGGCAGAGACGGACAGACAAGCCTTGGGGCAAAGGGGCTTTCTGGTGAAGGTTATGAAGGTCATGTTTTCTGGGATACAGAAATGTATGTTGCTCCGTTCTTCAATTTTGAATATCCTGAAATTGCAAAAAACATTCTGATGTTTAGATACAACACTCTTGAAGAAGCAAGGAAAAGAGCAAGAGTGTTGTCAGTAGACAAGGGATGCTGCTTTCCCTGGCGCACAATCAACGGTGAAGAGGCAAGTGCTTTCTTCTTGGCAGGAACATGTCAGTTCCACATAAATGCAGATATTGCGTATGCAGTAAATCAGTATGTAACTGTTAGCGAAGACTATGATTTCTTGGCTGACTACGGTGCAGAAATTTTGATTGAAACTGCTCGTTTCTGGTGCTCATTCGGTGAATATGTTGACTACAAGGGCGGAAAGTTCTGTATTAACGGTGTTACAGGTCCTGACGAATTTGCGGTTCTTGTAAACAATAACTGCTATACTAATATGATGGCTCGTGAAAATATGAAGTATGCTGTAAAAGCAGTTTCTTATTTGAAAGAAAATATGCCTGAAAAATACGCAGTTCTTGCAAAGAAAATAGGGCTGGAGGACTCTGAACAGGGCGATTGGCAGAAGGCAATCGACAACATGTATATTCCGTATGAGGACAAGCTTGGAATATATCCTCAGGATGATTCCTTTATGTCTAAAAAGAGATGGGATATAGAAAATACCCCGTTTAGTGAATTTCCGCTTCTTGACAAGCATCATCCTATAATTGTATACCGTCATCAGGTATCAAAGCAGGCAGACTTTGTTTTGGCAATGTTCCTTCTTTCAAAATACTTTAACAAAGAAGAAATGAAGAGAAACTTTGATTTCTATGAGACGGTCTCTGTTCATGAATCATCGCTTTCAGCTTGTATTTTCTCTATTGTGGCAAACAGTATCGGCTATTACGATATTGCCTATAAATACTTTATGACAACGTCACGTCTTGACCTTGACGATTATCACGCAAATACAAATGCCGGATACCATTGTGCAAATATGGCAGGCACATGGATGAGTATGCTTTTTGGCTTCGGAGGAATGAGAATCAACGGTGACGAACTTGAATTTGCTCCCGTTCTGCCCGAAAAATGGAATTCATATAAGTTCAGAATTTTATTCAAAGGACGGCTCATTGAGGTTTTCGTAGACAAAAACGGTGTGCAATACAGAGTTATCAATGGCGAACCCATTGCTATCAAATCTTTCGGTGAAGATATAGTTATTTTTCCGTAAAATGTGATTGGGGTGTAATTATGATAAAAGCAGTAATTTTTGATTTGGACGGCGTAATTGTTTCTACAGACCATTGCCACT
>SVKC01000032.1 GCA_015068655.1 Oscillospiraceae bacterium
GGAAAACGGCAACCTGAACAGCCGTGCCGGATGGAAGGGCTTATGCAAGAAGTGTGTTACGCTTCTTTTTGTGCTTATTGCTCACAGACTTGATGTGTCCTTGGGTACGGAATACATAAGAACGGCAACCATCATAGGCTTTATTGCCAATGAGGTTATATCAATAGTTGAAAATGCAGGGCTTATGGGATTACCACTTCCAAAAGTTATTACCAAAGCAATTGATATTCTGAAAAAGGAGGACTTTTGTGCTGAAGATTGTTGAAACTGATTACAAATGGAACGGAAGTTTGTCCAAGAGAAATGCTACTAAATATATTATAATTCATCATTGCGCAGGGAATGGGGACCCTGTATCTGTTCATAATGACCACATCAGTAGAGGTTGGACAGGCATTGGATACCACTTTTATGTAAGAAAAGATGGTAGTATCTGGCGAGGAAGACCGATTTCTGTCATTGGGGCTCATTGCGCCGGATATAACCACGAAAGTATTGGCATTTGCTTTGAGGGTAATTTTGACGCAGAAGAAATGGCGGTTGGGCAGAAAAAGGCAGGAAAAAGTCTTGTGACCTATCTTGCGGAGCTTTTTCCTTCGGCTGAAATCAAAATGCACAGAGATTTTGTGAGTACGGCTTGTCCGGGAAAAAACTTTCCGTTTGATGAAATAAGAGAGGGGGAAACGGATATGTCGGTTGAAGAAGCAGTTGAAATTGTTCAGGCAAAAGCCGGTATTGAGGATGGAACAATTGAATTTATGCTTTGCTACAAGTATGGCGAGGAGCTTCTTGTCAAGCTTGCAGAGGCTATGATTTGATAATTTCCTGTAATTGTAAAAAATCCACCCGTGTTCATTGACAGAAGACTGAGTTTCAAGTATAATAATAGTCGGTGATAGAGAACATTTGTTATAATTTGAACATAGCAGAGGTGAAAACGGGTGGAACGTCTTGAAGGTGTTGTTGAAGGAGTTATATATGAAAATGAAGTGAACGGATATACGGTTTGCGACGTGTCATCCGGCGGAAAGCTTTATACACTCACGGGATATATGCCCGGTCTCTCGGACGGAGAAAGAATTGTAGCTGAGGGGGAATGGAAAACACATCCTGAATACGGTGAACAATTCAATGTGAAAAATTTTCAAAGACTTTTGCCTGAAACGGAAAGTGATATTGAGCTATATCTCGGATCGGGAGTTTTGCCGCATATAGGAAAAAGTACAGCGAGAAAAATTGTTGAGGCTTTTGGAACGCAGGCGTTTGATATTATCGAAAATGAACCTGAAAAGCTCACTCAAATCAAAGGAATTTCAGCGGCAAAGGCTCAGAATATTTATAAAAAATTTTTGGAACAGATGTGTTTGAAAAATATTATTGTGTATTTCCAAAAATTCGGGATTTCAACTAATCTTGTGGTTAAAGCTTATCGTACCTTTGGCGATGGGATTATAGATTTTGTGGGAGAAAATCCCTTTATTCTCAGTTCAATTGATGGGTTTACGTTCAAAATATGCGACAAAATCCGTGAAGAATTGAAGCTGCCTTCAAATTTCGCACCAAGAGTTTGTTCGGGTGTGGTGAGCACACTTTTGAATGCGGCTTATCTGAGTGGGCATACATATCTTCCAAAAGGAACGCTGGTCGCTCAAGCGAAGGCAGTTCTTGAAGTTGGGAATGAGGATGTGGAGGATGCAATTGCTCAGCTGTGTCTCAAAGAGGAGCTTGTTATTGAAGCCCATGAAGAATTCGATGCGGTTTATCTTGACAGGTTTTACGAAGCGGAACGAGGTGTTGCAAAAAGGTTGAGGGAAATGAGCAGTCTTGTTTTTGAAACGAACAGATGTGAACTTGAAGACCTTATTGAAAGAGCCGAGATTGATATGGATATTGTTTTGGCAGACTCTCAAAGGGATGCTGTGTTTTCTTCATTCGAGAATTCAGCAATGGTAATAACAGGTGGTCCCGGAACGGGAAAAACAACCATTATTAATATGATTATAAACCTGATGAAACGTCAGGGAAAAAAGATTGCTCTTGCAGCACCTACGGGAAGAGCTGCAAAGCGGATGAGCGAGGTTTGCGGAGTGGAAGCGAAAACTGTTCATCGTCTTCTTGAAAATATGCCATCGGAGGGGAACGGAGTTGCCTTTGGTCGTAACGAACGAAACAAGCTGGATTGCGATGTTCTCATTGTTGATGAAATGTCAATGGTGGATATTCTTCTTATGCACAGCATTTTGCTGGCACTTCCAAGAAAGGCAAGGCTCATTATGGTAGGTGATTGTGACCAGCTGCCGGCGGTGGGTGCAGGTAATGTTCTTCGGGATATAATCGAAAGTGAATGTCTTGAATGTGTGAAGTTGACTGAAATTTTCAGGCAGGCAAAGGAAAGTATGATTGTTGTCAATGCCCACAGAATAAATCGCGGAGATATGCCATTTTGCAATGACCCTGAAAATGATTTCTTTATGGTGAATTGTACGCAGCCGGAGCTGCTTTGTGAAACTATTGCAGATTTGTGTGAGAGAAGAATACCGAAGGCTTACGGTGTTGACAGTATATCACAAATTCAGGTGCTTACACCTACGCGGAAAACCCTTATCGGAGTACAGAATCTGAACGAGATTCTCCAGAAAAGACTTAATCCCAAAAGAGAGCGAATTTCCGAGAAAACAGCAGGCGGCTACACATTTCGTATCGGAGACAAGGTTATGCAGAACAAGAATAACTATAACCTTGAGTGGACAAGAGTTACAGACCTTGAAGAAGGTCAGGGAATTTTCAACGGCGATGTGGGATTTGTTACGGATATCAATATTCCCAAGCAAACTCTCACGGTGATTTTTGACGACAAAAGGGTTGTTTATGAATTTGCCGAGCTTGAAGAGCTGGAGCTTGCATATGCTGTCACCGTTCACAAAAGTCAAGGAAGTGAGTTTGATGTTGTTATAATGCCGATGTTTGATACTCACAGACTTCTTATGACAAGAAATCTTTTGTATACGGCTATAACACGGGCAAAAAAGCTTGTTATTCTTGTGGGGAAGGAAGATATTCTCAGACAGTTTGTGGAAAACAATAATATTCTGATGCGTTATTCGGGACTTAAAGAAAAACTTATAATAAGATAAAAATGACCGTCAAAACCGCCATATATGCGGTTCTGACGGCTTTTTTTTAAAGATAGCTTCTTATGTCAGCTGCAAGGTCATCTTCGAGCTTGATAAGTCTTTTGGCTATATTTTTTGCATCCTCGGATGCAGCTTCGTACTGATTTAGATATTTGTTCAGGGATTTTGTTCCCATATCACAGCCATCGGTTATCAAGTCGGCAATAACCTTGTCCGTATGGTCCATAGCGAGCATTACGTTTGTTTTGAGCCAGGACATACCTTGTGCCATAAGGTTGGGCTCTTTTCCTTCTTCATCAATCTTGTTCAGCATTTCGTGAGTTTCGCTTCCCAGATTTTGATGGTTTTCCTTTGATTTTTCCAGTATGGTTTTTAACTTTTCGTCCTTTACCTTGTCGAGAACCTCATCAATGGAATTTACGCCCATTTTTATGCCTGCGTTGCATTCCTTCAATAGTTCTACTGTGTCGTGGTTTATCATAGAAATTCTCCTTTCACTTTTGAAAAGTCAACAAATTCTTTATTATTGTTCCCTTTGTGATATAAAAAATTCAAAAAGTGTGCATACTGTTAAAAATTAAATTTTTCAGGAGGTTGCACAATGAAAGACTATATCGCTATTGAAGGAATGGTTGCACGGGAGATTCTGGATTCGCGTGGAAATCCTACCGTTGAGGTTGAGGTATTCACCGAAGACGGCTCTGTGGGTCGGGCTGCTGTGCCGTCGGGTGCGTCAACAGGTGCGTTTGAAGCGTGTGAGCTCAGGGACGGAGACGAAAAACGTTACATGGGTCAGGGTGTTCTGAAGGCTGTTGAAAATGTTAATACGGAGATTTGTGATGCATTGATTGGCTTTAATGTTCTTGAACAGCCGGAGATTGACCGTGAGCTTATTCGTCTTGACGGTACACCGAACAAGTCAAGACTTGGTGCAAATGCTATGCTTGCGGTATCTCTTGCCTGTGCAAAGGCGGCAGCAGCGTCACTGGGACTCAGCCTTTATAACTACATCGGCGGCATAAATGCAAAAACCTTGCCTGTGCCTATGATGAATATTATCAATGGAGGAAAGCACGCTGATAATTCAATAAGCTGTCAGGAATTTATGATTATGCCTGTGGGAGCGAAGACCTTCAGGGAAGCACTTATGTGGTGTGCTCAGGTTTTTCATACCTTGAAAAAAATTCTCAAAGAAAAGGGTTATTCCACGGCGGTGGGAGACGAAGGCGGTTTTGCACCCAATCTGGAGTGTGATGAAGATGCGGTCAAGCTTATTATAGAAGCAATTGAAAAGGCCGGCTTCAGAGCTTATGATGATTTCAGGATTGCTCTTGACCCTGCATCAACAGAAATGTATGAGGAAGCAAAGAAAAAAGGTGAGAATGGGAAATATTATTTCTGGAAGACGGACAGATTGCTGACAAGAGAAGAAATGGTGGAATTTTGGGCTGACTGGGCGGTAAAATATCCCATTATATCCATAGAGGACGGAATGGCGGAGGAAGACTGGGAAGGGTGGGATATGCTCACCAAGCGTCTCGGTGAAAAGATTCAGCTTGTGGGAGATGACCTGTTTGTAACAAATACCGAAAGGTTGAAAAAGGGTATTCAGCTTGAAGCGGCAAATTCAATTCTCATAAAGGTAAATCAAATCGGAACACTAACCGAAACTCTGGATGCTATTGAGACCGCAAACAGAGCGGGTTATACTGCAGTAACCTCACACAGAAGCGGTGAAACGGAGGATACAACTATTGCGGATATTGCAGTTGCAACAAATTCCGGTCAAATAAAAACTGGAGCACCCTCAAGAACTGATCGTACAGCAAAATATAACCGCTTGCTCAGGATAGAAGAGGAGCTTGGAGGCAGTGCGGTATATCCGGGAATGAATGCCTGGTTTAATTTGAAATAGTCTGATTGTTGAAAAGGGGAGGTTGTTTGACACAACCCCCTTTTTCTATTCTTCAAATCTAAAAAATTTCGTATGGACTATGGGTTTCGACAATTCTTTTGCGGACAAGCTTGTATAATATAACAAATGGCAAAATATGGAAGAGGAAAAGGAGGACGAATTATGGCGGTACCGGAATATTCTTCGTATAAACCGCAAAAAAACAGCGAAACTAATCGAATGAAGTTGAGAGAAAGCAATGTAAAGGGCAGAAGTTTTTTCAGAGTTATAGGCTTTTTTCTTGCAATGGCGGTGCCCTATGGAGAACTTGCCCCCTTCGGACTTTCGTTTCTGGCTCAGGAGCGGAAATTTTCGGTAGGAGCAATTTTGTCTTTTGCGGCGGTGAGTTTGGGAAGTTTTGCAGTTTGTGACCGTCTTGGGGCGGCAAAATACATTTGTGCAGGAATAATTTATATTGCAGTGCTGTTTGTGCTTGACAAGGATGTCAGAATGAAGGAGCTTACGGCAGGGCTTGCGGCAGGAGCGGGGATTTTTGTTGCCGGACTTGTAACAATTTTCTGGCAAGGTTTCAGCTTGGGTGAGCTTTTGTTGCTTTTGTGCGAAACAGCGGCTGTTGTGGCAGGGGCTTTGGTAATTGAAAAAAGTGTTGGGGTAATACAAAGAGAAAAACTCTCGGCAGAAACAATCGATGGGGAAGAAAAACTGAGCCTCGGAGCGGTTGTTGCTCTTGCGGTTATGGGATTGAAGGAAATATATGTAGGAAGTTATTTTTCGGTTATGAATGTTGTGGCAATTGCTTTGCTTTTGGTGGTTGCGGCAGGCTGTGGGACAGCTTGTTCCACGGGTGCAGGAGTGATTATCGGTATAATTTGCGGTCTTGGAAGTGATGAGTTTCTCCCAATCTTGGGGGCATTCAGCTTTTGCGGCTTTCTTTCAGGTATGTTTTCGAAATTTGGAAAGGGAGGAGTTATATCAGGTGTTGTTCTTGCAAATGCAATATTGATTGTGTACACAAACGGAGCCATGGAGGCTATTTTGACACTTTATGAAATAATGGCGGCTTCGGTAATCTTCTTGTTTGTAAAACAGAAGATAATTACCAAGGTTGGGGAAGTTATATGCTTTGACGCAACGGAGCGAGCAGGAATCAAGCGTATAAAAACGGCTCTTCGTGAAAAGCTGGCGGCTATTGCGGCATCCCTTGAAACAATGGCTCGTACACTTGAAACATATTCGGAAAAGAAAAATCAAAAAAATACTGCGGATATTGCAACGGTTTTTGATTTGGCGGCGGACAAGGTTTGCAAGAAATGCAGAAAGTCCTCTGACTGTTGGAACAAAAATTTTGATTTTACTTATCATTCCCTGTTTGAGCTTATGAGTGCAATGGACGAAAACGGTTCGGTGAGTCCCTTTGATGTAAACGAAAAATTCAGGGCTGTGTGTGTAGATTTTCCGAGATTGGTGGCGGAACTCAATCATCAGCTTGACCTAAATCAGGTCAGATGTGTATGGAAAAGCAAGGTTCAGGAAAGCCGTACTCTTGTGGGTGAACAGCTTTCGGGAGTATCAAAGGTTATTGGAGGACTTTCGGAGGTAATTGAAAGTGACATAGCCTTCAGAAGCATTTCTGTGCGTGAGGTTGAAGCGGCATTTGAAGAAAAGGAAATAGAGCTATATCGAGTGAAGGTTTTGGGAGATACGGGTGGAAGACAATATGTGGAGCTTTGCATAAGACGTACCTTGTGGAATGAAAGAGTAAGAAGGGAAACGGAAAGAATTATGCGAAGCTTGTTCCGAGGTGAAATCAGTATAAGAGAAACGAGCGGAGCAAGTGAATATTTTGTGTCTCTGGAGGTATGTGATGCAGAAAAGTTTGTTGTTGAGACAAGCTTTGCGGAACGTGCTCTTTCGGAACGCAATGGTGATAATTATCGTTTTTCTCATATAAGCGGAGGGAAATATGTAATTGCTCTCAGTGACGGTATGGGAACAGGCAGTCAGGCTGCAAGAGAAAGTGAAGCCATGCTTGAACTTCTTGACAGCTTTCTTCGGGCAGGATTTGACAGCTGTATGGCGGTGAAGTTTCTAAATTCAATTATGCTGCTGAAATCCGACGAGGACTCTTTTGTGACTATGGATGTTTGCATAATTGATTTATATACAGGGGAGGCTGAATTCATAAAAACCGGTGCAGAACCCAGCTTTATTATGCGTTCAAATCGTGTAGATACAGTGAAAGCTGCATCACTTCCTGTTGGTGTTATAGCAGAAATGGAAGCAGAGATTGCTTCAAAAACTCTGGGAGACGGAGATGTAATTATTATGGTTACAGACGGAATTGAAACACGTGATTGCGGAAGTATGTGGATAAGCGAATTTGTGAACCGTCTGGGCGGAGAAAGTCCCGACAAAAATCTTGCTCAGGAAATTCTTGAGCAGGCAGTAAGGAAAAACGACGGACAGATTAATGATGATATGACGGTTCTGTCTGTAAAAATAAGATGTGCATAAACAGGGAGCGAATGGACAAAAAATGTCATTCGCTCCTTCTTTTTTGGGAAAAATAATCCATATTTATACAAAACATCCTGTATTTCTCTGCGGTTTTTTACAGGAAGTTTACATAATTGTTACAATTCACATTTTCCACAGAGTTATCCACAGGACAAACCCTTTATCCACAATGGTTTTAGAGGGATGTCAACATTATTCACGGAGACCTTTCGGAAAACAGCTGTGGAAAAGTAAAGGAATATTTTGTAATAAAATTTTTTATTTTTTTATGTACCTTTTTCTGAAAAAAACACTTGCGAATAGTACATAAGTATGATAAAATAAATAAATATATATAAATATATATAAAGGTTGGAGGCGTTTCAATGATTCTCGGTGTGGATTTCGGGGATAGCCGCACAGGATATGCAGTTTCGGATGCTCTTGGATTTTCGGCAAACACTCTGGAGACCTTTTCTGAAAAGAATATGACAAAAGTAGCTGAGCACACTGCAGAGCTTGTGAGAAGTCTCGGTGCGGAGAAAATTGTTCTGGGATTTCCAAAGAATATGAACGGCACAGTGGGTGACAGAGGGAAAAAGACAAAGGCTTTTGCAAAGCTTCTCGGGAAGCTGGTTGATTGTCCTATTGTCTTGTGGGATGAAAGGTTGACTACTGTTTCGGCACATAACCTTATGAATGAAACAAATGTTCGCGGAAAGAAGCGGAAGGATGCTGTTGACAAAATTGCGGCTGCGTTTATCCTTCAGGCATATCTTGACAGCGGTGCAAAGTAAAAAAAGTTAAAGGAGAAATTAAAAATGGCAGAAAACATCAATAAGAACACCAACATTGAAGAAGAGGACAATTTTCTTGTGGATTTGTTCGACGACGATGGAAACAAGCAGACATTTGAACATCTTGATACGGTTCAGGTGAACGGATTTGATTATGTTATCTGTATCCCCTACAAGGAGGAAGAGGATGACGAGGTTGATGAAGTAATTATCCTGAAAATTGATGGCGAGCAGGATGGCGAAAGTGTTCTTGTTCCTGAGGAGGACCTTGAGGTTCTTGACAAGGCTTATGAGCTGTTCAAGGAAAGAAATGCAGACCTCTTTGACTTTGAGGACTAAGCTGAATTGATGAGAAATCGGGCAACACCGTTGCCCGATAATGCTTTTTAAGGCAAAGATTTATTCGAAAGTAGGTTTTTGACATAGTACTGATAATTGCAGAAAAACCCAGCCTTGCCAGAAATATTATGGCAGGTATCGGGAAGCTAAATCGTTATGACGGATATTTTGAAGGTGAAGGCTACATCATTACCTGGGCGTTTGGACACTTGTTCTCTCTGGCTGATGTGGAAGCTTATGATACGTCCGTTTCCGAAAATAGGTACTGGTCAATGGAAAACCTTCCCTGTTTCCCTGAAAAGTTTGTGTTTGAACTGAAAAAGGATGCAAACAAAAAGGTGGATGCCGGTGTTGAAAAACAGTTTGGAATCATAAAGGCTCTTTGCAATCGTGAAGACGTTGATACCATAGTGAACGCAGGCGATGCTGACCGCGAAGGTGAAATTATTGTAAGAACCTGTATTGAGAAGGCGCTTGAGGGGCAGAAGACACTGAAAAGAATATGGCTTCCAGACCAGACTCCTCAGACTGTTCGCGAGGCAATGACAGCATTGAAGGATGAAAGTGAATATGACAATCTTGCCAACGAAGGTTATGCCAGAACCTATATGGATTGGCTTTATGGGGTGAATCTTACCCGTTATGCAACCTTGCGTTCGGGAACTCTTCTCCGTGTGGGTCGGGTGATTGTGCCTATTGTAAAGGCAATTTATGACAGAGATATGGCAATCAGGAACTTTGTACCTGATATTTATTATGCGGTTCAGAGCAAGGCTGAAACAAACGGCACTGAAATTGAGTTGACAAGTAAACAGAAATTTGAAAAATCAAAGTTTGAAGATGCAAAAGACTTGTGTGACAGATACAATGCTGAAAAGGCAGTTGTTACGGCAAAGAAAAAGAAAAAAGACAAGCTTGCACCGGGAAAACTGTATTCTCTTACAAAACTCCAGAACTTTTTAGGGAAAAAGTACAAAATGTCTATGGCGGAAAGTCTTGAAATTGTTCAGGGACTTTATGAAAAGGGCTATGTCACATATCCAAGAACAAATTCGGAGTATCTTGCAACAGCCGAGCAAGGCAAAATCAAGACTATTATTGAGTCGGTGAAGAAAATGGGTTATCCGGTGGAGTTCAGATTCAGCAAGACAATATTCGATGATTCGAAAATAGAATCCCATTCTGCGCTTACACCGACATACAAAATCCCTGACAAAACAAAGCTTTCCGAGAATGAAATGAAGGTTTACGGTGCAATAATGCGACGGTTTGTGGCTGTGTTCTGTGCAGAGGAGTGTACCGTTGAAAAAACCGAAATAACTATTTCTGTGGGAGCACTTGAAGACTTCACCCTGAAGGGTACCGTAATCGTGAATCAGGGCTGGACAAAATATGATGACTATACAAAGAAGGACAAGCTTCTGCCGCCTCTTGAAAAAGGCGATGAGGTGAATATCAACTTTGTTCCGGTTGAAAAGGAAACAAGTCCTCCAAAGCATTATACAATCGAAACACTCAACAATTACCTGAAAAATCCTTTCAAAGAGGAAAAGGCCAATGCATCCGAACAGGAAGAAGAGGAAGCTGAATACAGAGCAATGTTTGAGGGACTTGAGCTGGGAACTGAAGCTACAAGAACGGGAATTATTGACAATGCAAGGAAAAGTCAGTACATTCAACTGAAAAAAGATACATATACCATTCTTCCGGCAGGTGAAAATTTGATTGAATCACTGTCGAGAATGAATATAATTATGGACAAGTTCAAGACTTCGCAGATGGGTGTGGCTTTGAAGGGAGTTTTCAAGGGAAGCTCGACTATCGACAATGCCATAGATTTTGTGAAAACTGAAATAATGGCAGTTTTTGAGGAAAACAAAAAGAAAGGTGAAACCTTTGACGGTTTTGTTGGTGATGTTGTCGGAAAATGTCCTCTCTGTGGCGGGGAGGTTGCAAGAACCAAGTTCGGATATGGTTGCCGTGGCTACAAGGATGGATGCAAGTTCTCGACAGGCAACGTAATCTGCGGCAGGGTTATTTCCATTGACAGCATTAGGCAGATGCTTGAAACAGGAACAACTCCGCTTATTACGGGTTTTGTCTCAAAAAAAAGCGGAAAGGAATTTTCTGCAAGACTTGCTGTTGAAAACGGCAGAGTAGTATTCAAATTTTAACAGAAAGGGAAGACCTGAATGTTTCTTATAAAAGAAAAAACAGAACTCAATCCCACCGTTACAAAAATGGTGGTTGATGCACCCAGAGTTGCAAGAAAAGCACAAGCAGGACAATTCATTATTTTGCGTGTTGATGAAGATGGTGAGAGAATTCCTCTTACTATTGCGGATTATGACCGTGAAAACGGAACTATAACAATTATATTTCAGGTTGTGGGTGCTACCACAATGAAACTCAATCAACTGAATGAAGGTGACTTTATTCAAGATTTTGTGGGACCTCTCGGCAAAGCATCCGAGGTTGAAGGCTTCAAAAAGGTAGCAGTAATCGGTGGCGGTGTCGGTTGTGCAATTGCCTACCCAACAGCAAAAGCCTTGAAAGAAAATGGTGCTGAGGTTCACTCAATTGTGGGCTTTAGGAATAAGGATTTGGTAATCCTTAAAGATGAATTTGAAATGGTTTCAGACAAGCTTGTTCTTATGTCTGATGACGGCTCCTGCGGTGAAAAGGGTCTTGTTACTGATGCACTTAAAAAACTTGTGGAAGGCGGAGAAAAGTATGACCTTGTTATTGCAATCGGTCCCCTTATTATGATGAAATTTGTGTGCCTGCTCACCAAAGAGCTGGGAATAAAAACTATTGTAAGTATGAATCCCATTATGATTGACGGAACGGGTATGTGCGGTGGCTGTCGTCTCACTGTAGGCGGTGAAATGAAGTTTGCCTGCGTTGATGGTCCTGACTTTGACGGTCATCTTGTGGATTTTGATGAAGTAATCAGGAGAAGCTCAATGTACAGAGAAACCGAAAGCAGACATCGAGAGGAAGCTTGTAATCTTTTCAAGGAGGCTCAGAAGAATGGCTAATATGTCACCGAAAAAAAATGAAATGCCCGTGCAGGCACCTGAAATAAGATGCAGAAATTTCAATGAGGTGGCTCTGGGTTATACAGAAGAAACAGCCATTGATGAAGCAAAACGTTGCCTTAACTGCAAAAATATGCCCTGTGTAAGTGGTTGCCCTGTGAAAATACATATTCCTGAATTTGTTGAGAGAGTAGCTGAAGGCGATTTTAAAGGTGCATATGATGTGATTTATCGCTCCAGTTCACTTCCTGCTGTGTGCGGACGTGTTTGTCCTCAAGAAAAGCAGTGTGAGTCAAAATGCGTGAGAGGCATCAAGGGTGAGCCTGTGGGAATCGGGAGACTTGAACGCTTTGTGGCTGACTGGTATATGAAAAATGGCAAGGCGGCAACAAGTGAAATAGAGAAAAACGGCAAAAAGGTTGCGGTTGTAGGTTCGGGTCCGTCAGGTCTCACCTGTGCAGGAGACCTTGCAAAAAAGGGCTATGATGTGACAGTTTTCGAGGCACTTCATATTCCGGGGGGTGTTTTGGTTTATGGAATTCCCGAGTTCAGACTTCCGAAGGATATAGTAAGACATGAAATAGAAAATTTGAAAGCTCTGGGAGTTGAAATAGTTACCAATGCAGTTATAGGGAAAACCGAAACAGTTGATGAACTTCTTGAAGATGGTTTTGAGGCAGTGTTTATTGGTTCGGGAGCAGGGCTTCCCAGATTTATGAACATTCCCGGCGAAAATCTCAACGGTGTTTATTCCGCAAATGAGTTTCTCACCAGAACAAACCTGATGAAGGCTTACAAGGATAATTCCGCAACACCTATTATACGTGCAAAGCGAGTAGCAGTTGTGGGTGGCGGAAATGTGGCCATGGATGCGGCAAGGTGTGCAATGCGTCTTGGTGCTGAACAGGTATATATAGTATACCGCCGTTCGATGGATGAACTGCCTGCACGCCGTGAGGAGGTTGAACACGCTGAGGAAGAAGGAATTGTCTTCAAAACCCTCAACAATCCCGTTGAAATTCTGGGCGATGAAAATAATTTTGTCAAGGGCATAAGATGCATAAAAATGGAGCTTGGAGAGCCTGACCAATCAGGAAGAAGAAGTCCCATTGAAATACCCGGTTCGGAATATGAGCTGGATGTGGATGCGGTTATAATGTCAATTGGCACATCTCCCAATCCCCTTATAAGAAATACTACTGAAGGTCTGGAAACGGACAGAAGAGGATGCATAATAACAAAGAACGACGGCGGTCTCACCACCAAGACGGGTGTTTATGCCGGCGGGGATGCAGTAACAGGAGCTGCCACGGTAATTCTTGCTATGGGAGCGGGAAAATCTGCGGCAGAAGCCATTGATGAGTATATAACGAGCAAGTAAATAATAAAGACCAGGGGCTGTAGTCAATTTTGAAAATCAGATTGACTACAGCCCCTGGTCTATGTGTTTTTTAAAGATTATTTTCCTGTTCAGATTGAATATCCGGGAAGACGGAGAGCATAGGTTTAATATTTTTTTTGCGTATAACTCGGTCTATGTAGTTTTTGGTAATTTTGCAAACAAGACCTGAAAGTACGATTACACCAATAAGGTTGGGTATCATCATAAGACCATTAAATGTATCAGATATATCCCATGCAAGTGATGAAGTAAGAAGTGCTCCAAACATAATCATTACAAGATGTATTATCTTGTATATCTTTACAGTTTTTGTGCCGAAAAGGTACTCCCAAGCTTTTGAACCATAGTGATCCCAACCGAGAACTGTGGTGAAGGCAAAGAGGAGAATTGCAATTGCAATAAACTTTTCACCGATATTTGCAAAGCTGAATACCGAGTTGAAGGCAGAGGCTACCATTGTTGCGTCGTTTGTGTGAAAGCCCATTGGCGCTGAAAGGTCAAATACACCTGATGTAAGTACAACCAGTGCTGTAAGTGTACAAACAACCATAGTATCTGCAAACACCTCGAAAATACCCCACATACCCTGCTTTACGGGTTCCTTGATATTTGAATTTGAGTGAACCATTACTGATGAACCAAGGCCGGCTTCGTTTGAAAAGACACCACGCTTGAAGCCCTGAACCATAACCTGCTTGATTATTGCACCTGTAACACCACCGCTTACGGCAATGGGATTGAAGGCGGTAACAAAAATTGCTTTGAAAGCAGGAAGGATACTCGTATAGTTAATACCTATAATAATAATGCTTCCTACTATGAAGAGAACAACCATAAATGGTACGATTTTTTCTGCAAAGGATGCAATTCGCTTGAGTCCACCAAGAACAATAAGAGCTGCAATGACTACAAGAATAATTCCAATTATGACAGAATAAAGGGTTACACCTTCATAAAGCTTAATGTTAACAAGTGTTGAAATGGGGAAAGCAGATTCGATATTTACAACAATTTTGTTAATCTGACCCATTGCACCGATACCGAAGGAAGCGAGCAAAGTGCAGATTGAAAAAATTACAGCAAGGATTTTGCCTATAGCCTTGCAACCCTTTTTTGAACCAAGACCATCCTGAAGATAGTACATAGCACCTCCGGACCATTCTCCGTCATAGTTTTTGCGGCGGTAGTAGATGCCGAGAACATTTTCTGAATAATTTGTCATCATACCAAAGAAAGCAGCTACCCACATCCAGAAGACCGCACCGGGACCACCAATACAGATTGCGGCAGCAACACCTGCAATATTACCTACACCTATTGTAGCGGCAAGGGCTGTGCAAAGCGCCTGAAATGGAGAAATAGATTTGTCTTTTGAGTGACCTATAACATCTTTCTTGAACAGACTGCCGATAGTGTGTTTCATCCAATGAACCAGGTGAGTTATCTGGAAGAATTTTGTAAGAATTGTGGTAAGCAAACCGGTGAAAAGCAAGAGAGCAAGACCAAGAGTTGTCCACACAAAGGTGTTAATGTCACCGTTGATTTGTTCCAAAGCCGTAAAGAATTGATTCATAGCATAAAGCCTCCTTAAAATTAAAAATAGCCACCAAATTTGGCGGCTCCGGATAGACTGCAGACTGATATGTATTTGTCCGCTCCGTCCTTTTGCCTGAGAGATTCGACTGCTTGAAACAGCCTTGCACCTTCGGCACTCACCTTGTGTGAGGTTCTCCGGAGTATCCTTCACTTTCAGTCTTTCAAGAATCCTGAAAGTTTCATTAGATAAATACATTATACAATATTTTTGTATTTTGTCAAGAGTTTTTGTCGAGATTGTGAATAGTTTGTCTATCTTTGTGTTATACGGAGAATAAAACCCCTTTGATGTTTCATAATATAGCATTTTCGACGAAAGAGCATATATTGAAGATGGAGGTGTTTTTTGTGATAATACATACAGTCAAAGCAGGAGAAACGGTTTCGTCCATTGCACAGCAGTATGGGGTACCGCAGTTTGTTGTGACGGCACTGAACAATCTTGAAAGCGTTCCAGGTCTTGTGGTAGGGCAGGCACTTTTGATACTTGTGCCGCTTCAGTTTCATACGGTGGACGAAGATGAGACAGTTTTTTCCATTGCACAACAGTATGGCATAAGTGTGAATCGCTTGTACCGCAATAATCCAATTCTCAGAGGACAGCCGATATTATATCCGGGACAGACATTGGTTATTGCTTTTGAGACGGACAGAACAAGAAGAATTGATGTCAACGGATATGCATATCCATACGTTGACAGAAATCTTCTTCGAAGCACCCTGCCATATATAAATTATTTTACACCATTCACATATGGAATAACAGAAAGTGGTGAACTGGTAGACCTTGATGACGAGGAACTTATTGCTATAGCAAAGGAATACGGAGTGATACCCCTGATGCACTTATCTACTCTTACGGAAGAGGGGGGATTCAGCAATCAACTTGCGAGCCTTGTACTCAACAATACTGAAATTCAGAATAATCTTGTTTCGGAAGTAATAGAAAATATGGAAAGAAAAGGCTATGGTGGACTTGATATTGATTTTGAATTTGTTTTTCCACAGGATGCAGTTTTGTATGGTGAGTTTATTGGAAAGCTGAGAGAAAATCTGAATCCTTTGGGGTATGAGGTTATTGCGGCCCTGGCTCCCAAAACCTCGGATAATCAAAGAGGAATTTTGTATGAGGGACACAATTATCGGGCAATCGGAGATAATGCTGATGCAGTGCTCCTTATGACATATGAATGGGGATATACGTATGGTCCGCCTTTAGCTGTGGCGCCTATCAGGAATGTTCGGCAGGTGGTGGATTATGCTATTGGAATAATCCCACCTGAAAAGATTTTTCTCGGAATTCCGAATTATGGTTATGATTGGACGCTTCCTTATGTTAAGGGCGAGTCAATGGCTGATTCTATTTCCCATGTGGAAGCAATTCAGCTTGCGGCAAGGTTTGGTGCTGAAATACAATATGATGAGGTTTCTCAATCACCTTGGTTCAGATATACAGACGAAGAGGAAAAAGTGCATGAAGTTTGGTTTGAGGATGTTCGAAGTGTACAACAGAAGTTTAATTTGATAAACGAGAAAAATTTGCGTGGCGCAGGTTATTGGAATTTGATGCGACCTTTTCAGCAGAACTGGTCACTTCTTGATTATATGTTTGATGTAACAACGTCAGGGAATTAATCCCCTGACGTTGTTACACAACAAAACGACCGCTCGGTGGAGCGGTCGTTTAAGTTATTCAAGAAATTAGCATTCAGCGTTCTTCTTGTAGATTTCGTATCTTTCAATAAGGTCTTTTTCAGCCTTGTCGAAGAGCTGAGCTGCAACCTCGGGGAATGCTTTCTTGAGCATGAGATAACGGTTTTCACCCTCGAGGAATTCCTTGATTGTGCCTGTGGGCTCTTTTGAATCAAGAATGAAGGGGTTCTTGCCTTCTTCCTTGAGTGTGGGGTTGTATCTCCAGAGGTGCCAATAGCCTGTCTGAACAGCCTTTTTCTCTTCAGCGATTGTGTTTGCCATACCTGTCTTGATACCATGGTTGATACAAGGAGCGTATGCAATAATCAGTGAAGGTCCGGGATAAGCTTCGGCTTCCTTGATTGCTTTGAGCGCCTGGTTCATATCAGCACCGAGAGCAATCTGAGCAACGTAAACGTAGCCGTAAGTTGTACCGATCATACCGAGGTCTTTCTTCTTAACCTTCATACCGGAAGCTGCGAATTTTGCAACTGCAGCAGTAGGTGTAGCCTTTGAAGCCTGACCGCCTGTATTTGAGTATACTTCTGTATCCACAACAAAGATGTTAATATCTTCGCCTGATGCGATAACATGATCAAGACCGCCGTAACCGATGTCGTAAGCCCAACCGTCACCACCGAATACCCACTGTGATCTCTTGATGAGGAAGTCGGTACGGTCAGCAATTTCTTTGATTGCAGGGTTGCTCATATCAGCATCCTTGATGAGAGCTTCAATGTTCTTTGCAGCTGCCTTTGAAGCTTCTGCATTGTCCTTGCCTTCAATCCAAGCCTTGAATGCGTCAGCAAGCTCGGGCTTAACTGTATCCATAACTGAGTTCATTCTGTTAACCAGAGTGTTTCTGATTTTCTTGTTGGCCATAACCATACCAAGACCGAATTCAGCGTTGTCTTCGAAGAGTGAGTTAGCCCAAGCAGGACCCTTGCCTTCAGCGTTCTTGCAGTAAGGCATTGAAGGAGCACTGCCGCCCCAGATTGACGTACAACCTGTAGCGTTTGCAACCATCATTCTGTCACCGAAGAGCTGAGTGATAAGCTTGATGTAAGGTGTTTCACCACAACCTGCACAAGCACCTGAGAATTCAAGCATAGGCACGGCGAACTGTGAGTTCTTTGTGCTCTTTGTGATGTCTATCTGATCCTGCTTTGAGGAAACAGTCATAGCGAATTCCCAGTTGGGAGCTTCACATTCAACGTCAGCGATGGGCTTCATTGTGAGGGCTTTTTCCTTAGCGGGACAAACCTGAGCACAAACGCCACAACCGAGACAGTCGAGAGGTGATACCTGCATTCTGTATTCCATGCCTGCAAAGCCGGTAGCTGCCTTTGTTGCGAAAGCTTCGGGTTTTTTTGCAGCTTCGTCAGCGTTCAAAAGAACGGGACGAATTGCAGCGTGAGGACAAACGAGTGAACACTGGTTACACTGAATACACTTGTCGATATCCCATGCAGGAACGTTTACGGCAACACCGCGCTTTTCGTATCTTGATGTACCTGTTTCAAAAGTACCATCTTCGATACCTGCAAATGTGCTAACGGGAAGCTTGTTACCAGCCTGTGCGTTTACGGGCTGAACTATGTTCTTGATGAAGTCGGGAACGTTGTTTTCCTTCACGTTCTTATCAACAGCATCCTTCCAGCTAGCCGGAACATCAATCTTAACAAGAGCTTCAATAGCGCCGTCAACTGCATCACAGTTCATTTTAACGATTTCGTCACCCTTCTTGCCGTATGTCTTCTTGATAGCAGCCTTGATGAGTTCAACAGCCTTGTCAAAAGGGATAACTTCAGAAAGCTTGAAGAAAGCACTCTGTGTTACCATGTTGATTCTGTTTGGACCAAGACCAACCTTAACAGCAACGTCAACTGCGTTGATTGTGTAGAAGTTGATTTCGTTTTCAGCAAGGTATTTCTTGACATTTGCAGGAAGATGTTCTTCCAGTTCTTCGGGAGACCATACACAGTTGAGGAGGAATGTTCCGCCCTTCTTGAGTCCTTCAAGAACATCATACTGTGTGAGGTAAGCAGGCTTGTGGCAAGCAATGTAGTCAGCTTCATCAAGGAGATATGTTGACTTGATGGGCTGCTTACCGAATCTCAAGTGAGACATTGTTACGCCGCCTGATTTCTTTGAGTCATAATCAAAATATGCCTGAGCATAAAGATCAGTGTTATCACCAATAATTTTGATTGCATCTTTGTTAGCACCAACAGTACCATCTGAACCGAAGCCCCAGAACTTACAACGTGTTGTTCCTTCGGGAGCAGCGTTAATTTTTTCAGGAAGTTCGAGAGAGAGGTTTGTAACGTCATCAACGATACCGATTGTGAAGTTGTGCTTGGGAGCGTCTGCATCAAGGTTGTTGTATACTGCCATAATCTGTGTGGGAGTTGTGTCTTTTGAACCAAGACCATAACGACCACCAACGATTTTGGGAGCATTTTCCTTGCCATAGTAAAGGTTGCAAACGTCGAGGAAGAGGGGTTCACCGATTGAACCGGGTTCCTTTGTTCTGTCAAGAACAGCAATCTTTTCAACAGTTTCGGGGATTACGTCAAAGAAGTACTTAGCTGAGAAAGGTCTGTAAAGGTGAACCTTCACAACACCAACCTTGCCGCCGCGTGCATTGATGTAATCAACTGTTTCTTCGATAGCTTCGCAAACAGAGCCCATAGCAACGATAACTTTTGTTGCATCGGGAGCACCATAGTAGTTGAAGGGCTTGTATTCTCTGCCTGTGATTTTTGAAATATCCTTCATATAGTCAGCAACTATACCGGGGATAGCGTCATAATACTTGTTTGCAGCTTCTCTGCCCTGGAAGTAGATATCTGAGTTCTGAGCTGTACCTCGGAGAACAGGATGTTCGGGGTTGAGAGCGTTGTCCTTGAATGCCTTGAGAGCATCCCAGTCAAGAAGACCCTTGAGATCTTCATAATCCATAACTTCAACCTTCTGAATTTCGTGAGAAGTTCTGAAACCGTCGAAGAAGTGGAGGAAGGGAACTCTACCCTTGATTGATGCAAGGTGAGCAAGACCTGCAAGGTCCATTGTTTCCTGAACACTGCCTGATGCCAGCATAGCGAAACCTGTCTGACGACAAGCCATAACGTCCTGATGGTCACCAAAGATGTTAAGAGCATGAGCTGCAAGAGCACGAGCACTTACATGGAAAACTGTAGGAAGAAGTTCACCGGCAATCTTGTACATATTGGGGATCATAAGGAGAAGACCCTGTGATGCTGTGAATGTTGTGGTGAGAGCACCTGCCTGGAGTGAACCGTGAACGGCACCGGCAGCACCTGCTTCTGACTGCATTTCAACAACGTCAACTGTTTCGCCGAAGATATTCTTCAGCCCGTCTGCACTCCACTGGTCAACATTTTCAGCCATGTTTGAAGAGGGAGTGATAGGATAGATAGCAGCAACTTCTGTAAACGCATAGGCGCAATGTGCAGCAGCGCTGTTACCATCCATGGTTTTCATTTTTTTAGCCATGAAAATAAGCCTCCTTAAAATATATGAATTGATTAATTTTATCAAATCTGTGTGACCGCATAATCACACAGCAAATATTATATCACAACTTATACATAAATTCAAATATATTTTAAAAAAAAATCAAAAAAAATTAAAATTTCTGTTTTTAACAGAAATTTGTTAAAAAATTGACAATTTTTTAACTGTATGCACAAAAGTTTGGATTGGCTTTTAAAGAACAACAAGTCAAGAAAAAGGCAAAGAAAAAAAGGATGGCGGAAGTGCCATCCTTTTTGATAGTCTTAAAGTATTAGTTGCCTGCCATCTTTGCAACTTCTGCTGCAAAGTCGTCAACTTTCTTTTCCAAACCTTCGCCTTTTTCAAGACGAGCAAACTTAACAACTTCGATATCTGTGCCGATTTCCTTTGCAACGTTTGCAAGGAACTTCGCAACAGTCAAGTCACCGTCCTTAACGTAAGCCTGTTCAACAAGACAGATTTCCTTGTAGAACTTCTGAATACGTCCTGCAACCATTTTGTCAACGATTGCTTCGGGCTTACCTTCGTTGAGAGCCTGAGCCTTGAGGATTTCCTTTTCCTTCTCAACTTCGTCAGCAGGAACTTCGTCACTCTTAACGTATTTGGGCATAACTGCTGCAATCTGCATTGCAACGTCCTTAGCAGCTGTCTGGAATGCGGGTTCTGCAGCCTTTGACTCGTCACCCAGTTTGAAGTTAACAAGAACACCAATCTTACCGCCACCATGGATATAAGCAACGTTAATACCTTCGTATCTTTCGAAACGACGGAGATTCATATTTTCACCGATTGTAGCAATCTTTTCTGTAAGAGCTTCGCCAACAGTCTGGTCACCGTAGAGCTTTTCAGCCTTCAGTGCTTCGATGTCAGCGGGATTTGTGTTTGCAATACATTCAGCAACGTCAGCAACGAACTTCTGGAAATCAGCGTTCTTTGCAACGAAGTCTGTTTCTGTGTTAACTTCAACAACAACACCAACGTTTCCGAAAACCATTGATGTAACAAGACCTTCAGCAGCAATTCTGCCAGCCTTCTTTGCAGCTGTAGCAAGACCCTTTTCTCTGAGGAATTCAACAGCCTTGTCCATATCGCCGTTTGTTTCTGTAAGAGCCTTTTTGCAGTCCATCATACCGCAGTTTGTCATTTCTCTGAGAGTTTTAACATCTTGTGCTGTAAATGCCATAATATTATTCACTCGCTTTCTGTAAAAATCAAAATATCTAAGTTATTCTTCGATCATATCAAGTGATACGTCATCAGCAGCTTCTTCAGCTTCGGGAGCTGAGAAGTCTTCGCCCTGTTTTCCTTCCAGGATAGCGTTTCCGATTGTAGAAACAATAAGTTTTACCGCACGGATAGCATCATCGTTTCCGGGAATAGGGAAGTCAGCTTCTTCAGGGTCACAGTTTGTATCCACGATAGCGATTACGGGGATACCGAGCTTGTGAGCTTCAGCAATAGCGTTCTTTTCCTTTCTGGGGTCAACAACGAACATAGCTGCGGGAAGCTCCTTCATTTCCTTGATACCGCCAAGGAACTTCTCGAGACGTTCTTCCTCAAGGTTGAGCTTGAGAACTTCCTTCTTGGGAAGAAGTTCCATTGTGCCGTCTTCGTTCATCTTCTTGAGCTGATAAAGTCTGTCAATTCTTCTCTTGATTGTTTTGAAGTTTGTGAGCATACCGCCGAGCCATCTTGCATTTACGTAGTACATGCCTGTTCTTTCAGCTTCTTCACGGATTGCATCCTGAGCCTGCTTCTTTGTACCAACGAAAAGAACGTTTCCGCCGTCAGCCGCGATGTCGCGAACAAAGTAGTAAGCTTCCTCAATTTTCTTTACAGTTTTCTGAAGATCGATAATATAGATACCGTTTCTTTCTGTAAAGATGTACTCCGCCATTTTAGGATTCCAACGGCGTGTCTG
>SVKC01000033.1 GCA_015068655.1 Oscillospiraceae bacterium
TGGTTTTCAAAGACCGACACTATTGCAATCATGCGTGGCTTTCAAGCTAGTAGCTTGAAAGTTGCGGAACATATTCCGCTTAAAACGGCATTATGCCGTTTCCACGACAATGATTATATTATGTATTTACATTATATCTCTAAAAAATACAAAAGTCAATATCAATAGGTTGATGTGGTTGGATTTAATTGTTCAGGAACATTCTGCCGAAAAGCCACAGCAAATCCTTGCGTAAGGTTTTGTAAAGAAGGGAGGAATACAGCAGATAAACTCCTGTGGTAAACAGCATTGCTGTGAGCGTTGCGACTACGGTTTCACCGGGGAACAAAATCGTGCCGAGGACAAAAAACGTGAGGTAGGTTGCGGCGGCGGTAAGAAGATGACGGAGCAGCCAGCCAGAAAGCTCGAAGGGCATATGAGTGCTTCTGATTACCGAGGTGAAGGAGAGCAGGGCGGTGAATAGGTTGCTTGCAATTATCATAAGAAAAAGAGCGTCTGTTCCCATTGAGGGAACAAGAAGCCATATGAGACCAAGCCGAAGAGTTGAGTCCGAGAGACTCAAAAGAAGCAGGATGGGCTGTTTTCCAAGACCGTTGAGAATGCCCGACGACATAGAATCAAAAAACATTATTGGAGACAAAAGTGCAATTATACGTACGGAATCTGCAATCTGCGGAGCAGAATAAACCCAATCGGACAGCTGCTCTGCAAAGGTAACAAAAATTATGCAGACCAGAAAACCGCCAAAGGCGGTGAAACGGTAAATTCTTGAAATAAGAGTGGTGAGACGTGTTCTTCCGCTCATACCGCCGGCTCTTGAAATTTCGGGAACAAGAAGGGTGAAGAATGAGGAAAGAAGAGTGAGAGGGAAAACTATCAAGGGCATAACCATACCCTTCAGGATACCGTATTGGCTCAAGGCTTCGGGGTGAGAAAGCCCTGATTTTCTTAGTCCTGCCACAATAAACACATCCTCCTGCATACGAAGAAAGGAGCCTGCGAGAGAGGTTGTCATTGCGGGAAGTGCAATTTTCAAAAGCTTTGATGCAACCTTGTTTTGCCGTTTAAAACTGCCCATACTGCGGCTGTCTTTTGCAAAGAAAAGTGAGAGATAAAGACAAGAGGATAGCTCGCCTACTGTTATTCCCAGAAAAACTGCTTCGCAGCCTCTTTCAAGACCCAGAGGCAAAAACTTGTCAAGAAGAGTTGTTATAAAGGTTATTTTCACGACCTGTTCAAGAAACTCCGAGGAGGCGGGAATAAGAATTTTTCTCGATGCATAAAAGTAGCCCTTTATGCAATAAGAAAGGCTCATAAACAAAATACTGGGCGACAGATATATTATGCTGAAGCAGGTTCGGGGTTCTTTCAGAAAGCCTGCGGAAATTTGCTTTGAAAAAATACATACGGCGAGAATAACGGCAGAACTGAGCACAAATACAGAGCCAAGGGCAATGTTCATTGTGCTTCTTATGTCACCACGGAGATTTTTTGCATATTGCTCGGAAACGGTTTTGGAAACTGCAACACCAAGACCGCCTGTTGCTACGGTCAGAATAAGCCCGTGGAAAGAAAAAACAAGAGAAAAAAGCCCCATACCTTCACTTCCAAGCTTTGTGGAGTAATAGGCACGGAACAAAAAATCAACGGTTTTTGAGATTATTCCTGATACTGTGAGTGCGGCGGCACTTCGGAGAATATTTTGTTTGGACAAAAAAACCACCTCTTGTGAAAATGTATTCACAAGAGGTGAAAAGTATTCGTTTTTTGTTTCCTCTTCAGGAAAAGGCTGAAGGAGAAAATCAGTCCTTGAAATATGCTTCGCGTTTTGCAATATAATCCGCAAGAATCTGTACGCTTTCTTCCTGGGATAAGTTTCCTGTGTTGAGACAAAGGTCATAGTTTTTTACATCGCCCCAGGTTTTGTTTGTGTAGAAGTTGTAGTAATTTGCACGGCGTTTGTCTGCCTTTGCCACAGCAGCAATTGCAACCTTTTCGGTCATGGTGTCACGTTCTATAAGTGTCTGGATTCTGTGTTCCTCGTCAGCACAGAGGAAAAGACGTACAAGGTGAGGATGGTCACGAAGAATATAATCCGCACAACGACCCACAATGACACAAGAGCCTTCGGAGGCAATGTTTTTTATTACATCGGCCTGAATTTTGAAAATGTTGTCTCCGTTGAGCATATCGTTATACTGATAATAAAGCCCCTTTGTGGACTGAACGCCCATAACAAGGGAATACAACAAGCTGTGAGTGGGTTTTTCTTCAATACCGTCAAAAAGATGCTCGCTGAGACCGCTTTCCTTTGCGGTGCGGGCAATAAGAGCTTTGTCGTAAAATGGAATATCAAGCTTTTCGGCAAGAGCTTTTCCGATGAGTTTTCCGTTTGAACCAAGTTGTCTTCCAAGTGTAATAATCGCTTTCATAATGTAATACCCTGCCTTTCTGTCTGTTTCAATATTATACAGTATTTACAGTTATATTTTATCATATAATTCATAATTTGACAATTTGTATATTTGTATAATAATGAGATAGGATTTCTGTATATTTTTTCCCGTCCTTTGCCATTTGGTTTGCTCCCTTTTGGCTCATTCCCACACCGTGACCGTGTCCTGTTACATTGAAAATAACTTTATTGTTGTCCGAGACCAGGGTGAAGTTTGCAGATTTGAGATTGAAGATACTGCGTATTTCGGTGCCCTTGAATTCTTTTCCGCAAAGAGTTATTGTTGCGACGCTTCCGCCGTCGGTCAGCCTTATGTCTGAAACTGCAACGGCGGATGATGATGAAAGACGTGTCCGAAGATGAGGGTTCAGCAGGGCGAAGAATTCTTCCTTTGTGAAAACAGCTGTTGAGGTATTGTTCTCCGGCGGGTCAGGGCTTTCCACTGAGCGTAGGTATGGTCGGCTTTCCTGCCATACGTCCTCCGAGTTTTCTGTTCTGCCGCCTCCTGAAGAAAAGAAAAAGGCTTCCACAACTGCTTCTTCGCAAATCATATATTCGCCTTTTGTGGAGCTTACGGCAGATTCAAGCTTTTGCCAATAATTATTTCTGTCCCTTTCGGACCATTTCTGCTTTGCGTCATTTTCTGCAAGGTATCCCTTGCAATGTGCGGCGTTGGTACAAACAGTTGCCTGAGGGTGATCGGGATTTTCTTTGCTGAGCTTGCTCAAAATATAGCTTCTTGCGGCAACTGCCTGAGCCTTCAAGGCTTCTTCTTCATAGCTTGCGGGCATTTCGGCTGCAAGCACTCCGACAAGATATTCTTCAAGCTCTGATTTGACCAGAGTGTTGGTTTTTGTGTCGAAAAATGTAATCGTGGTGGAACTGTTGTGCTGTTCGGCGGCAAGTGAGGAAGGACTTGTCTCTATGCTTTGATGAAGACACATCCCAAGAATGACGGGAAAAGCCGTAGCTAAAAGGCTGCAAGTTAATATAATGGAAAGTATTTGCTTCATAAAGGTATGCCTTTCAAAGATTTTTTGATAATTATATGGGGTTAAAGTTTTAATATAAAAAATATAAGTGGTTTTGCGGTTGTCAGGCTCTTATGTATCTGAAAATTATAAGTCCTGTCCAGAATATTCCCACATAACCAAACGCAGAATAAATGTTTGAAATCAGGTTTGAAAAGCCGAACCCTGCAAAGGGCATTGCAAAAAGACAGAGAACCGCAGCTGCGGCTGTGCGATTGGCTTTTGGGAAGCAGCTCAATTCACCAAGGATTCCAAAGCCGTGAGAAACGGCTGTTGTACACAAGGCAGAAAAAAGAACAAAGGTATAAACCCCTTTTGAAAAAGCACCTTTGTCTGCGGCAAGGGCAAGAAGAGGCATTTCGGTCGTAATCAGAGTATCAAAAAAACGATTCATTGAAAGCCAACTTATATATATAAGAAGTCCGAGGACAAAACCGCTGAAAGCGGAGGCAGATGCAATTTGCTTTTTTGATGCAGAAGCCGAAAGGGGAACAAGCACAGCACCGGCTGTTACCGTATTGTAGCTTACGTAGCACAAGGCAGACAGCAGGGGGTTGCGTCTTGTAATGTCCGGAAAAGAAAAGACGGGTGCTGCTGCGAGCAGCGACGAAAGACAAAGAAAGACCATACCTGCAATCATCAGCGGTACAAGAATGGTATTGAAGGCAACCAGCCCTTTTGCATCAAAAATAAAAACAAAAAAACAAACCAGACCGAGAAAGATTATTCCGCATATGGGCGGAAGTCCGAGAGTTTCTTTTGCAAGGACACCGCAGGCAGACATCATTATAAAAAAACCGCAGAACATAAAGGAAAGCATAAAAAGCTTCACGGGAATACGGAATTTTCCTGCGATTTTACTTATGAAGCTGCTGAAGTCGGGAGTATTGATTTTTTTTGCAAGATGCATTATAATATAACAAACGGCAGAAAAGGCAAAGGATGCAAGAATTATGCCTGTGAAGTCGGTTTGCGACGGCAGACAGAAATATTCAAAAATCTCTCGTCCCGATGCAAAGCCTGCACCTATTACAAGCCCGATAAAAACCGATGAAATTCCAATAATTTTTTTCAAAACATTCATTCCTTTCGTGGGTGTGTCGCTTCTTTAGCGATTGAGGACTTTCTGTTTCTACAATATATTGTGGATACATTGGGGTTTATGCTTTTTGAGGAAAATTTTTTAAAAAACCATTGACAAGACTTGATTATTGTGATAGAATGTATCTACCTCTGAAAAGGGGCTTTATTTGTGTTGAGAAAAAAACACTATTAATGTTGCAAAATATTCGGTTGGCTCACCTGCCTTCCGTTGGTATTTATACAGAAAGGGTGAAAAAGATGAGAGTAAAAATCACATTGGCTTGTACAGAATGCAAGCAGAGAAACTATGACACTATGAAAAACAAGAAGAATGACCCAGACAGACTTGAAATGAACAAGTACTGCCGTTTCTGCAAGAAGCACACACTTCATAAGGAAACAAAGTAATCTTACGAAAGTTTGAGGTAAAATATTATGAAGAACAAGCCAAGCGTATTCGCAAGAATCAAAAATTGGTTCATTGATATGAAGGCAGAGCTCAAGAGAGTTGTTTGGCCTTCATTCAAGAAAATCAGATCCAATACTCTGGTTGTACTTATTTTTTGTTTGGTTATCGGTGTATTGATTTGGGTGCTGGATTTCGTGTTCAAGCTCCCCATTGGCTGGATATTCAACAGATAACAGGAGGGAAGGGCAAGTCCCGTGAATTATGTCTAATGAGGCAAAATGGTATGTTGCTCACACCTACTCAGGTTATGAAAACAAGGTAAAAGCCGATATTGAAAAAACCATTGAAAATCGCAATATGCAAGACGTAATACAGGAAATCAGCGTTCCTATGGAAGAGGTTGTCGAAATCAAGGACGACAAGAGAAAGACTGTTATGCGCAAGGTTTTCCCCGGTTATGTTATCATCAAGATGATTATGACCGACGAAAGCTGGTATGTTGTCAGAAACTGCCGCGGTGTTACGGGCTTTGTCGGTCCGGGCAGCAAGCCTGTTCCTCTTACAGATGAGGAAATTGCTGCTATCGGTCTTGAAAAGAAAACTGTTACCATTGGCTTTGACGTGGGTGACAATATCCGCGTGAAGTACGGACCGCTTGAAGGCTTTGTTGGTGTTATCACAGCGATTGTTATGGACAAACAGAAAATCAAAGCCAAGATTTCAATGTTCGGCAGAGATACCGATGTTGAGCTTGAGTTCAATCAGGTTGAGGAACTCAGTTAGTATGGCGGGGTTATTCCCGCAAAACTTTATTTAATCAGTTTCCCACACGGCAAAATGCCGTTTATATATATCCGGAGAATCCGGATAGGTGGGAGGGGCGGACAAGGGTTCGCTTCCGATATTACCACGTTTGTGAAAGGGAGGTGTCATAGAAATGGCGCAAAAAATTACAGGTTACATCAAGCTTCAGATTGAAGCAGGAAAGGCTACACCGGCTCCTCCGGTTGGTCCCGCTCTCGGTCAGCACGGTGTAAACATTATGGACTTCTGTAAGCAGTTCAACGAAAAGACAAGCAAGGATGCAGGTCTGGTTATTCCCGTTGTTATCACTGTTTACCAGGACAGATCTTTCTCGTTCATTACGAAAACTCCGCCTGCTGCAGTTCTTATTAAAAAGGCTTGCAAAATCCAGAGCGGTAGTGGTGTTCCGAACAAGACAAAGGTTGCACAGCTTTCAAAGGCTGACCTTCAGGCAATTGCTGAACAGAAAATGCCTGACCTTAACGCTGCATCTGTTGAAGCCGCTATGTCAATGATTGCGGGTACAGCAAGATCTATGGGCGTTACTGTAGAAGACTAATTCTCATTTAGTCAATTGAAATCAGTGGGAGGAATGTGCAAAGGCATATTCTGCTGAACCACAATAGGAGGAAATTTTTAATGAAGAAAGGTAAGAAATATCAAGACAGCGTTAAGCTTATTGAAAAAGGCAAGCTCTACGATACAGCAGAAGCACTTGACCTTGTTTGCAAAACTGCAAAAGCAAAGTTTGACGAAACTGTTGAGATTCACGTAAAACTGGGTGTTGACTCAAGACACGCTGACCAGCAGGTTAGAGGTGCGGTAGTTCTCCCCAACGGAACAGGTAAGGAAGTTAAGGTTCTCGTTTTTGCCCGTGAAGGCAAGGCTGACGAAGCTAAGGCTGCCGGTGCTGACTTTGTTGGTGCTGAAGACCTTGTTCAGAAAATCCAGTCAGAAAACTGGTTCGATTTTGATGTTGTTGTTGCAACTCCCGATATGATGGGTGTTGTTGGTAGAATCGGTAAGGTTTTGGGTCCCAAGGGCCTTATGCCAAGCCCCAAGGCCGGTACTGTTACTCCCGACGTTACACGTGCGGTTGCTGACATTAAGTCTGGTAAAATTGAGTACCGTCTTGACAAGACAAACATCATTCACTGCCCCCTGGGAAAAGCTTCTTTCGGAAAAGAAAAGCTTGCTGAGAACTTCAACGCTCTTATGGGTGCAATCGTTAAGGCTAAGCCTGCAGCAGCAAAGGGTCAGTACCTCAGATCTGTTACGGTTGCTTCTACAATGGGCCCCGGCATCAAACTCAATACAACAAAGATTGATGCATAATTTTTGAAATTTTCTATTGACAAACGGTTTTATATCTGTTATAATATCGTTTGTTGATGAAATAGATTCCGCAGACAGCAGGTGGTTATGCCATAAATCCTGCCGAGGATTTTACGAAATTACAAATTGTTTGGTTTGTTGTTTTTGTAATTAACCCTCGTAGTATGTCTGCGAGGGTTATTTTTTGGTTTGACGCTACTTTTCGAAAGGAGGATATTCTATTATGCCAAGTGCAAAAGTTTTAGAGAGAAACGAAGCCATTGTTGCTAGTCTTGCTGAAAGAATGCAGGCTGCACAGGCTGGTGTTATTGCTGACTACCGTGGTCTCACTGTTGCTCAGGACACAGAACTTCGTGCAAAGCTCAGAGAAGCAGGTGTTGAATACACTGTTGTGAAGAATACTCTTACTAATCTGGCTGCTGAGAAGGTTGGTCTTGAAGCTCTCGAACCCGTGCTCCACGGACCTACAGCTCTTGCCACAAGCAGCACTGATGTTGTTGCTCCTGCAAAGGTGCTTGTTGATTTTGCAAAAACAAACGAACAGCTCGAAATCAAGGGCGGTTTCGTTGAAGGCAAAGTCATCAGCGTTGATGAGGTGAAGGTTTATGCTAGCATCCCCAACAAGGAAACACTTATTTCCAAGATGATGGGAAGCTTGCAGTCACCTATTGCAAGCCTCGTAAGAACTCTGGACGCTATCGCAAAGGATATGGAAGGCGCAGCAGAGTAATTCAATTTGTAAATTAATTTAATGGGGATTTCCCCGAAAATACTATTATTATGGAGGATAATAAAAATGGCTGATATAGCAAAAATGATTGAAGATATCAAATCACTTACACTCGTAGAAATCAATGATCTCGTAAAGGCTCTCGAAGAAGAGTTTGGCGTAAGCGCTGCTGCTCCCGTTATGGTTGCAGGTGGTGCTGCTGCTGACGGCGCTGCTGCTGGTGCAGAAAAGACAGAATTTGACGTAGTTCTTGCTGCTGCAGGTGCTGAAAAGATTAAGGTAATCAAGGCAGTTCGTGAAATCACAGGTCTCGGTCTTGCAGAAGCTAAGGCTGCTGTTGATGGTGCTCCCACAACACTCAAGGAAGCTGTTTCTAAGGACGATGCTGAAAAGATTAAGGCTCAGCTCGAAGAAGTTGGCGCAACTGTTGAACTTAAGTAATTGTCTGTCGCACTAGCGGCAATCGGGACTTGTTCTGAACAGGTTCATCACAAATTTGTCAAATGTTCTGCAGTAACCTGCCGATAAATCTCGTATTTAAAGCTTTTCTGTTACTGATATTCGGCAAGCAGTTCAGGAAAGTAAGAAAATTCTTTGACAGAATTGGAAAAAATCACGATATTTTCGCGGTTTGACGGAATAACTGAGTTTTTTGCACAAAATTTAATCGGCTTTTTTGTGCAATTAATAGATTCGGATTTTCGGTTTAAATATTGACAAAGATTTTGATGCATTATATAATGATAGTATGTTTGATGTTTAAAATGTTTGCACATTACAGACATGGGGATGATTTGTATTGTGCTCTCATTTGCAAACTGAAAACAACAAACCATTATGCATCTGTGTAGATGAAAGGAAACATCTTGAAGACTTGGAAGTCGGAGCTTTGTTTGGCAGTGTATTTGTCGTTTCGGCAGTATCGAGGGTATTGTGTTGAAGCCTGAGGTATTTCGGCGGTACATATGTGAATGAAAATCTTACTTGCAAATCAGAAGGAAGCTTCTTTCGTTACGCAGAATGTTTATCGGCTTTTGCCGATAGAAAAGAACAGGCGTAAGCCTGTTCTTTTTATGTGTCAAAAAAACTTATAATTTTATTGTATTCGCTCTTGCTTTTTGTGGGCGTTTTTGGTATAATGATAAAAATATATTTAAAATTCAGTTTGTAGATTGACCTGAAATCTACAACTTACGGTAAGACGAAAGGAGACGGACTTATGCCTGCGAAAAAGAAGGAAGAGGTTTTGACCTATAAGGGCAAGATGCTCCTCAGGAAAGAAAATGAAATTTATTACGGAAATCCCGGCGAAAAATATATGGTGGTTTTTCGCATAAAGGATTCTGAAAAGCTTGAAGATTTGAATATTTCCAAAAAGGTTGTTATTGAATTGAGGACGAATGAGGAAAAGAATTCAACTCTTATCAAGCAGGCAGAACGTGACGGATTGTACAAGGCTTTTGATATTGGCTTTTTCTGGCTTGAAGATGCTCTTGAAAATTTCTAAAATCCATGCGGACGGTATTTTTTCCGTCCGCAAAATAAATATGTGCCCGTAGCTCAGCTGGATAGAGTGTCAGACTCCGACTCTGAAGGTCGTGCGTTCGAATCGCATCGGGCATACCAGAAAAAAAGACAGATTTCGACAAAGAAATCTGTCTTTTTTTCTGCGATATAAATTCCTGACGGAATTTGCGATATACCTTCGGTACGATATATCCTGATGGATGCGATATGTTGCCTTGCGGCAACGAGAAAAAGGAATTTATATCATATCGCAACCGAATGAAATGAGGTTATATCGAATTTGCGAAGCAAATATATCGAACGAGCATGAGCGAGTATATCGCCAATATAATAAAAATATCCTTATGGTTCGGCTTTTTCAAAACAAAAATCCTTGTTCGTATGCGGAGTGTTCTTAAGGACAGTAATATAAAAGGCTGAACGAAATCAATCGTTCAGCCTTTTATCGTAGGGTGCAGCGTTTACGATGCACAGCTTATAAGGTTTTAGGATTATCCTAAATATTTGGAATATGGTACACATATTCCCTGCTTGTTACAGTACCGGACACCATTTATTTCACAAAACCATTATATGTACCAAAGCCTAACATATAAACTGCCATAGCAATAGCCATATCATTTGATTTGAGATTTTGCTCCTTTGCGATTGTCTGCAATTCTTCAATTACTGTGTCGTGAGGAACAAGAGAAGAACCTAAATCACTCACTGCTTTTTGTATAACTTCGGGTAAAACCATACACATTTGATAAAAAGCATCGTCTTGTCCTGTTACCAAGGAATAGAATTTATCAATACTTACTCTGCGGATAAGTTTATGACCAACTTTGACTTTATCCACAGTAGTTTCCCACTTGATGTTTTGAGAACGCTGTGCAATAGCTTCTACAAGAAAACAAGCACAATCATCATCTTTTAATAACTGATTTTGCATTTTTATAAATGTCTTTCCTGCGGATGCGGAGTTCATTGTATTGTGCTTATTTTTCATTTCTACATATATTGTTTTGACAGTATTTCCATCTGGTAAAGTTATCCCTTTGTCGTCTTTATAAATGACATCCCAACCACCTTCTTCACCATTTGGCGGAACATGACAGTTACTTATATACTGGAATATCCTTTGATGAAAATAACCAATGTCATTATTATTGGATTTATCTCTTTGTCTGAATATTTCGTTGCTCACAATTTCTTCCCAAGTTGATTGATATACAGTTTTATCAAAAATTAGCTTTATAGGGTCAATCAAATTCTTATTAAATCTTTTTAAGTCGAAAGACTCTAATTTTTCACCATATTTTTTAATGGTATCTCTAACATGAGAATGAAAATCTTCCTCGCTTATAAATGATAAATTCCACATCATAAACACTCCAATCCTTCTTTGATTTTTACACCGATTTCGTATGCTAAATTTACAGGAACAGCATTACCCACTTGCTTGTATTGCTGACCTACACTACCACAAAATTGCCAATCATCGGGAAAACTTTGGCAACGTGCGTTTTCTCTAATAGTCAACGGTCTTGCTTCTAATGGATGGCAACGGTCTGTTTGTTTTTGGCTTGGAGATGTTAAAACTGCGAGTGATGGCTCATCCAAACTCAATCTTCTTAAAATGCCGGTCCTTCCGCCTTCCATATACCAACAACTTTTCATATATTCTTTTGCAATATCTCCAGGAATATCTCTCCAATAACCACCGGGCGGAACTAATTCAAATATTTTTTTCTTATATTCTGAATATGACGTTCCTTCACTCTTTGGACAATCCAATAATATATCTCTTAAAACAGGCTTATATTTGTGTGGTATTGGAAAACTAAATTTAATCTTATCTGCTAAATCATTTCTTATTCCAATAGTTATAAGTCTTTCTCTTTTTTGTGCTACACCATAATCCCAAGCATTTAATACTTTGATTTGTGATTTAGTTATCGTATATCCCGCTTTTTCAAATATATCCAGTATTGTTTGATAAGTTCTTCCTTTATCGTGAGTTAGTAATCCTTTAACATTTTCAAACAGAAACATTTTGGGCTGAAGCTTTTCTAAAAACATAGCATAGTGATAAAACAATGTTCCTCTTGCATCTTCAAGTCCTAATCTCTTTCCTGCATAAGAGAAAGATTGACAAGGAGCACCACCTGACAGCAAATCAAGTTCTCCTTTTTTTACACCAAAATATTCTTCTAAATCCAAGCACGAAATGTTTGCAATATTATCGCAAATAACATTCCAATTAGGTCTGTTACATTTCAAAGTATCTGCGGCATCTTTATCAACTTCAATTAATGAAATTGTATCAAATCCGGCTTTTTCAATGCCAAGTGCTAACCCGCCGGCACCGGCAAACAATTCAATAGTAGTAGGTTTTTTTGTGGTTTCCTTTTCATCATTTACCACTTCTAATATATCACCTACATTACAATTTAAAGCAATGCAAATTTTTTCAATGCTTTCCATTGAAACAGTTTCATCTTTCCCCATTTTTGCTAAAACATTAAAACTAATGCCTGCACATTCCTTCAAGTCTGTTCTTTTTAAATTTTTGTCTATGAGAATTTTCCATAACTTGTTATAACAAACTGGCATTTTCTATACCTCCCTATACTAACTACACAATATTGGGTTATTAGAATTGTATCATAAATTACCCTAAAAGTCAATTAATCTCACGATTTCGTTAGAAAATCTTTCTTACAAAGCAACAAAAAATGACAGATTTACCATTGTGGAAAATCTGTCATTTTACTGCCCTTAAGGACACTCGGCATAAAAACGGGGATTTTTACTTAGAAGCAGTTTGTACTTGGTAAGTCACGTGTAATTAACGGTATATTTTTTGAAAGTGCGGATAAAGCATTGGAAGCTCTTGATGATTACGGATGTTTGCACTTTGAAACGTACATAATTTGTGGTGTGAGTGAGCCTGCATATGACCCCGAGGAGCTTGAAAGGCTCAATCAACAAAATGCACAGCCAATTACCATTGATGGTGTTACCAAAACAGGCTATGAGTGGAAACAAACAATGCGTAGACTTGAACGTGCAGGCAGACAGGCAAAGCTTCAAAGAGAAGTGCTGAAAGCAAGCGGTGACAATATCGGTGCTGAAGAAGCAGAACGTACTTTGAAAGCTATTCGCAAAAAAGAAAAGCGGATAATGGACAAGTACCAAAAGATTGCTGACCGCACAGGCATAAAAGCACAGCCTGAAAAGATGCGTTTGTGAAAGGAAAGAATGAAAATATTGCTGCAAATGCTGCAATTAGGAACACGCATACAACATTAAATTTTAATCCCAACGCCAGTTTTGAGGTTAAGATAGAAACTTTTAACGATACTGTAAATGCAGGATTTTCTGCGGCTTCACGAAAGGTTGCTGAAATAGGTGGACCTAAACGTATAGAATGTCTTTCTTTGGTTGATATTGATACTGGAAAAGAAGTGTTTTTTGAAGAAGGGGATGAAATTAGTGTAGGTTCACGAAAGTTTTGGGATTTTATAAAAGAATATCCTGACAACAACTTTGCATTTATACATAATCATAATTCGGATGGATATTTTTCTGAAACAGATTTAAGAACATTGTTATATAACAACAATATAAAGATGTTTGGAGCTATTCGTATTGATTGAGTAATGTATTTTGCAGAAAAAACGAGAACCTTGACTGGAAGTGCATATTTTGATAATTTGTTTGAAGAAGAACTAAAGGACTTGAATTTCAAAGCTAGAAATGGTATAATAACAGCAGCTGAAAGAACAAGAATGAGGGAAGAAATTATAGTTGATAATCTTTTAAAACAATTTACGAAAGGATTGGTGGAAATAGATGGCAGGAAATGAGTGGGCGACTGCAACATAGAAAGAAGTGCCATTTTGGCGTACCGATATGCAACCTGAAGAATATGATAGGGAAAGAGAATATTTTGCAAAACATTATGATGATTACAAGAATGGCACTTATATTCCGTTATGGCAGCAAAACAAGCAGTCTTAGTTAATTGGCACCGTATTTAAACGGTGCTTTTTTTTGTGCAAAAAATTTTTGTAAAAATTTATAGTTTTTCTCTTTGGGGTTTTATCCTTCGTATGTTATAATAGGACTATAAGTAATCTTACGTGATAAAGGGCGGTGTTAAATTTATGGTAGGCACAAAAATAAAATGTGATTGCGGTAAGTTTATAGCCGTTGAGCGTGACGGAAAGATTTACATAAAATGTAAGGGATGTAAGCGTGAGGTGGAAATTTCAATGAGAAGCAAAAACAAAAAGTCTTGAAGACGAAATTTCCAAATTAAATCAGACAGCAAACAATGGGGAAGATGTTAAGGCTGAACTGGAGACTTTGAAGTCACAGATTGCAGCTGAAAAAGCTCAGGCAGAAGCTGACCGAATACTGGCAGAGAAAACGGAAGCCATCAAGAAGAGATTCGAGGCTGTTGTAGGGGATAAGAAGTTTATCCACAATGCCGTCCGTGAAGATTACCTGAAGAAATTTTTGTGACACTTCGGGTATGGACAACCGGTAATTTTTGTGGTATAATAAAAAATCAGAATTTATTCTGGAAAGGTAGTGCCATTTTTGCACTGTTTTGCGGAAACATATTTTAGAAAAACTGTGTTTCCTGTGAAGGAGGTAGTTTATTTGCATCTGAAAAGTGTGGAAATTCAGGGCTTCAAGTCTTTTGCTGACAAGATATACCTCGATTTCAACCCCGGTATTACTGCTATTGTCGGACCGAACGGCTCAGGCAAAAGCAATATTTCTGATGCAATCCGTTGGGTTATGGGTGAACAGAGTGCACGTTCGCTCAGAGGAAGCCGTATGGAGGATGTTATTTTTGCAGGTACTGAGGTGAGGAAGCCTCAGGGCTTTGCTGAGGTGTCCCTCACACTGGATAACTCCGAAAAGGCTTTGCCCGTGGATTTTGAAGAGGTTGAAATTACGAGACGTGTTTACAGAAGCGGTGAGGGTGAATATTTTATCAACCGTGCTGCTTGTCGACTAAAGGATATTCATGAGCTTTTTATGGATACTGGTATCGGTCGAGAGGGTTATTCTATTATCGGTCAGGGAAAGATTGACGAAATCCTCAGCAACAAATCCGAGGACAGACGTAGAATTTTTGAAGAAGCCGCAGGAATTACAAAATATAAATACAGAAAAAACGAGGCAGAGAAGAAGCTTGAAAAAACAAACGAAAACCTGACTCGTGTGAATGATATTATGTCCGAGCTGTCAGGTCAGCTTGAACCGCTCAGAATTCAGTCCGAGAAGGCGAGAAAATACCTTAATCTTCGTGATGAGCTGAAGGTTATTGACATAAATGTTTCGGTTGCTTCTATCTTGAAATACCGTACTGACCTTGCGGAAACAGACGGAAAGCTTGAAGCTCTTTCCAATAGTATTGACCTTATGCAAAGGGAAATTGATGACAAGGAGCAGCTCACGCAGGAGCTTTATGCCCAGATTGACTTGTTTGAGGAACAAATGGAAGAATGCCGCCGTGAACAGATGCAGACGGCCGACGAAACTGCTGAAGAGAATAACAAAATAAATCTTGCTTATGCGAACATTGAGCATTGCAAGGAGAACATAGCCCGCATTACCGAGGAAATCGGAAAGAATGAGAGAGGTGTAGTTCAGCTAGATGAGCTTATTGAAAGCTATGCTGTTACATTCGGTGAACTGAAAGGAAAGCGTGAAGAGCTTGTTGGGAAAATTGCGGCGGCAGAGGCTGAATTTGAAAAAATAAATTCGGTTTTTGAAGGCAACAATGAAAGCATTGAAAGCCTCCGTGATGAAATTATTGAAAAGTCGTCTGAGATAAATTCATTGCGTAGCAAGGTTTCAAACTATAGTATTCTTGTGGAGAACTTTGTGCGTGAACGCCAGAATGTGGACAGCGAGCTGGAACGGCACAAGGCTGAGCATGAAAGAATTGCTGCAAACAACAAAGTTATTGAAGAGAGCCTTTCGAAGCTCAATGAGGAATTTGAACAGCTCCGGAAAACTGCTTCCGATGCAGAAAATGGCTTGAAGGAATGTCAGGAGAGTGTTGAAACACTCAACGAAAAGAAGAATATTCTTCTTGCAGACCTAAGCAAAAAAATGTCACGCAAGAGCGTCCTTGAAGATATGGAAAACGACTATGAGGGTTACAGCCGAACTGTAAAGGCTATTATGACTGCTCACAGTGAAGGTACGCTCAAAAATGCGAAAATCTATGGACCTGTCACAAAGCTTGTGACAACTGAAAAGAAATATGTAACAGCAATTGAGGTTGCTCTCAGCAACGTAAATCAGAACATAGTAACAGAAACCGAGCAGGATGCCAAGGCGGCAATCAATTATATCAAGGTCGGAAAGCTGGGGCGTGCAACCTTTATGCCCGTTTCGACAGTAAAGGCGAGACACACGGATTATCAGGGAGCAGAGAAAATGAAGGGCTTTGTTGCTCTTGCTCAGGATATTGTGGAATATGACAGCAAATATGCAGGGATTGTCGGAAGTGTTCTTGGCGGCACTGTGGTTGTAGATAATATTGATAATGCTATTGCAATGGCGGCGAAATGCGGACACAAATTCAAGATAGTTACTCTTGAAGGAGAGGTTATGCAGCCGGGTGGTGCTATGAGCGGCGGAAGCTCGGGCAGAAATTCGGGATTTTTGTCGAGAGCCTCGGAAATAGAGACTTTGAATGTTGACATTGAGACTATAAATAAACAGCTTGGAGATATTGACAGAGAGAAAAACGAAAAAGCAGAAATGCTTCGTGTGCTTGCGGAAAAGGCAGAATCAAGCAAAGCTGTTCTTTCTGAAAAGAATGAGGATTACATCCGTGCAAAGGCTGATTCGGAGCACAGCCGTGCTTTTCTGGCGGCGGCAGAGGATAGACTTGCACAGCTTCTCCGCGAAGTGCAGACAATTGAGGAGCGTAAGGCGGAAATCAATGAGGATGTTGAGAAGTGCAACAGCAGAGCGGACGAGCTTGAAGAGTATGTTGCAAAGCTTCGTTGTGATGCGGACAGCAAGCAAAGCGAGTCCGAGGAAATTTCACAGCGTGTGAAAGAGGTTCAGGATTTGCTTATTGCACTTCGCATTGACGAAAACGCAAACCGGAAGGATATTGATGTTCAGGAAGAACGCCTTGAATCGGTCAAGGCTGAACGGAAGACAATTATTGACGGAAATCAGGAAAAGACAGCGGAAATTGCGGCTTTGAACAGCAAAATTGAAGAGATTAATCGTGAAATTGATGCGGACAGAAAACGGCTTGAAGAAATTGGTGCTCAATCGAAAAACCTTGAAAAACAGCTTGTAGATTTGGGAAATGCGAGACGTGATGCTGATGCCAAGTCCAAAGAACAGCAGGAGCAGGTGAAGGTTCTTCGTGAAAAGCTGTTTACTCTCGGTCAGCAAAAGACAAAGGTTGAGGGTGTCAAAGCCAAAATCGAAAGCGACCTTGATGGGCTTTTTGAGTATCTTTGGGATGAATATGAGCTTACATTCAGCGATGCTCAAAAGCTGAAAACTGAGGACGAATTTGATTTGAAGGAGGCTTCGGCAAAAATTGCTGAGCTGAAGAGTAAAATCAAGGCTCTTGGCAATATTAATATTGATGCCATTGAAGAATACAGAATGGTCAAAGAGCGTTTTGACTTCCTGACAGAGCAGACCGTTGACCTTGAAAAGGCAAAGGGAGAGCTGGAAAAAATTATTGATGAAATGATGACAATAATGAAAAAGCAGTTCTCGGAACAGTTTGAAATTATAAGCCGTAACTTCAACAACGTATTCCGTGAGCTGTTCGGCGGCGGACAGGCTCAGCTTGAGCTTGCCGACCCTGAGGATATTATGGAAACGGGTGTTGAGATTGTTGCACAGCCGCCCGGCAAAAAGCTCCAGAGCCTTACCCTTCTTTCAGGTGGTGAGCGTGCCTTTACGGCAATTGCACTGCTCTTTGCTATACTGAAGGTGAGACCTACTCCCTTTTGTATTCTGGACGAAATTGAAGCGGCTCTCGATGACATAAACGTATACCGTTATGCGGATTACTTGAAAAAATACAGTCAAAAATCACAGTTCATTGTTGTTACACACAGACGAGGAACAATGGAAGCGGCAAATATCCTTTATGGTGTTACCATGCAGGAAAAGGGTATTTCGAAATTATTATCATTAAATATTGACGAGGTGGCAGAATAATGGGATTTTTCGGCAAATTAAAAGAAAGCCTGAGCAAAACCAAAGAAGTGCTCAGCGAAAGAATTGAAGAGACACTGAAAATGTTTAAAACCGTTGATGAAGACCTTCTTGAAGAACTTGAAGAGGTTTTGATTATGGCGGATATTGGTGTTGAGACTTCGGTTGAGATTATTGACAGATTGCGGTCGGCAATCAAGGAGAAAAAAATTACCGATGGTGTACAGGTCAAGGAAGAACTCAAAAATATTCTTGCAGAGATTCTTACCGAGGGTGACAATTCTGTTGAACTCAAGGGAACACCTGCGGTTATTATGGTAATCGGCGTGAATGGTGTCGGGAAAACTACATCAATCGGAAAGCTTGCTTATATGTACAAGCAGATGGGAAAGAAAGTGGTTATTGCGGCGGCAGATACTTTCAGAGCGGCGGCAATTGAACAGCTTGAGGTATGGGCAGAGCGTGCTGACGCTGAGATAATCAAACAGCAGGAGGGCTCTGACCCTGCGGCTGTAATTTATGACGCTGTTTGTGCCGCAAAGAATCGAAATGCGGATATTCTTCTTTGTGATACAGCGGGAAGACTTCACAACAAAAAGAATCTTATGGAAGAACTGAAAAAGATTTATCGTATTCTGGCAAAGGAGCTTCCTGATTCATCCAAGGAGGTTCTTCTTGTGCTTGATGCCACAACGGGACAGAACGCAGTTTCTCAGGCAAAACAGTTCAAGGAAGCGGCGGATATTACGGGCATAATCCTCACAAAGCTTGACGGAACAGCCAAGGGCGGAATTGTTTTTGCAATCAAGAATGAATATAATATTCCCGTAAAGCTCATTGGTCTCGGTGAAAAGATTGATGATATGGAAGAATTCAGTGCGGAGGATTTTGTGGAGGCACTTCTTGACACTGACGGAGAGGAAGAAGTCTAAACAATTTTTTCAGGCTTGAGTTTTTGTGCTTTTGGCACGGAAAGGAATGGTTATAATGATAGACGTTAAGGGCTTCAAAAAGGACGATGCAGAGAACAACAACGGTTTTGTGAAAAAGATTGTTCTGTTTGGGTGTATTGCAGTTGTACTGGTGCTTTTATATTATTTTGGAAAGGGTTATTTTGAATATATAAAGGTGAAGGAAGTCGGCGACCAGTATGTTTCGGTGTTTTTCAAAAACCTTTTTACAGCGGTCACGGTTCGAGGTATAAGCTTTCTTGTGGCACTGGTTTCGGTTTTGGTGAGTATTCTGTTTCTTAGAAGAAATCTTTCGAAGCTGAATATTGAGAGAGGACTTTTCGATTCCCTCGGAACATCGCTGGTGTTGAGCATTGTTGCGGCTGTATTTTTGAGCGGATTTCTGGATAATGGTATAAGCGACAAATTCCTTGTCTTTTCAAAGCCCCAGTGGTTCGGAACAACTGACCCTGTTTTCGGACGGGATATAGGCTACTATGTTTTCCAGAGACCCTTTGTGGCGGCTGTTGTTGATGCGGCGTTCAGCCTCAGCCTTTTTGTGACGGGCTTTACACTTCTTGCATACTGGTTTTTCGGTGCTGTTTTCAGCGATTATTCAGGAAAACAGATGCTCAGCGTAAAGGCAGTTGCAAACCACAACTATGTTAATATCGGAATTATTCTCGCAATCAATTGTGTTTCATATGTGCTGAAGGCGGAGGGGATACTTTATGACCACTTCGGCGAGCTTAGCGGTGCGGGCTTCACGGCAAAGACTGTGTGGCTGACATATTACAGAGTTGCGCCCATACTTTTGATTGGTATTATTATAGCGGCGGGGATTTTTCTTGCAAAAGGAAAAACTGCCGCAACCATAAAAACACTTTTGGTGTTCCCTGCCTTCTGGCTGGCGGCGGTGCTTGTTGCTCTTGGAGTTCAGGGCATTGTTGTTTCGCCCAATGAGGTTATACGGGAACAGGAAAATATTGCTGCGAATATAGAGTACACTCAGGCGGCTTATGGGATAGATGGTATTTCCGAGGTTGAGTTTGAGGTGAAAAACGACTTGACTGCAGCACAGCTTTCGCAGCACAGAGAAATTACCGACAATATACGTATTCTTGACCTTTCAGCAAATCTTACGGTGCTCAATCAGATTCAGGGCATAAGAAATTATTACAGATTCAACGAGACGGACATTGTTCCTTACAACATTGACGGAATAAAAACGGCGGTTGCCATTACTCCCCGTGAAATAACAAAGGAGAACCTCAGTGACAGTGCAGATACCTATATAAACCGCACCCTGAGATATACTCACGGCTTTGGTGTTACAATGAATGTTTTGAATGAGGTTACGGCTCAGGGACAGCCGCAGTTTCTTATAAAGGACATTCCGCCCAGAAGCGAAGAGGGCATTCAGGAAATAAAGCAGCCAAGAATTTATTACGGTGAGCTAACAAATGATTATGTTGTTGTGGGCAACAAAAAGTATAAGGAGCTTGACTATTCGGCAGGTCAGGAGGATATTGAATTTTCTTATGACGGCGAAGGCGGTCTTCCGTTGAGCTTCCTGAACAGGGCTTTGTTTGCGGTGAAATACGGCGACATCAGACTTCTTATATCCGACTTGTTTTCGGCTGACAGCAGAATTCTCATAAACAGAAATGTTGTTGAAAGACTTGTATCTGTTGCACCATTTCTTGATTATGATTCGGACCCCTATATGATTATTGATGACGATGGAAGCCTCAAATGGGTTGTTGATGCTTATACAAAAACCTCGTACTATCCTTATTCTCAGAGCTACGGTGATTTCAATTATATAAGAAACTCTGTTAAGGCTGTTGTGGATGCGTACAATGGCGATGTAACTCTTTATATTGTGGACAAAAAGGACCCCATTGTGAGAAATTACAGCGAGATTTATCCGCAGCTGTTTGCTGATACGGAGCTTCCGGAGGGCATAAGAGAACACGTGAAGTATCCTGAATATATGTTCAGGGTCCAGTCGGAGGTCTACGGAAAGTATCATATTTCAAATCCCACAACCTTCTACAACAAGAATGATATGTGGTCGATTGCAAAGGAAAGATACGGAAACGCAACCGAACCGAAGGAGCTGGCACCTTATTACAATATGATGAAGCTTGAAGGAAAGGACGAGGAGGAGCTTCTTCTCACAATTCCCTTCACTCTTTCAAACAAGGATAATATGGTTGCCTGGTTTGCGGTCTGCAACGAGTGGGACAGTTACGGAAGGCTTCAGGTCTACAAGTTCCCCAAGGACATAAACGTGTACGGACCCATGCAGATTGAAAACCGTATCAATTCGGATATGAATATTTCCAAGGAGCTGAACCTCTGGAGTCAGGGCGGTTCAAAGGTAATCCGCGGCAATATGATAGTTGTTCCCATTGATAATTCCATTCTCTATGTGGAGCCTATATATATTGCATCGAGTAATCAGTCAACACTGCCTGAACTCAAACAGGTTGTTGTTGCTTATGATGAAAAGATTGTTATGGAAAGCAGTCTTGAAAGTGCCCTTTATGCACTGTTTGACGAAAAAGCACCGCAAAAGCCTGAAACGCCTCAAACGGGTGGAGCGGAAGGTGCCGAAAGTACGGAGAACGAAACGGAAGTAACCTATGAATCTGCGGCACGCAGAATTATTGAAGAATTCAGACGTGCAAAGCAGGCAAATGCAGAAGGAAACTGGAGCGGTTTTGGTGAGTCTATGGAGGCTCTCGAAAAATCAATCGGTGAGCTTGAAAAAAGTCTGAACGAGACTGTGGAATAAAATGAGACGGAGCGACAAAAAATGTTGCTCCGTTTTATGTGTATGACGGGCATATCAATGCTCTGTGGTGAAAGTCCACCGAGGCGTAGTTACCAACGAACTTAAAAGCGATTTGCAAGTTTTACACCGTGAGGTGTGGGAGAGAAGAAGCAATAGCGAAATCG
>SVKC01000034.1 GCA_015068655.1 Oscillospiraceae bacterium
GCATTGCCGCAAGAACTAAGCTAATATTTTCTTCATATTTAATATTCTCCTTTTTTTCGTGAAATTTTGAAAATCTCTAATGCTTCTGTAGTATACAATAAAAAAGATTGTTTGTCAATATCCTGACAAATGTTTTATATTTCCCCAAAAGCAAAATATATCCGAAAGCTTTTTCTACATTATATAAAGATATGGGAGTGCAACTTTTTTCTCAAAAACTCTTGACAATCAGGGGGAATAGTGTTATATTAGAACAGTAGTTAGCACTCTGTTTGATTGAGTGCTAACAAAGTCCTGAAGGTACGGAGGTGAATACAATGTCACTGGATGACAGAAAAAAACTGATACTTCAGGCGATTGTTGAGGATTATATCAACAGTGCAGAGCCTGTGGGTTCACGCAGTATATCAAAAAAGCCTGAACTCAATCTCAGTGCCGCAACCATACGCAATGAGATGGGTGACCTTGAGGAAATGGGTCTTCTGGCTCAACCGCATACCTCGGCAGGCAGAGTTCCAACCACAGGAGGTTATCGGCTTTATGTTGATTCTCTTATGGAGCGGTACGAAATGACGGCTTCTGAAATTGAAAATATGAAGCAGCTTACATCAATGAAAAAAAGAGAGCTTGAAAAGATTGTCCGTGATGTTGCGGCGGCCTTTTCGGGGATTACGGGGCTTCCGGTTATCGGTATGCTTCCGGCATCCGAAGCAGGTGTTGTGAAAAACATCAAGGTTGTGAAGGTTGACGATTACACAGCTATGCTTATTGTTTCGGACAAATCGGGAATAATCAAAAACAGGCTTCTGAAATTGAACCGTGATATTTCCGAAGAGTTTGCAAACGAGTTGAGCCGTATTCTCAACAACAATCTGTCGGGACTTACTATTTCGGAAATCAATATTTCGAATATGATGGAAATTCAGTCCGCAATCGGGCATAATTTTGAGATACTTTCTACGGTAATCGAGCTTGTGCATGAGGCTGTTTCGGAAATTGACAGCAAGCAGGTTTTTGTGGACGGACTTTCGGGCATTTTGGATTTTCCCGAATACAGCAATGTTGACAAGGTAAAGGAGCTTTTTGAGGTTCTTGAAGACAAGGAAAATCTTATCAGAATTATAATGGAAGCAAATCCCACAAACTGCACAAAGGTTCTTATCGGTGATGAAATTCCCATCTCTGAACTGAAAAACAACAGCATCGTCCTTGCTCCCTACAAGGCATCCGAAAAGCTGGTGGGGCTTCTGGGGGTTATCGGACCTGCAAGAATGGATTATTCGAAAATTATTTCGATTCTGGAATTTTTTACCGCACAGCTCAGCAATGCGTTGGCGAAGGATTTCGGAGCGAGACAGATACTGCTTGGTGACGGTATGAAAGGAGACAACTGAAAATGAATAAAAATGCAAATGAGAACGAAAATATTCAGGAAGAGAACATAGAGACAGAGGAGACGGCGGCAGAAGAAACGGCAGAAACAGAGACAGAAGCTGTGCCTGAAAAAACTCCAGAGGACGCTCTTCGGGAAGAGGTTGAACAGCTCAAGGACAAGGTAATGCGTCAGGCGGCAGAATTCGACAACTTCAAAAAGAGAACGGCGAAGGAAAGAGAAGAGCTTTATGCAATGTCCGTTTGTGACACGGTTGAAAAGCTCCTTCCTGTGAAGGATAATCTTGAAAGAGCTGTTGCGGCGGCGGATGCCGATGAGGGAAATCTTGCTGATGGTGTCAAAATGATTGTAAAACAGCTTGATGAGGTTTTTGCAAATCTTGGTGTTGAGCCCATAAAGGCTGTAGGTGAGGTTTTCAATCCCGACCTTCACAATGCGGTTATGCACGAGGAAAACGAAGAATTTGGTGAAAATACAGTTTCGGAAGAGCTTATGCGAGGTTACACCTGCAAAGGCAGAGTTGTGAGATACGCAATGGTAAAGGTAGCTAACTAAATCAATTCATTCAAATTTGAATTGATTGCAAAATATAAAGATTTTATTCAAAGAAAGGTGATATATTATGGCAAAAATTATTGGTATTGACTTGGGTACAACAAACTCTTGTGTAGCGGTTATGGAAGGCGGCGAGCCTGTAGTTATTGCAAATCCCGAAGGTGCAAGAACAACTCCTTCAGTTGTTGCTTTCACAAAGACAGGCGAAAGACTTGTGGGTCAGGTTGCAAAGAGACAGGCAATCACAAACCCCAATACAATCAGCTCTATCAAGAGAGAAATGGGTACAGATTACAAGGTAGACGTTGACGGCAAAAAGTACACTCCTCAGGAGGTTTCAGCAATGATTCTCCAGAAGCTTAAGGCTGATGCTGAAAGTTATCTTGGCGAAACAGTAAGTCAGGCGGTTATTACGGTTCCTGCATATTTCAGCGATGCACAGCGTCAGGCTACAAAGGATGCAGGAAAGATTGCAGGTCTTGAGGTTCTCAGAATCATAAACGAACCAACTGCGGCAGCTTTGGCTTATGGTCTTGACAAGGACAACGACCAGAAGATTATGGTTTATGACCTTGGCGGCGGTACATTTGACGTATCAATCCTTGAAATCGGTGACGGTGTATTCGAGGTTCTTGCTACAAGCGGTAACAACAAGCTGGGCGGCGATGACTTCGACCAGAAGATTATAGATTTTCTTGTTGCTGAGTTCAAGAAGGAAAACGGCATTGACCTTGCAACAGACAAGATGGCTCTTCAGAGATTGAAGGAAGCTGCTGAAAAAGCGAAGATTGAGCTTTCAGGTGTTATGTCCACAAATATCAACCTTCCCTTCATTACAGCTGATGCAACAGGTCCCAAGCATCTTGATATTACTCTCACAAGACAGAAGTTCAACGAGCTCACCAGTGACCTTGTTGAAAAGACAATGACTCCCACACAGAACGCAATCAAGGATGCAGGCGTAAGTCCTTCAGAAATTGACAAGGTTCTTCTTGTTGGCGGTTCTTCAAGAATTCCTGCAGTTCAGGAAGCTGTTCAGAGACTTATCGGAAAAGAACCTCACAAGGGTATAAACCCTGACGAGTGCGTAGCTCTCGGTGCTTGTATTCAGGCAGGTGTTCTCTCCGGTGATGTCGAAGACTTGGTTCTCCTTGATGTAACTCCCCTTTCACTGGGTATCGAAACAATGGGCGGCGTGTTCACAAAGATTATTGACAGAAACACAACAATCCCCACAAAGAAGAGCCAGATTTTTTCAACTGCGGCTGACAGTCAGACAAGTGTTGAAGTTCACGTTCTTCAGGGTGAAAGAGAAATGGCTGCATACAACAAAACTCTCGGACGTTTCAGCCTCAACAATATTCCTCCCGCACCCCGTGGTGTTCCCCAGATTGAGGTTTCCTTTGACATTGACGCAAACGGTATTGTTCACGTTACAGCAAAGGATATGGGTACAGGCAACAGCCAGGATATTACAATTACTTCAAGCACAAACCTTTCAGATGAAGACATCGAAAAGGCAGTGAAGGAAGCTGAACAGTTTGCGGCTGAAGACAAGAAGAAGAAGGATGCTGTTGACGCAAGAAATACAGCTGATAATATGGTTTATCAGACAGAAAAGACTCTTGCTGACCTTGGTGACAAGATTTCAGAGGACGAGAAGGCTGGAATTCAGGCAGAAGTTGACAAGCTCAAGGATATGCTGAAAACTGATGATATTGATGTTGAAGCAGTAAAGGCTCAGACAGAGGCTGTTTCAAAGAAGTTCTATGATGTTTCATCAAAGCTTTATGCTGATGCGGCTCAGGCTCAGCAGGCAGCAGGCGGTGCAGAACAGGGTGCTGCTGATGACAATGTTGTTGATGCAGATTACAAGGTAGTAGACGAAGACAAATAATAAGGAACATCAAAGCAAGCCCCTCCCTTGTGCAAAGGGAGGTGGCTTTGCGTAGCAAAGACGGAGGGATTGTCTATTCTCCCGTTGACTCTCAACAGAAAATTATTCAGACAGTTGGTGACTTAATTGGCAGAAAAAAGAGATTATTACGAGGTATTGGGCGTTGACAAAAGTGCCTCGGCAGATGAGATAAAAAAAGCATACAGAAAGCTTGCCAAAAAGTATCATCCTGACCTTAACCCCGGTGACAAGGCAAAGGTTGCTGAGGAGAAGTTCAAGGAGGCATCAGAGGCATATGAAGTTCTTAGCGATGCAGAAAAGAAACAGAGATACGACCAGTTCGGTCATGCCGGGGTAGACCCCAATGCCGGTGCCGGCGGTTATGGAGATTTTGGCGGCTTTGGCGGTGGCTTTGAGGATATTTTCAGCAGCTTTTTCGGCGGCGGCTTTGGCGGCGGTTCAAGACGTAACCCTAATGCTCCGCAGAAGGGCAGAGACCTCCGTTACAGCATAGACCTGACATTTGAACAGGCTTGCTTCGGCTGTGAAATAGAGCTCAATGTCAACAGAATGGAAAAGTGCGATACCTGCGGCGGTAACGGTGCAGAACCCGGAACAACTCCACAGACTTGTAGCGTGTGTCGCGGAACAGGTCAGGTAACGACGGTGCAGAGAACCGCTTTCGGAAGCTTTCAAAGCTCAAAGCCCTGTAATGTCTGCGGCGGAAAGGGTAAGGTTGTTTCAAATCCTTGCAAGTCCTGTCGGGGTGATGGTACGGCGAGAAAAACCAGAAAGATTAAGGTCAAAATTCCTGCCGGAATTGACACAGATCAGGTTATTCCGATTTACGGTCAGGCGGATGCGGGCAAGAACGGCGGTCCAAACGGCGATATTTTGGTTGTTACCCGTGTAAAGAAGCATAAGCTGTTTACACGTCAGGGTTATGATGTAATTTGTGATTTTCCCATAACCTTTGTGGAAGCGGCTCTCGGTGCGGAGATTGAAGTTCCCACAGTTGACGGAAAGGTGAGCTACAATGTTCCCGAGGGAACCCAGTCAGGTGCGGTGTTCCGCCTTCGCGGCAAGGGTATTCCAAAGCTGAATTCAAACGGCTTGAGGGGTGACCAGTACGTGAAGATTATTGTTGAAATTCCCAAGAACCTCAGCGAGAAGCAGAAGGAAATTCTGAGACAGTTCGGCGATACGGTTGAGCCTGCAAAATATCGTGAAAGAAAAAGCTTTTTCGACAAGATGAAGGAGTTTTTGAAATAAAAACATATAGAGGGGGATTTTTGTCCCCCTTGTTTACGTTGTAAGGAGAGATACTTATGGATTGGATTCAAATAAAAATTATAACCACAAACAGCGGACTTGACCCTGTATGCGGTGTTTTGTATGACCTTGGGATTACGGGCATTGAGATAAGCGACAAGGAGGATTTCAAGGAGTTTCTTGAAAACAACAAAAAGTACTGGGACTATGTTGACGAAGAGCTGGAACGGCTGAAGAATGCAGACAGTTGTATAACTGTTTACTTCTCCAAAGACGAAGACGGAAAGAAACAGTGTGATTTGGTGAAGGCGGCAATTGCAGAGCTCAAAGAAAGCGACAGCAGCGGTCGATTCGGTACTCTTGAAATTCTTGAAGAAAATATGAAGGATGAGGATTGGTCCGAAAACTGGAAGCAGTTTTTCAAGCCCCTTGCAATAGGTGAAAGGGTTCTTGTTGTTCCTGAATGGGAGACGGAAATCCCTGAAAGTGACAGAATAAAGTTTTTGATAAATCCGGGTCTCAGCTTTGGAACAGGCTCCCACGAAAGCACCCGTATGTGTATTGAAGAGATTGAAAAATATGTGAAGGAAGGAGACAAGGTTCTTGACTTGGGCTGTGGTTCAGGAATTCTTTCGGTAATTGCTCTTCTTCTCGGTGCAAAGGAGGCAACAGCCGTTGATATTGACCCCATGGCGGTTGAGGTTGCTTATTCAAACCTGAAACTCAACGGACTTACCGAGGAAATTTATCACGGATTTGACGGAGATATAACAACCGACACGGCGTTACGTGAAAAGCTTGCGGAGACGAAGTATGAAATCGTTCTTGCCAACATTGTTGCTGACGTAATTATCGCACTTTCAGCCTTTGTGAAGGATTTTCTCAAAGAGGACGGTGTTTTCATCTGTTCGGGTATTATTATCGAGAGAAAAGATGAGGTTGTGAAGGCTCTTGAAAATGCAGGACTGAAAGTGAAAGAGGTTCGAACTCAAGGTGAATGGGCTGCGGCTGTTTGTACCTTGTAGAAAAATACAATACGCAAATGCGGGGCTGTAGCAAAATGAAATTTTCGGGACGGGATGGAACCCGTCCCCTACATATATATTGTGCACTCACTTTTTTGTGACACAATTTGTAGGGTTCGGTTTCCACGCCGAACCGCTCCTTTTTCATTTTGCTACAGCCCCGTTGCTTTTTTTTGTTACGGCAGATCTGTAAGCCGAGTTCTGTCATTTAAGACGGTCATCTATCTAATCCGTACATCGCTGCACGGCTCAAGCCACCTTCCCAAGAGACGCCGGGCCGACTTGACCTCTTCTATCAGGTGTTGCTCCAAGTGGGGTTTACACTACGCCTCCGTCACCGGGGCGTCGGTGAGCTCTTACCTCGCCTTTTCATCCTTACCGAAAAATATCGGCGGTTATTTTCTGTTGCACTTTCCTTAAAGTTGCCTTCACAAGGTGTTACCTTGCACCCTGCCCTGTGGAGCTCGGACTTTCCTCACGCACAGAATTGCTTCTTTGTGCCCGCGACCGTCCAATCTGCCGAAAGATTACCGCAGAAGTTTTCTGCGGTAATTGGAATTACTGTTCTGTGTAAGCAGAAACCTTGATAACACCATCAACAGCCTTCAGGTCATTGAGGATTGTGTCAACAACATTGCTGTGTGTGTCAATCATAGTGTAGGCAATGTCGCCACGGCTTTTGTTTATCATATTCTCAATGTTGATGCCGTCCTTTGCAAAAACATCAGTGAGCTGTGTGAGCATTGACGGAATGTTCTTGTGTGCAATTGTTACACGTGAACCGCAAACCTTGCCCATATCGCAGTTGGGGAAGTTGACGGAGTTCTTGATGTTTCCGTTTTCCAAAAAGTCCTTCAGCTCCTGAGCTGCCATAACAGCACAATTGTCTTCGCTTTCGGGTGTTGATGCACCGAGGTGGGGCATAACAACAACATTGTCATTTTTGAGAAGAGTTTCTGTTGCAAAGTCGGTAACATATGCCGCAACAGTTCCGTTTTCAAGTGCTTCGCAAACGTCTGTGTCAACAACAAGCTCTGCTCTTGAGAAGTTGAGAAGACGAACGCCGGGCTTCACCTTTCTAAAGGTGTCTTTGTTGAACATTCCCTTTGTGTCAGCTGTTGCAGGAACGTGGATTGAAATATAGTCGCTCTGTGCAAGAACTGTGTCGATGTCGTTTGCCTTTACAGCGGCACGGGTCATACTCCAAGCTGCATCAACAGACAGATAGGGGTCATAACCGATTACGTTCATACCAAGAGCGTGAGCTGCATTTGCAACTCTGACACCGATAGCGCCAAGACCGATAATACCGAGAGTTTTGCCCTGAATTTCGGGACCTACGAAGTTGGACTTGCCTTTTTCAACAAGCTTTCCAACCTGGTCACCTTCACCGATAAGTGTCTTTGCCCAGTTGATACCCTGAACAACCTTGCGTGATGCAAGGAGGATACCGGCAATAACAAGCTCTTTTACAGCGTTTGCATTTGCACCCGGGGTGTTGAAAACAACAATACCCTTTTCGCTGCATTTGTCAATGGGAATGTTGTTTGTGCCTGCACCTGCTCTTGCAATTGCAGCCAATGATGCAGGAAGCTCCATTTCGTGCATATTGAAGCTTCTGAGAATAATACCATCAGGATTTTCTACCTCGTCGCCGAAGGTATATTTGTCATCAAATACATTAAGACCGATTTTTGCAATCTTGTTTAAAGTTTGAACCTTATACATTTTAAATATACTCCTTCTTACAGATTTGCTGCTTCGAATTTCTTCATAAATTCAACAAGGGCTTCAACGCCTTCTGTGGGCATAGCGTTGTAGATACTTGCGCGCATACCGCCCACAGATCTGTGACCCTTGAGGTTTGCAAAGCCTGCATCAGCAGCTTCCTTGCAGAACTTCTTGTCAAGGTCAGCATCGCCTGTAACGAAGCAAACGTTCATCATTGAACGATACTTCTTTTCAGCAGTGGGTTTGAAAAGCTTGGAGTTGTCAAGATAATCATAAAGAAGAGCAGCCTTCTTTTCGTTTCTTTCCTTCATAGCCTCAAGTCCGCCGTTCTTGAGCGCCCATTTGTAAACCAGACCTGCAACATAGATTGCATAGCAGGGAGGTGTGTTGTACATTGAATCATTGTCAGCCATTGTCTTGTAGTCAAGCATTGTGGGAATGTCCTCACGTGCGTTGCCCATAAGGTCTTCGCGGATAATAACAACCGTAAGACCGGCAGGAGCCATATTCTTTTGAGCACCTGCGTAGATAACGCCGAACTTTGTAACGTCAACAGGCTCACTTGTGATGCATGATGACATATCAGCCACAAGAACCTTGTCGCCAACGTTTGGAACTTCGGGATATTTTGTACCAAAAATGGTGTTGTTGTAGCAAACATGAACATAGTCGGCATCTTCACGTACCATATCTGGTGTGATTTCGGGTATGTAGCTGAAGGTCTTGTCTTCGGATGTTGCAATACACTTTGCATCACCGTATTTCTTTGCTTCCTTGAAAGCCTTGCCTGAGAACTGACCTGATACAACATAGTCTGCCTTACCTGTCTTCATAAGATTGAGAGGAACAGCCGCAAACTGAGTTGATGCACCGCCCTGAAGGAAAAGCACCTTGTAGTTGTCGGGTATGTTCATAAGCTTTCTGAAATCAGCTTCTGTTTCCTTTATGATTGCGTCATAAACAGGAGAACGGTGGCTCATTTCCATAACGGACATACCTGAACCCTTGTAGTTTGTCATTTCCGCTGCAGCCTGTTCGAGTACTTCCATGGGAAGCATTGAAGGACCTGCCGAAAAGTTGTAAATTCTGTTCACGAAAAACACTCCATTCATAATATAAATAAATTTTTATATACCTTTACAGTATATAACTTTTTTCTTTTTTAGTCAACAGAAAAATTGATTATTTTTTAACAATTATGAATTGTTTTTTTGTGTATATCCCTTATATATTTCATAAATGCCCACAAAAAGCAAAAAGATACCGAACATTCTCCTGAGCAAGCCACTGCTTGCAAAAACTGCAATCAGTGAGCCTGCAAGAGAGCCCACAACACCGCAACTGCCGATTATTGCGGCGGTTTTGATTTCCACGTTTTTGTTTTTCATATGAACAAAAAGAGATATTATAGCTGTGGGAATGAAGTATGTCAGGTTTATGCCCTGGGCTGTCTGCTGGGATAATTCTTCAAGCATAATGAGAGCGGGTATCAGTATAGCACCTCCGCCTATGCCCATACCGCTGATTATGCCGCTGAAAAAGCCTGTGACGATGTTCAGCATTCATTCATCTCCTAATTTGAAAGATAGTTTTTTAGAGAGGGTACTACGTACCATCATGGTTCAAAACGCTAATGCGTTTTGCTTTTTATCCCAAAATACTCTCGTATTTTGCAATCCTGCGTTACCGATATGCCACCGGCATATCGTCTTGACACTCCGGCATACCGCTGATTATGCCGCTGAAAAAGCCTGTGACAATGTTCAGCATTCATTCATCTCCTTAAAAAATCATTTTTACTGCTGCTATGCAGATTACGCCGCCAAATATAATTTTAAGCCACTTCTTCGGGATTTTTCCAAGAAGCTTTGCTCCCACAAAACCTCCTGCAAGACCGCCTATTGACACAAACAGCCATATTTTGAAGTTGAAGAAGCCGCGTGAAATGTAGGTCACGGAGCTGACAACAGACATCATCAGGATTATGGCAATGGCGGTGGAATGAGACTTCTTTTCGTCAATGTCAAGAAATTTTTCCATCGCAGGAACAACAACAGAGCCGCCCCCCGAACCAAACAGCCCGTTGAGGAGACCTGTTATCAGACCGATTAAGATTTCCTTGCGGTATTTTTTCAACAAAAAAACCTCCAAAAGCTTTTTTGACAATTCTGTTGAATGTCATTTGAAAATAGTTTTGGGAGGTTTTGAATTTTTTATGCATTTTTGTAATTTGTTTTCAAAAAGTCAAAGAGAATACCTTCTCTTATGCCGATGTCTGCTACAACAAGTGAAGGTGCATTGATTTTTTCCTTCAAGCGCATCAGCGGCAGAAGCCCGCCGAGAATAATGTCCGCACGCTCCATTCCTATGCCTGACATCTGTGCACGTATGGGGGGGCTGCTCGTTGAAATAGCTTCAAAAAGACGGTCAATATCCGTTGCTTTGATTTCACAGCGGGAAATGGTTTTGTTTGATGAATCGGACATATGATACTTTGCAAGAGCCCTGAGTGTTCCGCCAATTCCCACAATGGGAGCACCCTGCATATCTTCAAGCCATGGTAGCTCGGAAATTCGTTTGGTGATATAAGCGTTTGCCTCATTTATTGCCTCCGGTGTTTCACCATCGGAAAGAAACATTTCGGTAATTGAGCGTGAGCCCATGGGAATACTAATGGCAGGTTTTTTGATTTCTCCGTTATTTATAGCAATAAACTCCGTGCTTCCACCGCCGATGTCACATATGATTCCTTTTTTGCAGTCAAGATGTCTTGATGTTGCAAGACAGTCAAGGGCTGCCTCGGTCTCACCGTCGATAACTTCAATTGTTATATCAGTTGCCTCCTTTGCATCCTTCACAAAGTCCTGACCGTTTTTTGCTTTGCGAACTGCTGCTGTGGCAACTGCACGAAGGTGTGTTACTCCTTCACGCTTCATAATTTTCTTGTACTCAAGAAGTGCATTGACTGCACGAAGCTGTGCTTCAGGGCGGAGCAGCATATCTCCTGTCATACCCTCGCTCAGCTTTATCATATTGCGATAATTTCCTGTCTGACGCCAAAGGTCTTCTGATTCGATTTCAAATATGCTCATTCGTATTGAATTTGAACCCAAATCTATAACGGCAAGCTTTTCCATAAGCAATTCTCCTTTTGTAAGTATTTTTGTAAATCTGTTTTGTAAAAATTCATATGAGGTTAATAAATTCTTGACAAAATTCAAAATATATAGTATAATATCCAAGGTTAATTTAATAAGCTTGTGTAGCACAGTTGGTAGTGCAGCGCATTCGTAATGCGCAGGTCGCAGGTTCGAGTCCCGTCACAAGCTCCAAGAACATTTGGATTTTCTCCGAGTGTTCTTTTTTTTGTGACGGGACCCGGTTAAAACACTTGCGTGTTTTTTCCCTATTGCGAAAAGCTTCCGTTTTTCGCAAACCTTCGCTAAAAACAGTTCACCGAACTGTTTTTTGACGCTTCGGCGTCACAAGCTCCAAGAACATTTGGATTTTCTCCGAGTGTTCTTTTTTTTGTGACGGGACATGGTTAAAACACTTGCGTGTTTTTTCCCTATTGCGAAAAGCTTCCGTTTTTTGCAAACCTTCGCTAAAAACAGTTCACCGAACTGTTTTTTGACGCTTCGGCGTCACAAGCTCCAAGAACATTTGGATTCAAAAGCTGTCATAGAATACCGTTTCGCTCATGGGGCGTGAAGCCGAGTGAAGTTCTGCAGGAGAGGAATCCTTGCGGGGATAGCCCATAACAAGAAGAACCTCAGGGACGATGTTTTCGGGAATATTGAAGGCAGCGCGCATTTTTGACGGGTCGAAGTGCATTACCCAGCAGGAACCGACGCCTTCGTTGTATGCCGCAAGCATCATATGCGTTGCAACGATTGCTGCATCAACAGGCGCTGAAAGTGCGCCGTCATAAGGGCGTGTCCAGCTTTCATTTTTGTTGTAGCATACAAGCATTGCACAGGGAGCATCGAAATGACATTTGGTGCATTCCTTCAGTTTTTCGATTGAATCATCGGTGTTCAGAACCAGAATCCGTTGCGGCTGGAAGTTGCAGCCTGTGGGCGAAAGATGACCTGCGGACAGGATTTTGTCCACAACCTTTTGCTCAGGGTGTTTGTTTTCAAATTTTCTTACCGAATATCTTTCGGCAATAAGCTTTTCAAAGTCCATTTTCATACCTCCGTTTTGTGGGTGTGGTGAGATTAATATATTGAGCCAAAGAAAGACAAAAGGATAATAATTGCATCAGGTGAAAAAATATTAGCACAAAAAAAGAAGTGACCCTCAGCTCCGGTTCTTTAGTCCGCAACTGAGGGTCACTTCTGTTCACTCTTTGTATCTAACATCATTTGGTTATCCTCTCTTTCCTTGTCTATCTCTTTTCTGCGTCTGCATCAGTCATTTACACTTTCAATTCTTTTCCTTCTTTTTCTTTTCTCTAACGAGAACATCCTGATGTGTGACGTGCAACCGTTTCAAAAAGACGAGATTCTTTTGACCTTTCTGTGAAGTTTTTTGTTTTTGATTGAGCCTTTTTCCTTTGCCGCAGTATGTTGTTTCCTGCGGTCAATCTATATCAATGCGTTCACCGCCGTGTTTTTGACTTTTTGAGTTAGCTCGAATCAAATTTTTCTTCACTTCCGTGTCAAGGGGTTTTAGGTTCTCATTGGATTGTACCTCCCTTTCCTTGATTTAAGTCTACCACATTTCAATAGCTTTTTCAATTGACATAATATAAAAACAAAAAAGGAATTTTTTGTAAAAAACGCAGAAATTCAGCGTGAAACAAAAGTTTTTATTTACAACAGCCTGACTGCTGTGATATAATTATTTTGTTGAGCGTTTTTTTGCGCTCAACATTTTTGTATAATTTTCAGCGAAAGGTCGGGATTATTATGAAAAAAGTGTCGGTATTTTTGTTGTTGGTTGTTTGTGTAGCTTCTCTTTCATCCTGTGATATTGCTTTTCCGGATAGAGAGTTCTCGAAACTTTTCTCAACGCCGAAGCCTGAAACGACAAAGGTTTTCAAAAATCTTGATGATGAATTTGCTCCTCTGGAGGAGTTTGTTGTGGATGAAATTGAGGATGAAATTGGCACAGACTATGAGACGATGACAATAAAAGCTGAAACGGTACTTTACCGAAACAAGAAGTCAAGTATTTCGGTATCCTTTGATTATTCAACGGCGTATATAACAATAGATGGTCACACTATCGAAACTTATGGAGAGGCACCTCTTTCACTTGTGGTGGTGGACCTTGACCTTCGTGATGATTTCCGTGAGCTTGCTCTTTGTATTGAGGGGGCAAGTGCCGACCCTGATATTGCGTTTATACGATATGACGGAAAGAATATTGTGCCCATTGATTATTATAATGAAGAATATAGTTTTTCAGCTCCTGAAATGTATGGATACCTTGATGCGGATAAAGACGATATTCTCCCAACCTACGGAGCTATCTGGGCAAATGGAAAAGGCAGAATTATTACGTCCTTTGATAATATGGGCTTCACGGAAGACAGGGTGGCTTTTTCCTGCTATGATATTGTTGACAACCATTGGGTGAAAAGTGAGACGGGAGGAAAGAAAGATGCTTCGGGGGAATATATAATTGCAGAGGACTTTTCGGCATTTTATACACCTGCAGAGGTGCCGCCCTCGAACTTGAGCGATATGAAGTATATGTGCAACTATGATTTTGAAAAAATGAAGGATTTCAAGGAAGGGGAAACTATTGAGATTATTGCCTGCGAAAGAAATGAACGATATTATGCGTTCTATGTGGAATATAACGGAGAAAAAGGCGTGATTACCTTCTGGACAGGTGATTGATGAAAACAATACTGTGAGGAGGCTTGTTTGGGAGTGAAGAAAATTCTGAAAATTGCAATAAACTTTTTGTTTCCTCCCCACTGCATTTTCTGCGACAGAACAATGGAGCTGAATTCAACTCGCTGTGTTTGTCCGGAATGTTCCGGGCAGGTGAGTTATTGCAGTGAATTGCTGTGCTGTGAAAAGTGCGGAAAGACTGTTGTGAGTTACGGACAGCAGAAGCTGTGCGTTTTCTGCCTTGAAACCTTTCCTCTTTATTTTGACAGAATTGTGTCGGTGTTTCCTTATGTATCTCCCGTGAGTGATGCGGTTCAGAGATACAAGGGTTTAAACCTCCAAAGCAATGCTTCGGGCTTTGCGGAATATATTGCGGAAAGAATTGAAGAAGAGTACAAAAACACCAGCTTTGACTTTCTTTGCTGTGTACCATCTTCTTCGGACAAAAGACGGGAGAGGGGCTTTGACAGCGTTGAACTGATTGCTCAAAGAGTTTCCGGCATCACGGGAATTCCTATGAAAAGAAAGGTGCTGAAAAAGGTACGAAAAACCAAAAAGCAGACTGAGTTGAAATACCATGAAAGACTTGAGAATCTTCGGGGGAGTATGGCGGTTTGTGAGAATGTTTCGGTTGAGGGCAAAACTGTACTTCTTGTTGATGATGTTTGTACAACACGTGCAACAATTATTGAATGCAGCCGTGCGTTGAAGGCGGCGGGAGCGAAGAGGGTTTTTGCCGTTACCCTTGGGACTACGGAAAATAGATACAACGGATAATAAGGGGCTGTAGCAAAATGAAGTTTTCGGGACGGGATGGAACCCGTCCCCTACATATATTGTGTACCTCATTTTTTGTAACACAATTTGTAGGGTTCGGTTTCCACGCCGAACCGCTTTTTTTCATTTTGCTACAGCCCCTTAATTGTTTTACTTATATCTGTCAATATCCCCGAGAGTAATACCTTCGTGTATAGCGATGTTTATGCCGTTTGCGATTATGTCTGAGACGGTTCCGACCAGCATATCTATCTCCTTTGGCGTAACCACAAAAGCTCCGTGTGCGGGCTCGAAAACTTCTTTTATGACTGAATACTTGTCTTCATCGGCAATGGTGTTCAGCATCCTGAAAAGAAGTGAATTTTCGCCGGAATGTTTTTTCATATCCTCTACCAGCATATCAATGGCATCTCCCGCAATGGTAGCGGCATCAATAACCGTGGGAACCCCTATTGCGATTACGGGAATGCCGAGGTTAGCTTCGTCAAGAGCCATACGTTTGTTGTCTATTCCGGCACCGGGAGCAATTCCAGTGTCGGACATCTGTATGGTGCTGTTGACACGTTCCATACTTCTGGAGCAGAGGGCATCGACGGCTATGACGACAGAAGGCTTTATTCTGTCAACAAGTCCTTTGACAATTTCGCTTGTTTCTATACCGGTTATTCCCAAAACCCCGGGAGCAACAGCACACACAGCCCGAAGGCGGTTGTCAATTTCATCGGGCATATACTCAAGAAGATGCCGTGTGACAAGCACCGAATCCACGCATTTTGGACCTACGCTGTCGGCTGTGATGCCTCGGTTGCCGAGTCCTGCAACAAGAACCGTTTCGCAGTCTTTTCCGTCAAGAAGTCTGCACAGCTCCAAAGCACATACCCGGCACGCCTCTTCGTAAGCCCCCTGCCTCACCTGACCTTTTTCGGGAAGCTCCAGTGTGATATATTTTCCTTTGGGCTTTCCGAGAACCTTTGCACCCTGTTCGTCGGAAATGGTGACACGGGTTACGGAAATGCCATAATCGAAATCCTCTGTTTCTGTTTCTGTCCCCTGAATTTCGTCAACCTTGTTTTCTAGGTGCATTTCTCTTGCTTCCACCACAAGGTCGGTTCTTGCGTTGAACATTTACATCCTTCTTTCTGCGTGTTTTCGGCTTGTATTTTCCTTTTTCTCCAAAAAGAGTTACGTCTTGACACAAAGAACACTTTGTGCTAAAATGAAAATGAATGATTTTGAATATATGCAGGCTGTGTTTGCGTATATTTAATATAAGAAAGGATTTTGAATTATGCCTTTTTGTAAGCATTGCGGAAAAGAAAATTCTGTCGGAGCAACCTTCTGCGGTGGCTGCGGACAAAAAATCGAAGCTGCTCCTGTACAGGCTCAGGTGGTTTATACAAACACTCCTCCCGTGGCTCAGCCACAGCAAAAGTCGAAAATTGCGGCAGGTCTTCTGGGTTTGTTTGTGGGAGGTCTCGGTATTCACAATTTTTATCTGGGATATACAGGACGTGCTGTTGCACAGCTTGTTATGTGGATTGTGACAATTGTTTCCTGCGGATTCATTCCGCTCGCTATTGTGACTTGTATATGGTCTCTTGTTGAATCAATTATGATTTTCTGCGGTTCTATAAATGTTGACGGTCACGGCGTTCCCCTCAAGGACTAAAGCTGACTTCAGCTTGTGAAGTTTTCCAGAAAGCCCGTGAGTGCAGGTGTATCTTCAAGCCTTACGCCTGATTCAAGGAGCTCAATATCACGCTGCGAAAGATTGTTTTTGTAAATCTTTTCGGTGTACAGGAATTCTTCGTCGCCGCTGTGGGAAACATAAACTCCGAGCTCGTCTCCCATGAGACGGACAATATAATATTCAAACTGAACAGCTGTGTCCTTTTGTTCTTCCTGTTTTTTCAGGCTTGTAGGCGTAGTTGTTTCGGTATGTTGTTTTGGCTCGGCTTCTGCGGCAACGGCATTCTGTTCGGCTATAACCCGACGTGTAACGGTATAGGTGGCAAAACCTGTAGCCAATGCAACGCAGACAGTGAACAAAAACAGTAAAAGAATTCTGACGGATGTTTTCAGCATAACACACATCTCCTCATACTTTTTTTACTAATTATTAACACGAATATGTTTTTTATACCCGTTTTGCGGTAAAAATCATTTAAAAGCCCGAGCTTTTTCGGGGCAAAGGAGCGATTTCCATTGAAAAGGAATCCTTATTTTAAAATATTTTTCAAGTTTTTCTCCCTCACCTTTGCGGGAGGCTTGTTTCTTACTACTATTGTAATGGCTTGTTCATTTCTGGGCTTTTTCGGAGGTCTGGAAAGTATTGATATTGACACAATCATAAACAACAGCTCTACCCAGATTATGTATCTGGACGAAAAAGGAAACGAAAAGCTCCTGACCACACTTTCTTCGGAGCAAAACCGTGTCTGGGTTGACTTTGAAAACATTCCTCAGGATATGAAGGATGCTATTGTGGCTATTGAGGACGAGCGTTTTTATTCTCACAAGGGCTTTGATGTGAGAAGAACGGCAAAGGCGTTTTTTGTCTTCATAAAGAACAAGTTTACGGGGCAGCCAACAACCTTCGGCGGAAGTACCATTACTCAGCAGCTGGTGAAGAATATTACTCAGAATACAGAACGTACAGCTGCTCGAAAAATAAAGGAAATTTCAAGTGCAGTCAACCTGGAAAGAAAGATTTCAAAGGACAAAATCCTCGAACTGTACCTGAATTCGATTTATCTTTCTCAGGGCTGCAGCGGTGTTCAGGCGGCATCACACGAGTTTTTCGGAAAACCCGTAAATGATCTTAATCTTGCAGAGTGTGCATCTATTGCGGGAATAACCCAGTATCCATCACTTTATGACCCCTTGATTAATCCCGAAAACAACAAGGAAAAACAGGAGGTTGTTCTGGACAAGATGCTTGAACTGGGTTATATAACTCAGGAGGAACACGACGAGGCGGTAGCCTTTGAACTTCAGTTTTCTGAATTTGACGAAGAATCTATGGCAACAGGTGAAATTCATTCCTATTTTGTTGACCAGATTATATATGATATGCTCGACGAGCTTACGGAACGCGGTTATTCAACAACCATCGCAAACAAGATGATTTATTCAGGGGGACTGAAGGTTATTGCGACAATTGACCCCAAAGTTCAGAATGCTATGGAAAAGGTATACAAGGATACCTCAAACTTCCCGAACGCAAAGGGGGAAAACCCCATTCAGTCAGCTATGGTTATAATAGACCCCAAAACCGGTCAGGTGAAAGGAATGGTGGGCGGTATCGGTCGAAAGAGCGGAAACCTTGTGCTCAACCGTGCAACCCAGAGTCTTCGTCAGCCCGGTTCTACCATAAAGCCAATCGGTGTTTATGCACCTGCGCTTGACAACAAAATTATTACTGCATCAGACGTATATATCGACAGAGCAATCAGGTACGGCAGTTGGACGCCCAGAAACTATGACCACACTTACAGCGGTGCTGTTTCGGTGCGTAATGCATTGAGGAGGTCTCTGAATACTATTCCCGTTCAGATTCTTGACCAGATGGGTCCTGAAGTCTCCTTTGACTTCCTTTCGCAAAACCTTGGAATTACCTCTCTTGTGAAGGAAGAGGTTAAATCTGACGGAAGAGTAGTTTCGGATATTGGTTTTTCACAGCTTGCATTGGGCGGTATGACATACGGTGTATCGGTTCTCGAACTGACAGCAGCTTATGTTCCCTTTGCAAACCGGGGAATATACACAACCCCTCATTGCTACACGAAGATTCTTGATGCAAAGGGCAAAGCAATTCTTGAAACAGAGCCGGAACAGGTTCTTTCGATGAGTGAGGAAACAGCCTTCATTATGAACCAATTGATGAAGGAGGTAGTTACCTCCGGTACGGGCGTGGGTGCACAGCTCCCGGGTGGAATGCATACAGCAGGAAAAACGGGTACAACCTCGGATAATCACGATAGATGGTTTGTGGGATTTACTCCCTATTACGTGGGAAGCGTATGGTACGGCTATGATACACCGAGACCTATATATGCAGGCGGAAACCCCTGTATTCCGGTATGGAAAAAAATAATGACTGAAATCCACGAGGGCAAGGAAGCAGTAGCTCCCGAAGCTCCGGCAGGCGTGAAATATATGACATATTGTGCAGCTACGGGAAGAGGCGCAGCTTGTGAACATGGCAAGGCAAGCTTTTGGTTTGAGGAAGACAACGGACCCAGAGGTGTCTGTCGTGGAAACAGCACAATCAGTAGTTTTGACACGAACAAGAACTCTTCAGGTGTAATAGTTCCCGTTGCTCCCGACCCGGAGGAGGAAGAAAACGCAGAGGGAACAGAAGCGACCGAAGGTGAAGAAACAGCTACGGACGGCGAAGGAACGGTTGCGCCGGAAGGTGGTACAGCTTCGGGTACAGAAGGTTCAGCTCCCACAACAGGAGAATCGGCACCGCCGCCTCCGGCAGAGCCGACAGCCCCGACACCATCAACACCGCCGGCGGAAGCAGCTCCTGCAGCATAATTTCAATAAACGAAAAATGTCATTCTTTGTGGAAAGAGAATGGCATTTTTTTTATTGACAAACAACATTCTATAAGTTATATTAGAATAAACAGAAAGGAAGGATTCTAATGAAGCTTGTATCATGGAACGTAAACGGCTTGAGAGCTTGTCTTGAAAAGGATTTTATGGGAATATTCAATAATTTTGATGCAGATATATTTGCCCTTCAGGAAACAAAAATGCAGGAGGGTCAGGCAGAAGTACCTGCAGACGGATATTTTCAGTATTGGAACAGTGCTGACAAAAAGGGTTATTCGGGCACGGCGGTGTTCTCCAAAATTGAACCGAAAGCTGTGACTTATGGTATAGGTATTGACAAACACGACCACGAGGGCAGAGTGATTACCTTGGAGTTTGACAGCTTCTTTTTTGTGACCTGCTATACACCAAATTCACAGAATGAGCTTGCAAGACTTGATTACCGAATGGAGTGGGAGGAGGATTTCCGTGCTTATATTTTGGAGCTTGACAAGAAAAAACCTGTTGTTCTCTGCGGTGATTTGAACGTTGCTCACAAGGAAATAGATTTGAAAAATCCGAAAACAAATCGTCGGAATGCAGGGTTCACAGACGAAGAGCGTGGGAAAATGACAACTTTGCTGGAAAGCGGGTTTTGTGACAGCTTTAGATTTCTCTATCCTGATGCGACGGAGATTTATTCATGGTGGAGCTATCGATTCAAGGCGAGAGAAAAGAATGCAGGGTGGCGTATTGACTATTTTATTACCTCGGACAGCCTGAAAGAAAAAATATTCGATGCGAAAATTCATACGGATGTTTTTGGCTCGGATCATTGTCCTGTTTCGTTGGAAATTGATATTTGAGGAATAATATCTCAAGGGATATAAAATACTATAAAAAAGGAGATGTGAATATGAGTGTATTACATTTGACAGCGGAAAACTTTAAATCGACGATTGAAGGAGCGGACAAGCCTGTGCTTGTTGACTTTTTTGCAGAATGGTGTATGCCTTGCAAAATGTTTGCTCCGATTCTTGAAAAGGTAGGAGAAAAGGTGGGCAGTGATGCGGTTATCGCAAAAATCAACATTGATGAAGCAGAAGCCATTGCTATGGAATACGGTGTTATGTCCATTCCTACGGTTATTTTGTTTAAGAACGGCAAAGAGGTGCAAAGACATGTGGGCGGAATGTCTGCAGGCGAGGTTTTGAATATGCTGAAAGGATAAGGCTGTATATTCCCAAAATGAAGGGGAGTATAAAATTATGTCAGGAATTTATATTGATTAAAAACAGAACAATATAGATGCAGATTATTTGGGCGATATACTCGCTCACGCTCGTGCGATATATTTGCTCCGCAAATTCGATATAACTCCACTTCGTTTCGTTGCGATATGATATAAATTCCTTTTCGCGTTGCCGTAAGGCATCATATCGCATTACACGGTAATATATCGTACCGAAGGTATATCGAAAATTCCGTCAGGAATTTATATCGCAGAAAAAAAGACAGATTTCTTTGTCGAAATCTGTCTTTTTTTCTGGAGGCGCCACCCGGATTTGAACCGGGGGATAGAGCTTTTGCAGAGCTTTGCCTTACCGCTTGGCTATGGCGCCATATTGAGTTTTTAGAACAAAAGGACGCGGAATCTTGCGTCCTTTTGTCATTGGTTGGAGCGGAAGACGAGATTCGAACTCGCGACGTTCACCTTGGCAAGGTGACGCTCTACCACTGAGCCACTCCCGCATATTACATTATATTCACCAATCAAGAAAAAGTGAATGGTGCCTCCGGGCGGAATCGAACCACCGACACGAGGATTTTCAGTCCTCTGCTCTACCGACTGAGCTACAGAGGCATATAGCCTGGAAATTTGTTTTATATAGAGGAAACCAAATTGGCTTCCTCTATATAAAACTTGGCGATCCGGATGGGGCTCGAACCCACGACCTCCAGCGTGACAGGCTGGCATTCTAACCAACTGAACTACCGGACCAAATGTGGTGGGCACAATAGGGCTCGAACCTATGACCCTCTGCTTGTAAGGCAGATGCTCTCCCAGCTGAGCTATGCGCCCACATTT
>SVKC01000035.1 GCA_015068655.1 Oscillospiraceae bacterium
CGTTATAATCTAATCTTTGAGTATGATGCTATTATCAGAAAACAAGCTATCGCACATCATCATAACACCAAGTCTGAATCCTATTTTGAAATTCTCAACACTGCTTGTAGCACTTATTTCATCGCTTACATTTACAAGCTCATTAAAAAGCTTCAAGTTTTCTCCGTTTAATTCCTTTGACAGTTTATTTTCAATATCAGAAAAGGTTCTTACAGCTTTTTCATAAGGAAGAGGTCTTCTGTTTCGATTTTCATTTGGATTGATGTTTCCATAATATAATTCATCAAGAAAGCTCATTTTCTTCAAGATATGCAAGCCAAGTTCCGTTGAGCATTTTCATTGAGTAAAAACAAGGTCTGTTCTCTTTGATAAATTTTGCGTGCATCCTGCCGTACTTGCCAATGTTATACACCTTATCATCGGGTACGGTTAGGTTTGGAATGTAGTAATCGCCATTTTTTACATACTCAATTCCGTTTTCGATAAATCTTTCTTTCATAGCGTAAACGCCTCCTTTAGATTTGGTATCTTCATTTTATCAGAAGGCGCTTGATTTGACGAATGTGTGGATAAAAAAACATAAGAAAAAGAGATAAAACTTTTTACAGTCTTATCTCTTACTTCTTGACCTCGCAATGCTCGTTATACTATTTTCGGGAACTGTCCTTAACAGTACACGGCATTTTGCAGCCGCTTTTTGTGAAAACATTTATTCGAGTTCAAAGGCTCCTGTGTAGAGTTGATAATACTTGCCTTTTTGAGCGATAAGCTCTTCGTGACTGCCACGTTCGATAATTCTTCCGTGGTCCAGTACCATAATAACATCAGAATTTTTGACCGTTGAGAGACGGTGGGCAATTACAAAGGTAGTTCTGCCTTCCATGAGCTTATCCATTCCTCGTTGGACAATTTGCTCTGTTCTTGTGTCAATGGAGGAGGTTGCCTCGTCAAGAATCATAACAGGAGGATCGGCAACTGCCGCTCTTGCAATTGCAATAAGCTGACGCTGTCCCTGGGAAAGATTGTCGCCGTTGTTGGAAAGCTCGGTGTCGTAGCCACCGGGAAGACGTGTTATGAAGTCGTCAGCACCTGCCAGCTTTGCGGCGGTAATACATTCCTCGTCGGTTGCATCTAGATTTCCGTAACGGATATTTTCCATAACTGTTCCCGTAAATAAATTAGTTTCCTGAAGAACAAGTCCAAGGGATTTTCGCAGGTCGGATTTTTTGATTTTGTTGATATTGATACCATCATAACGGATTTTTCCGTCTTCTATATCATAAAATCTGTTGAGCAGATTTGTGATGGTTGTTTTTCCTGCACCTGTTGCACCTACAAAGGCTATTTTCTGACCGGGCTCGGCATAAAGACTTATGTCGTGGAGAACGGTTTTGCCTTCTTCGTAGGCAAAGTCTACTTCTGTCAGTCTTACGTCGCCTGCAAGGGCGGTGTACGAAAGACTTCCGTCGCTGTGCGGATGCTTCCATGCCCATTTGCCTGTATGCTTTTGGGTTTCGCAAATATTGCCTTTTTCGTCGATTTCTGCATTAACGAGGGTTACGTAGCCTTCGTCAGCTTCCGGTTCTTCATCAATCAGTTCGAAAATTCTGCTTGCCCCTGCAAGTGCCATTGCAATTGAATTGATTTGCTGTGAGACCTGATTGACGTTTCCGGTAAACTGCTTTGCCATATTCAAAAAGGGTATAACAACGTCAATTGTAAGCACTGTAATTGCACCTGCAACGAGGGTGGATATTCCGATGTTGGGAGCTTTTGTAATAAGGAGCATACCGCCCACAAGAGCAATGAGAACATAAAGTATGTTTCCTATGTTTTGAATAATGGGCCCCAGAATATTTGCATAAGCGTGGGCACGGAAGTTATCCTGAAAGAGCTCTTCGTTGATTTTTCCAAAATCTTCAATACAACGTTTTTCGTGATTGAAAACCTTGATTACCTTCTGCCCCGTCATCATTTCCTGAATATAACCTTCAGTTTTTCCTAAAGATTTTTGCTGACGAATAAAGTATTTTGCTGAACCGCTTCCAACTTTTTTTGTTACAAAAAGCATCAATACTACACCCGTGAGAACCGTAAGAGTCAGCCAGAGACTGTAGTAGAGCATTATTGAGAGCACCGAAACAAGAAGAATACTACATTGAAGGATGGTGGGAAGTGCTTGTGAAACAAGCTGTCTCAATGCATCAATATCGTTGGTGTAGTGACTCATTATGTCCCCGTGTCGGTTTGTGTCAAAGTAACGGATTGGTAGATTCTGCATTTTTTCAAACATTGCACGGCGCATCTTGTTCAAAAAACCCTGAGTGATAAATGCCATAAGCTGAGTATAGCAAATGTTTGCACAGAGTGAGAAAAAATAAAGTGATGCGAGAATTGTAATCTTGGGGAGAATTATCTTTGAGGCTGATACCCAGTCACCTGTGCTCACCCATTCACCTATGTCACTGAGAACCTGCTGTTGGAAAATTGCCGGAAGTGAGGCTGTTACGGATGAGATAATAATACATACAGCGGCAATGGGAATCAAGATTGGATATGACCTTATCAACAGCTTGATAATGCGTTTCAAGCTACCCTTTTTTGCCTTTGGTCTGCCACCTTTGAAATCAGGCATTGGTTTCTTCATCGTTGTCACCTCCGTTTGTTTGTTGTTCGAATATTTCACGGTATATTTCGCTGGATTCAAGAAGCTCGGTATGAGTTCCCGTATCCGAGATTCTGCCGTTGTCCAGAACAATAATCATATCTGCATCCTGAACAGAGGAAATACGTTGTGCGATAATTATTTTGGTTGTTTCAGGAATATACTCCCTGAAGCCCTTGCGGATGAGCGCATCTGTTTTTGTGTCTACTGCACTTGTGGAGTCATCCAGAATAAGAATCTTTGGTTTTTTCAAAAGTGCTCTTGCGATACAGAGACGTTGCTTCTGACCGCCGGAGACATTTGTACCGCCCTGTTCGATAAATGTGTCATAGCCATCAGGGAAGGAAGATACAAAGTCATCTGCCTGTGCGAGCTTGCATGCTTCAATCAGTTCTTCGTCTGTTGCATTTTCATTGCCCCAACGAAGGTTTTCCTTTATGGTACCGGAAAAAAGCTGGTTCTTCTGGAGAACCATTGCAACACTGTCGCGAAGTGATTTGATATCATAGCATTTTACATCAACTCCGCCTACATAAACTGTTCCCGTAGATGCATCGTATAGTCTTGGAATAAGCTGAACAAGGGTTGACTTGCTGGAACCCGTTCCGCCAATAATCCCTACGGTCATTCCTGAGCTTATGGAAAGGTTAACATCGGAAAGTGCGGGTTTTTTTGATTTTGACGAGTACTTGAAGCTTACGTCACGGAATTCGACAGAACCGTTCCGAATTTCGGTAACGGGATGAGTTTTTAAAGTAGATTCTTCGGAAAGCACTTCTGTAATTCTTTTCATTGATTCCCATGACATTGTAAGCATTACATAAATCATTGAAACCATCATAAGGGACATCAGTATTTGCATACCGTAGGTGAGCATTGCTGAAATCTGTCCTACGTCAATGGTGCTACCCATACCTTCGATAATGAGTTTTGAGCCTACTGTGAGAACAAAAATCATATTGAAGTTCATACATACCTGCATAAGAGGATGGTTGAAGGCAATAATACGGTCTGCCTTTGTGAAGTCAGCACGGATGTCTTCGTTTGCATTGCCAAATTTTTCTTTTTCGTAATCCTCACGGGAAAAGCCTTTTACCACACGCATTGCACGGATGTTTTCCTCAACAGATTCATTGAGCTTGTCGTATTTCTTGAAAACACGGCGGAATGCGGGCATTGCCTTTCGTGAAATGAAAAACAAACCAAAAAGCAGAACGGGAATGACAACAACAAATGTTGAGGCAAGAGCTCCGCCCATTATGTATGCCATTATGATTGAAAAAATAAACATCATAGGTGAACGGAGAGCTGTACGAATTGACATCATATAGGACATCTGGATATTTGTTATATCCGTGGTAAGTCGTGTAACAAGGGATGAGGATGAAAACTTGTCAATGTTTTCAAAGGAGTATTCCTGAATCTTGCCGAAAACTGCTTTTCTCAGGTTTTTTGCAAAGCCTGCGGCAGCCTTTGCACTGGTGTAGCCTGCAAAGAATCCGCAGAGAAGGGAGGCAATCGCCATACCCACAAGAGAAAGCCCTATAGTAAGAAGTGTTTTCATTTCAATAGCTATTTTCATCTGGTTTACGAGGTTTGCTGTAATAAAGGGAATAAGACACTCAATTATCGCCTCTGCAATTATGAAAACAAAGGTAAGCACGGTAGGTTTTTTGTACTCACCCACGTTGGATAAGAGCTTTTTTATCAAAACAATCAGTCCTTTCACAAATCACAAAGCCGCAACAAAGTCTGTTGCGGCTTCTGTTCAAACTATTTTATATCAGTAGAACCCTTTTGTCAACGGAAAACAAAAAATGTTCACAATATGTTCACGAATTCAAGTTCAAAGAGCCGTCTGAATGAGTTTTTCGCATATTTCCGGGTGATATTCCGAAACGAAGCTTGAAGGTTTTGAGAAAATTCGGAAGAGAATTGAAACCTGATGCATAACAAATTTCTGAAATAGAGAGTTGTCCTGAAAGTACCAGTTTTTTTGCATATTCCAACTTCAGCTCTGTCAAATATTCTTTGTAGGTTTTCCCCATTACCTTGTGGAAAAGTGAACTGAAATAGTTCATATTGAAGCCGGAAACCTCGGCAGTCGCCGCCATGGAAGGGTTCTCACGGAAGTGACTGTGCATAAAGAGAACAGATTTTCTTATGCCCGAAACATTTTTGTCCACACTGCCGCTGAATTCAAAGTCATATTTTCTCAAAAGTATAATAAACAGACACTCAAGCAGGTTTTTTATGTACGTTTCGGAATAACCTGCCGTATGGTCAAATTCATCAACCATCTGGGAAATTATTGAAACAGCGTTGCCAAACTCCTTTTCGTCCAGATGGAAAAGCAGGTTTTTCTCCACACTGAGAATTTTCTGGAGAAGCTCATCATCCAGAAGATTTTCACTGAACATAATATTGAAAACCTCGGCTCCGTCGCTTTTTACGCTGTGAAAGTCGGTTGGATTCAACAGATAAATATCTCCCGGTCCCAACTGCTGGGTAGTACCGTTCAGGGATTGAACAGCACTGCCGTTCAAAATCAACTCTATTTCAAAGCAATCGTGCCAGTGAAGGTCATAGTCGTGAAGCTTCTTCTTTCTGATAAGAAGATTTTCGCGGCTGTTTTTTACATTTTTTACAAGTATTCTTTTGGCTTCATAGCTTTTTTTCATTTTTTCACCAGATTTTCTGTTAATTTGATAGTTTTTAAACTTATTATATTTCAAAAAATCTAAAAAGTCAACCTGAATATTAAATTTTGATATAAATTACTGAAGAGAAAAGAAGAAAATTTTTCGGCAAAGGTTTAATATTGTTTGTGTAGAAAAAATAAAGGAGTGTTTTTTTTGAAGCTTTTTGTTGATACAGCAAACGTTGAAGAAATAAGAAAGGTAAACGATATGGGGGTTGTCTGCGGTGTTACCACAAATCCCAGTCTTATTGCAAAGGAAGGCAGAGATTTTTTGGAGGTAGTGAAGGAGATTACATCCATTGTTGACGGTCCTATCAGTGCGGAAGTTGTCAGCACCGATACAGAGGGAATGGTTAGAGAGGCAATGGAGCTTGTTGAAAAGATAAACAACAAGAATCTTGTCATCAAAATTCCTATGACTCCTGAAGGTCTTGCGGCTGTAAAACGCCTGACCGAAAAAGGCATAAAGACAAATGTAACATTGATTTTCTCTGCAGCTCAGGCACTTCTTGCCGCAAGAGCCGGTGCAACCTTCGTAAGTCCCTTTGTCGGCAGACTTGACGATATAGGTACTGAAGGTATGAATGCTATTTCTGATATTGCACAGATATTTGACTTGCACGGAATTGAAACAGAGATTATTGCTGCAAGCATCAGAAATCCCATTCACGTAACAAATGCTGCACTTGCAGGTGCACATATTGCAACTGTCCCCTTTAATGTCATTATGCAGATGACAAAGCATCCTTTGACAGATGCCGGAATTGAAAAATTCCTGAAGGATTGGGAAAACGCAGTAAAATAATTATAGGATACATAGAAGAAAAACAAGGATGTGCACCGGCGCATCCTTATTTCTATTTTGTGGGATTGTTTTTTTGACATATTATGCCGTAAGGACAGTATCTGCATGGGTCAAAGTCTGATACATATGCAGGGTTCACTTCAATTTCGCCCGACAGAATACGGTCTGCGGTTTCTGCCGCTTTCTTGTCGGCATCACTCAAAAGCCGTTCAAAGTGCTCGGGAGCAAGCAGAGATTTCGGATTGCATTCGATATAGTGAATGGCATCCTTGTTGCCGTGAGACTTGTCGATGCCCTGTATTACTTCGGGGATGTCGGAGATAATACCATGTGCCGCAATTGCCTTGTTCATTTCCTTTTCCCATTTTTCTTTGGTTGGAGTATCAGGACAGGAGATGAGTGGGTCGTTCATCTGGAGATAGAACATTGCAGCCACATTAGTGTCAGGGGCATTTTTGGCAAGTGCATTTGCATATATCAGTGGCTGAAAGTGTATGCCTGCTTCTGCCAGGTCAAGATCGAGCTTTCTTTCGGAGGACTTGTAATCAGTAATGCTGATGTATGATTTTCCGTCAATTTCGGCACTGTCCACCCTGTCTATAAAGCCCTTGAGACACACCTTTCCTTCTGTGGATTCAAGCTCATAAGGTGGATAGTTCTTGTTCTCCCCAAAGCCGATTTCAAAGCCCGTGGGGCGAAATTCACTCTGGGCGTAAAATTTTATCAGCTTCCACGCTGTTGACACAGCAATGCTTTTCAGTCGAAGCATCATATATTTGTAATAATGGGATGCAGCGTAGAGGTTTTCGTTTGTTGTTTTTGCAAGCTCGTCAACAAGCTTTGATATTTCACGGTGGCATTGCTCTCGGTCAATAAGGCTGTAATCTGCTTTTTCGTCAGCCTTTGCCTTGAAGTAATCACAGAGAACGTTGTGAAGAATGTTTCCTGTGTCTGTGGGGTTGAGACCTCCCAAAAGCCGTTCCTGAGCCAAAAGACCGTAACGCATAAAAAAGGAAAAGGCACAGGCATTGTATTTTTCCAGCTTGGAAACACTCAAAGTCAGCGGTAGTCCATAAAGCTTTTTTGCGACCTCGGGACCAAGAGAATATCCTGATGTATCAGATGTGTGCATAAGTTGGAGCTTTTGGAGACGTTTTTTGTAGTGTTTGTCTTCGCTGAGATTGTGGTATACAGTTTTCCACAGAGGCGGAAGGAGCGTAATGTTCCAATTTGTTTCAAAAAGCTTCATTGAAAGCTGTCGGAAAGCGGCTTCGCGGCTTTCTGTAAGGTCAAGCTCACAAGAACCGTTGGTACTCTCATCTTCAATCAAAGGAAAGAGTGAATCTCTGAGTGTGAGAACAACCTCCGAGGGCTTCAGCCCTTTGCCTTCACGATCGCTGAGCGGGGAAAAGATATAAAGCTGTTCTTTGGCTGTGGTTAAAACCGAATAAACAAGAAACTCTTCTTCTGTTTGCCGTGCAAAGCTATCGGGTGCAAGGGTAAGACCTGCTTTTTCCAATACAAGACGTTCTGCATCCGAGATAAGACCTTCGCTGTTGCAGTCACGAGGGAATATGCCGTCAACGGCACCCAGTACGATTACAGCTTTGCAGCCTGTGCTGCGAAACATATCTACCGGGCTGACAAGAACCTTGTCGTGAGTGGGCGGAACCATTCCCACACTGAGCTCTCCGCAGGCGGAGGTAAACAGTTCAAGGAATTCGGTGAAGGTTGTGTATTCGTCATTCATATATTCACCAAGCTGTGAGGTTACGGAAACAAAGCTGTTCCAAACAAGACGAAGCTGCTCAGCATCTTCGATTCTTGATTCTTCTTTGAATCTGTTGATTTTTGCGGCAACTGTTTCGGGGGTATTCATTTGTTCGAGCCAACGATAAATATTATCGCAGATTGTTTTTGCTGTTTTTCTGCCGCTGAACATTTTTTCAAGCTCACGGATGCGTTGCACAAGCTTGTCCCTTGCGGAGTTGACCGTGTTCATATCAAACATAAATGGGTCAGGGTTGTAAGTCCACGGATCGGTTGTATTCCATTGAGCGTGGGAAATGTCTGCGGCGAGGACATAGTTTTCAAATATATCCGTGTCCTGAACAGATATATCAGCATAGCCTGAGCGTGCAAATCGCATAATACGTTCATAAGAAAAACCATAGGCGAGAATTTCAAGAACCGATACAATCATTCGCATAAAGGGGCTTTCTGTAAGAGGAAGCTTCCGGTCAAGAAAATATGAAATTTCATATTCATCAAAAATGCGGGGCAGAAGAAGCTCGTAGTTCTCCATATTGCCTGTGAGAATAAGAATGTCGTTGAAGGTATAGTCTTTCTCACGTAAAAGCCTTCGTATAAGCTGGGCACATTCACAAACCTCGGCACGGAGGTCTGTTGGTCTCAAAATATGGATATGTTCAGGCTTTTCGAAAAAAGCAGACGGTGCGAATGCTGCAAAATTCTCTTTCAAATGCCGAAGGTCGTCAAAGTGTGTTTCGGCAGATGAGTTGTTGAAAAAAACGGGTGTGCTTGTATCAATGTCACAGTTTTTTGCAATTGACGAAAGCTTTCGGTATGTGTTTTGCTGAGAAGAAAAAAGAATGGAGCTTGTGTCGATATTGTCGAGAGACAGAGAAATACAAAGCTCTGAATTTTTCATAATATGTGAAAGAAGCTCATATTCTGTGGGTGTGAAGCTGCGGAAAAAATTCAAATAGAACACCGAGCCGTGAAGAAAAACCGCATCATCTATTTTGGGTATAACAAGGGAAAGGTTATCCTCGGTGTTTGAGTGATTTTCCTCCACCAAAGCATTGAATTTTTCATATATAGCGGACAAGTCAGAAAGCTTCATTTTCAGCTTTTCGTCGGCAGTATTTTCTGCTGTGTCCAAAAGTGTATGCGGAGAAATTCCGTAACGCTTGAATTCGGATATTGCAGATTGTACAAGGCTTGTGAAGCCGTGCTGATGCAGATTACGCTTGAAAAACTTCAAATCTCCCGATGCCAGTTGAAGGGCACGGCGGGTCATAATGTGTTTGCCTGCCTTGTCCATATATTTTGTGCGGAGAGGTCCCATTTTGGAAAAAACAAGGTTGCATAGCCTTGAAAAGGTCAAAACCCTTATTTTGTCCTGACAAGAAAGTCCCAAAGCGGCAATGAGATGTGATTCCGCATACATTGAATACTGTTCGGGCACAAGAATAAAAACCTTTTTGCCAAGGTCGGCATCGGCTTTTGCACGTCTGTATATTTCGTTGAGCTTTTCGGTTTCTGCTGTTCCGCAGATAAATCTGAGCATTTTCAATCTCCTTTAAAGAATGTCAAGAACTTCTATTATATCATCACCGATAAAATCGGGGTTTTCCTTTGCCAGAGCCTCTCGAGGGAAAGAGCTTGTTACGGCGAAGCAGAAAGCACCTGAGCTTTTTGCGGAACGGATACCATTGAGAGCATCTTCAATAATGAGACATTCCTCGGGGTCTGCGTCAAGCTCATCCATTGCAATAAAATATATTTCGGGAGATGGTTTTTTTTCGGTAACGTCACTGCCTGTGATAATAACATCAAAAAGGTCGGCAGAAATCTTTGCGGCGTCAAGAGAAATTGCAACCTTGTCGGATGCCGAGCTTGATGCTATGGCAAGATGAAAGCCTTTTTCCCTGAGTGCTGAAAGAAGCTTGTGTACCGAAGGGAAAACCTCAAGAGAGGTATACACATATTCATTGAACAGTTCATAGAGCCGAGGGAGTGCACTCGGAATGAGATTCTCCTTTCCCTGCTCTTTGCAAGGTTCGGTGATGAATTTTTCTTCACCTGCTCCTATATGTGCTTTGAAATAATCGGAGCTCACGGAAATATCAATCTCCGAAAGTGCGGTGAGAGCTGCTTTTGTTGTTACGGGTTCTGAATTTATGAGCACACCGTCCATATCGAATATTATGTACTTTATATAGTTTTTATCAAAATCAAATTGAGGCATTTACCTTTTTCCTTTCTTGTGATATAATATAATCATCTATAACAAGTATATCATTAATCGCATAAAAAGACAACAATTTTTTTGAAAGAGGTTTTAGAATGAATATATATCACAATTCACGGAAAAAAGAATACAGGATGCCCTTCGGAGCGGCACCTTCAATGTCGGAGGTGAAGCTTTGGGTAGAAGTTGATGAAGCACCCGACCATGTGTGGGTGCGGCTGTGGAACGGAAATGAAAGATGGGTTGCTATGGAACGGGATTCGAAGGATGGTCTTGCTTTTTCCGTATCTATCGAAATGCCTGAAAATCCGTGCCTTTTGTGGTATTACTTTGTTGCAGAGAAGGATGGAAAAAGGTTTTTCTGTTGCAAAGGGAAATACGGAGAGGGTGAAACTCAAGAATATTGCACCGATGAATCCTGGCAGATAACCGTATTTGACAAGGCCTTCAAAACCCCTGATTGGTTCAAAAATTCGGTTATGTACCAGATTTTTCCTGACAGATTTTTCAAAAAAGGTGAAATTTCTGAAATACCCCGCAGAAAAAGTGAATATATTATACATGAGGACTGGTACGAGCCTGTGTTTTTCAATCGTCATCCCTTTGAGGACGGACCTGCCTGCAATGACTTTTTCGGCGGAAACATACAGGGAATTATTGAAAAAATTCCTTACCTGAAGAGCCTTGGTATAAGCGTGATATATCTCAATCCCATTTTTGAAGCTTTTTCCAATCACAGGTATGATACGGGAAATTACGGAATGATTGACCCTGCACTTGGAACGCTGGCTGATTTTGAAGAATTGTGCGAAAAATGCGAGGCGGAAGGCATCAGAATTATTCTTGACGGTGTTTTCAGTCATACGGGAAGTGACAGTATTTATTTCAATAAGTACGGAAGCTACGGCGAAAATACGGGAGCGTACAAGGATTGGAATTCGCCTTACAGAAGCTGGTATCAATGGAACAGCACGGGATATGACAGCTGGTGGGGCTGTTCAAATCTTCCAAATGTAAATGAACTTGAGCCGACATATATTGACTATATCCTCAGGGGTGAGGATGCTATAATAAAAAAGTGGCTCGGACATGGTGCGTTCGGTTGGAGACTTGACGTTGCAGACGAGCTTCCTGATGAGTTCATAAAAATCCTGAGAGCCGAAGTGAAATCTCAAAATCCAGATGCAGTTGTTATCGGCGAGGTATGGGAGGATGCATCAAACAAAGAAAGTTACGGGAAACGCCGTGAATATCTTCTTGGTGATGAGCTTGACAGCGTGATGAATTACCCCTTCAAGGATAATGTTATTGCATTCCTGACTGGAGGAATTGATGCACGTGAGTTTGATGACCGTATGATGACAGTTGCGGAGCATTATCCTCTTGAAAGCCTTTACAGCACAATGAACCTTCTTGGAACTCACGATACAGTCAGGGTGAAAAACGTTCTTTCGGGGCAGTATATTGACGGTTCGGCATCCCAGAAGGAAAAATCCCGATTCCGTCTTGAAGCGAAAGCTGAAACCCTTGCCATAAAGCGTTTGAAGCTTGCGGCATTTTTGCAGATGACCTTTGCAGGGGTTCCGTGTATTTATTACGGTGATGAAATCGGTATGCAGGGGCTTTCCGACCCCTTCAATCGTATGCCCTTTACGTGGAGATGTATCGACAATGAGCTTTTGGATTATTACAGAGAAGTGACGGCATTGAGAAATAAGGTGGATTGTCTCAGGTGCGGCAGCTTTGAAACAGTTTTTGCCAAAGGCGGTGTTTTTGCGTATATCCGAAAAATTGAAAAGGGACAGGATGTTTTCGGAAACAGTGCCCAAAATGGTTGTATTCTTTGTGCAGTAAACAGAAATGCCTATGAGGAAAACATTTCTTTGGAGCTAACAGGGAAAAAACTGTTGACAGAATTGAAAAGCGAAGAGAAAATCACTGTTTCAGGCGGAAAAGCTTCTGTTTGTCTCGCTCCGTTTGATGCAAAAATTTTTGAAATTAGGTAAAAATGACCAAAAATTTTGTTTAATTATGGAAATAGTGTAAGAATGTAAATTTTTCTTATGGACAAATGCCAATAATAGTGCTAAAATTAGTTTTAGTGAGATTGCACAAAAAGGAATAATTTTGCAACGAAATATTACCATAAAATGACAAAATGTTTTATTTCCGGAGGAAAACAAAAATGACAGACTTTTGCAGAGGACAAAAAGAAATTTCAAAAGAACTGATGTTTCTTTTCAATAAAGGCGAAAATTTTCAGAGCTACAATATTCTCGGAGCACATCCTTATTGCGACGAAGAGGGAAAGACGGGTTACAGATTCGCTGTATGGGCTCCCGGTGCAAGGTCTGTTTCTTTGGTGTGTGACAGAAATGGTTGGGACAGAGAAAAAAATCCTATGGACAAATGCGCTGATACGGGTATATGGGTTTGTTTTTTTGATGATATTGCCATTGGCGAAAAATATAAATTCAGTATTGAAGCCCAAAGTGGAGATGTTTTTCTGAAATCCGACCCCTTTGCCTTTTGGAGTGAGGTGCGTCCCGATACAGCTTCGGTAGTTGCGGATATGTCATATGGCTGGGGTGACGGACAATGGATGAAGAAACGTGAAAAAACCGCACCCTATGACAAGGCAATGAATATTTATGAAATGCATTTCGGGTCATGGAAACGCGGAGCTGACGGTGAGATGCTGTCTTACAGCCAGATGGCGGAGGAGCTCATTCCTTATGTGAAGGAAATGGGCTATACTCATATTGAAATTATGCCGATTTGCGAATACCCCTTTGATGGCTCATGGGGATATCAGGTTACGGGTTATTACAGTGCAAACAGCCGCTATGGCTCTCCTGCGGAGCTGAAGGCTTTTGTGGATTTGTGCCACAAAGCCGAAATCGGAGTTATTATGGACTGGGTTCCCGCGCACTTCCCGAGAGATGCCCATGGTCTCAGAATGTTTGACGGCACGCCTTTGTTTGAACATCCTGACAGCAGACTGGGCGAACACAAGGAGTGGGGCACTCTTGTTTTCAACTGGGAAAAGAGTGAGATTTTTTCTTTCCTTATTTCAAATGCGGTATTCTGGCTTGAGGAATATCATATGGACGGTCTTCGTGTGGATGCGGTTTCCAGTATGCTTTATCTTGATTACAACCGCCGTGATGGTGAATGGGTTGCGAACAAATACGGCGGTCACGAAAATCTGGCGGCTATTGAGTTCTTGCAGAAACTGAATACGGTTATTTTCGGAAGATTCCCGAATGTGCTTATGATTGCCGAGGAATCCACGGCGTGGGGCGGTGTTACAAAGCCCGTCCACGATGGCGGTCTTGGCTTCAATTTCAAGTGGAATATGGGCTGGATGAATGACATACTTACCTTTATGGCAATGGACCCGTATTTCAGGGGGTCAAACCATAATCTTCTGACCTTTTCGATGATGTATGCTTATTCCGAGAATTATATTTTGCCCCTGTCTCACGACGAGGTTGTTCACGGGAAAAAATCACTTTTGGACAAAATGTATGGCAGCTACGAACAAAAATTTGCGAGTCTAAAGCTCTTACTTGCCTTTATGTATGCGCATCCCGGAAAAAAACTGCTGTTTATGGGCGGTGAGTTCGGACAGTTTGTGGAATGGCGTTTTGCGGAAGGTCTTGATTGGAAGCTTCTGGACTACGAAAGTCATTGTGGTGTAAAAGCTTTTGTGAAGGATTTGAATGAGTTTTACAGAACCAATCGTTCTATGCATGAAAACGATTATGACTGGCAGGGCTTCTCGTGGCTGGATGCAGAGGACAGCGAACATTCGGTGGTGTCCTTTGTGCGGCAGAGCAAAAGCGGAAGAGACAAGACAGTTGTTGTAGCCAACTTTGCGGCACAGCCCCACAAGGGTTACAAGCTGAAGGTTCCATCAAGCGGGGAATACGAGGTTGTGTTGTCTACGGACCAAAAAAAATACGGCGGTTCAACTTCAAATACAAAAAGGTTCAAAGCGGCGAAAAAGAACGGAGATTATTTTATCACTATCGACCTGGCTGAGCTTTCAGCCGTATATATAAAGAAAACCAAGCAGGCAAAGAGGCTTGCAGACAATAAATGAACGGAGGTTTTTTGTTATGAAATCAAAAGAATGTGTTGCAATGATTCTTGCGGGCGGTCAGGGAAGTCGTCTCGGAATCCTGACGAAGAACATTGCAAAGCCGGCAGTACCCTTCGGTGGAAAATACAAGATAATTGATTTTCCCCTGAGCAACTGTGCTCATTCGGGTATTACGGCAGTGGGGGTTCTGACACAGTATCAGCCTCTTGAACTTAATACTTATATAGGAAACGGACGTCCCTGGGATCTTGACAGGAATGACGGCGGTGTTTATGTACTTCCCCCGTACGTTTCCGCTGAAAAGGGTGAATGGTACAAAGGTACGGCAAATGCTATTTACCAGAATATAGGGTTCGTGGACGGTTTTGAACCTGAATATGTTGTAATACTTTCAGGGGACCATATCTACAAAATGGATTACTCGAAAATGCTGAAGGCTCACAAGAAGGCAGGTGCAGCGGCTACCATTGCAGTTATTGAGGTGCCTTGGGATGAGGCTTCAAGATTCGGAATTATGAACACGGATGAAAATATGAATATTGTTGAGTTTGAGGAAAAACCCAAAAAGCCGAAGAGCAATCTTGCATCAATGGGTGTTTATGTCTTCACGTGGAGCGTTCTCAAAAAGTATCTTATTGAAGACGAGAATGACCCCAAATCCGACAACGACTTCGGAAAGAATATCATTCCCAAAATGCTTGGAGACGGCGAAAAGATGCTGGCGTATCGTTTTGACGGTTACTGGAAGGATGTAGGTACAATTCAGAGCCTTTGGGAAGCAAATATGAATCTGCTTGCTGACAATCCCGGTTATGCTCTAGATGATGCAAACTGGAAAATATTCAGCCGTAATCCTGCTGCTCCGCCGCAGTATCTTGCACCTTCATCAAGGGTGAAAAACTGTTATGTGACAGAGGGCTGTGAAATTTACGGAGATGTGGAGAATTCGGTTATTTTCAGGGGTGTTACAATTGAAGAAGGTGCAGTTGTTCGTGATTCGGTTGTGTTCCCGGGTGCATATATCGGAAAGAATGCAAAGCTTGAAAAGACTATGATTGGTTCCAATGCACATATTTCTGCAGATGCGGTAATCGGTTCAGGCGACGAAGATGCAGTTGATGATTTCAAGAATACAAAGATTTGTTCTGATGATATTACCCTTATCGGTCCCGGCATCATTATCGGTGAAGGCATAAAGGTAGCAGGATGTTCTATGGTTACAAGAAACATCAGAAACAAAGGGAAAAAGCAAGGAAAGGAATCGGCAACAGCCTGAAGGAGGGAAAAGGTCTATGGAAAACAATAATACATTAGGATTGATTTTCTCGGAAAACTCCGAGGTTAACCTGGGCGAGCTTATGCGTGTCCGTTCCCTGGCAGCTGTTCCCGTGGGAGGAAGATACAGAATTATTGACTTTATGCTGTCAAATATGGTAAACTCAGGTATAGTGAATGTTGGTGTTTGTACCGGCTATAAAAACCAGTCTCTTCTTGACCATGTTGGAAGCGGAAGAGCATGGGACTTGTCCAGAAAGGAAACGGGGCTATTTCTTCTGCCGCCACCCGAGGCTCAGGAATCGGGCGGAAGAATTGCAGGAGGAATTGACTACCTCAGCGGCGCACTCCGTTATCTGAACAGAAGCCGTCAGGATTATGTTCTGGTTTCTGACTGCAACACCATATGCAATATTGACCTTGAAAAGGTATTTGAATTTCATTTCGAGAAGGACGCTGATATTACGGTTGTTTATACCGAGGCTCCAAATCTCAGCCCGAAGGAGCTGGAACGCCATATTCTTCTTGATGTTGAGGAGGATGGAAGAGTTTCGGATATTCAGGTATATCCAAAGCGCCAGAAGACAGATTGCTCTTATATGCATATGTTCTATATGAAAAAGAGCCTTCTCATAGAAATGATAGAGGACTGTCTGGCTCACGATGAGCATATGATTTCCAAGAACATTCTTCTTGCAAATGTGAAGAAACTCAGTATTTTTGCGTACAAGTTTGAAGGCTACAAGTGCAAGATTGACAATATCAAATCTTTCTACAAATTCAATCTGGAGCTTCTTGAACCCGAGGTACGGGAGGAGCTTTTCGGAAAATGTGACGGCAAGAATATTTATACAAAGGTGAAGGACAGCGTTCCCACAAAGTACGGCAGGGATGCAGAGGTAAAGAATTCCTTTATTGCCGACGGATGTGAAATTGAAGGAAAGGTTGAAAACTGCATTGTTTTCCGCGGTGTAAAAATCGGCAAGGGTACTGTTGTGAAAAATGCAATTATAATGCAGAAATCACAGATTATGGACAATTGTACCGTTGAAAATGCAATTTTCGACAAGGAAGTTATTCTTATGGGAGGAAAAAGCCTTGTGGGTGAAAGCACATATCCTCTCGTAATCGGAAAGAAAACGGTTGTGTAGTTTTTGTTACGAGCTTCACATAGAGAGCTGAAAAAACGATTGTTCAGCTTTATACAAGACAGAAAGGAGAGACAAATATGAATATACTGATGCTGTCATCCGAGGTAGCACCTTTTGCCAAGTCGGGCGGTTTGGGTGATGTTCTCGGGGCACTTCCCCAAAACCTTGCGGCTCAGGGGCACGACGTAAGAGTTATGCTTCCGAAGTACGGGCTTATTGCACACAGGTTTGTTTCGGAAATGCAGTTTGAGCTTTATACCTATGTTCCTGTTGCTGGCGGAACAAGTATTGCGGTGTGTTTTCTATAAAGAAATCAGGTGTAACCTATTATTTTATAGATAACGAATATTATTTCGGTGAAAAGTGTCTTTACAAGTGGGATGACCTGGAGAGATTTGCCTTCTTTGACAAGGCGGCTCTCGAAATTCTTCCCAAAATTGATTTCAAGCCTGACATAATTCATTGCAATGATTGGCAGACGGGTGCTGTGCCTGTTGTACTGGAGGCGTACTACAAGAACGACGGTTTTTATCGTGACATCAGAACGGTGTTCACAATTCATAACCTGAAGTATCAGGGGATTTATTCCATAGATGCGGTGAAGGACTTTTTCTCTCTCGGTGACGAATATTTCACCGATGACAAGCTGGAGTTCCACGGCTGTGCAAATCTGATGAAGGCGGGAATTGTTTATTCCCATATTGTCACAACGGTCAGCCCCACATATGCGGAGGAAATAAAAACCCCAACGGGCGGTGAACGCCTTGACGGACTTTTGTCGGCAAGGTCAAATTCCCTTTTCGGTATTCTCAACGGCATTGATTATAATGAATACAATCCGAAAAAAGACCCTGCGTTGGTGTGCAATTACGGATTGCGAGATGTTCTTGACGGCAAGAAGAAAAACAAGATGGCTCTTCAGGAACAGCTGGGACTTCCTGTAGATGGCGAAAAGGTTATGATTGGTCTGGTTTCCCGTCTGGTTGACCAGAAGGGACTTGATATAATTGCGGATGCAATGGATGAGCTGCTTGGACTTGATATGCAGTTTGTTATTGTGGGTACAGGTGACGAAAAGTATGAGAATATGTTCCGTCATCACGCTTGGTGTAATCCTGAAAAGGTTTCGGCAAATATTATGTTCAGCAACGAAATGGCTCACCGTGTTTATGCAGCGGCGGATTTGTTCTTGATGCCGTCACTTTTTGAGCCTTGTGGTTTGGGACAGCTTATTGCCCTGAGCTACGGAACTATTCCCGTTGTACGCGAAACGGGTGGGCTCAAGGATACAATCAAAGCATATAATGAATTTACCGACGAGGGCAACGGGTTCAGCTTTTATGCTCCCGATGCTCACGATATGGTTTTCACAATCAAACGTGCAATAAGCTTTTTTGCTGATAAGGCTGTGTGGAAGAAGCTTGTACAGCGTGCTATGAAGGAAGATTTCTCATGGACGGAATCGGCAAAGAAGTATGAAGAAATTTATAAAAACTTGATGGGATGATAATCATTGGCGTGGAAACGGCAAAATGCCGTTTTAAGCGGAATATATTCCGCAACTTTCAAGCAAAAAGCTTGAAAGCCACGCATGATTGCAATAATGTCGGTCTGTGAAAGCCGTGGTTTTCACAGGGTTTGCGATATGTCGCAAACAAAAACGCATTTGCGTTTCACCGACTATTATTATGAACGTCGGTTCGGACCGTCGGGGACACCGGTCCCTACATATACCGGTATAGTAACAGTAAGTATTTTGGAGGAAAAAACAGAAAAATGGCAAAGATTAAAAAGACAGAAGCGAAGGCATTGAAAGAAAGAATAAAGAGCACAATATCGGGAAAGCTCCGCAGATATTACGGAAAGACTGTTGAAACAGCAACTCCCGACCAGCTTTACAAGGCGTGTGCTTTTACCGTCCGTGACGAAATTATGGAGGAATGGGCGAAATCAAGAGAAATTCTTGAGGGTAGTCACAAAAAGGAGCTTTATTACCTTTCCTTTGAGTTTCTTATGGGAAGAGCTCTCGGAAACAACATAATGAACATTATGCAGACAGAGATTTATCAGGAAGCTCTTGCAGAAATGGGTATAGATTTGTCCGATATTGAGAATGTTGAAAGTGATGCAGGTCTTGGAAACGGTGGTCTGGGAAGACTTGCGGCTTGCTTCCTTGATTCACTTTCCACCCTCGAGCTTCCGGCATTTGGCTGCGGTATTCGCTACGAGTACGGACTTTTCAAGCAGAAGATAGTTGACGGTTATCAGATTGAGATGCCTGACCCCTGGCTTGAAGACGGAAATGTTTGGGAAATCGAACGTCCTGAAGACAGCGTTGAGGTTCATTACAACGGCTCGGTTGAGGAATATTTTGAGGACGGAAGAATGAAGTTCCGTCACGTGGGCTACAATACAGTTATTGCAGAGCCTTATGATATGCCCATATCCGGATATGATTCAAAGCTTGTGAACACTTTGAGACTTTGGAGAGCAAGGTCTCCGCAGATTATCAATATGAATGAATTCAACCGCGGTGATTATGCTATGGCGGTGAAGGACAAGGAGCTTGCGGAGGTTGTTTCGCAGATACTTTATCCTGAAGATAATCATTACGAAGGAAAAATGCTGAGACTCAAGCAACAGTATTTCTTTGTTTCCGCAACAATCCAGTGGATTTTGTCAAAACAGAAGAGACGAGGACACGCACTTTCTGAGCTTCCAAAATACGTTCAGATTCACATAAACGATACCCACCCGACAATTGCAATTCCCGAAATGATGAGGATTCTTATGGACGAAGAAGGCTTTGGCTGGGATGATGCGTGGGGTATTGTTCAAAGCATTTTTGCATACACAAATCACACCATTATGACCGAGGCTCTTGAAAAGTGGCCTATGTCTATGGTTGAAAGTCTTCTCCCGAGAGTTTCTATGATAATAAAGGAAATTGACCGCAGACAGCGTGAAAAGCTTCGGGAAAGATTCGGAAATGATATTGGAAAGATTGAATATATGGCAGTTGTTTCAAATGGAAACGTGAATATGGCAAATCTCTGTCTCACAGCTTGCCACAGCATAAACGGTGTTGCGGCTCTCCATACTGAAATTCTGAAAAATGAAACCTTCCGTGACTATCATATGTTGTCACCGGAAAAATTCAAGAATGTGACAAATGGCGTAACTCCCAGACGTTGGCTTCTTAAAGCAAATCCGAAGCTTGCGGGAATTATTACCGATGCCATCGGTGACAGCTGGATAAAGAACGCCGAAAATCTTGAAAAGCTTGGAAAGTTTGCGGACGACAGTGCATTCCGTGAAAAGTTTGCTGAAATCAAGCAGGAAAACAAGGTGAAGCTTGCGGATTATATAAAAGAGCATAACGGGATTGTTGTTGACCCCAATTCTCTCTTTGATGTGCAGATAAAGAGACTTCACGAATACAAGCGTCAGCTTATGAAGGCGATGCATATTGTTTATCGCTACAAGATGATAACAGAGAATCCGTCTCAGGCAAGTATGCTTCCCGAAACCTTTATTTTCGGGGCAAAGGCGGCGCCGGGCTATCATACGGCAAAGCTGATAATAAAGCTTATTAATAACATTGCAAATGTTGTGAACAACGACCCGAGAACAAAGGATATTCTGAAGGTTGTGTTTATTGAAAATTACAGTGTGTCAATCGCTGAAAAGATTGTTGCGGCGGCAAACCTCAGTGAACAGATTTCCACGGCGAGCAAGGAAGCATCCGGCACGGGCAATATGAAGCTTATGCTCAACGGTGCATTGACAATCGGAACACTGGACGGCGCAAATGTTGAAATTGCTGAGAGAGTTGGGCTTGACAATATTTATATATTCGGTCTCACTTCTCAGGAGGTTCTGAATATTTATGCATCGGGACACTCGGGAAGCTCGGAGGTTTATTCGCAGAATATGGTTATAAAGAGTATTGTTGACAGCTTTATTGACGGAACATTCACTCCCGACAATCAAAATCTCTTCCAGGAAATTTATCACAGCCTTGTGTTCGGTCACGGTTTCGCAGACCCGTATCTGCTTCTTCGGGATTTTGAATCCTACCTTGATGCAGGACACCGTATGGCAAAGGATTTCCAGACACCTGACGTGTGGAACAAAAAGGCGATTATCAATGTTTCAAAGGCAGGATATTTCTCCAGTGACCGCTCAATTATGGACTACAACAACACAATCTGGGGACTTGAAAAGCTTTAATAACTCAGGACAAAGAAAAAGTGCAGACACTTTTGGGTGTTTGCACTTTTTTTGTGTATGACGGGCATATCAATGCTCTGTGGTGAAAGTCCACCGAGGCGTAGTTACCAACGAACTTAAAAGCGATTTGCAAGTTTTACACCGTGA
>SVKC01000036.1 GCA_015068655.1 Oscillospiraceae bacterium
TCATTAATTCCTTTGGTGTTAATTCCATAAAAAAATCATCCTTTCAAGTTTTTTTGGTTTATATATCCAATACTTGCCTGAAAGGATGTCTTTTATTCACTTTTACACAAAATTTTCGGCGGTCTCTCACTTAAACTTATATGTCCATACAATTCATCTTTTTTCCAAAGAACTGTATATTCACCTTTTTTATATTTAAAACTGACATGAAAGGAATACTTTATAACAATTTTTAAAATTTCTTCATATTCAGAATTCTCCTCATAGTTCAACTTGCAAATTAATTTATCTAACTTTGTGATAACAGATAAGAAAAACTGAAATGTTCTTAAATTGTAAGTACACTCGTTTTGCATTAGTTTTATAAAAGAATCTTTTTCTTGTAGTAGTAAAGAATGTAAAGTTGTTGTTTTATCAATATTCTTTTCTATAAGAACGGAGACAACTTTATTTAAATCTGGGCGATACTTTATTGTTTGTCCTATTAATTTTTCTTTAATTCTTTTATAATTACTATCTTCTTTGAACATTTTGTCTATTCGGTCTTGAAGTTGATCTATATTAAATGGTTCATCTGTTTGCTTTCCAATAGCAATGTTTTTTTGAGAAGCAGCTATATATTTTAATGGCTCTGAGTAAGAATTAGCAACCTCGATTTCAGATTCATTTGCAACTAATATAATTTTAGCATCACTATGTTCTACAAAACCATTTATAAATCCTAATGTTTCTGCAATGTCACATTTACAGCGCTCTAAATCATCAAAAATGATAATATACTCTTAAATATTTACGAATGATGATAATAGATTGCCTATATCTGTTACATTTATATTGATATTACCACTTTTAAGAAGTGCGTTTACTATTGAAGAGATTTTTTTTGTAACGTTCCCTTTACCTTCAGGAAAAATACAAAAGAACAGTTTTGCCGAAATCTCGTTTATAGATTCTAAACCATTCAGTGTTAAATAAATTGTTTTTTTGTATTTTGAATTCAAATTACTTCTTTTAATATATTCATCTATTTTGGGCATTAGTATATTTTTTATAAACCATGTTTTACCTGAACCCCAATCACCATCAATCAATACTGCATATTTATATATGCCATCACTTATATAATATGTAATTGTATTAATTATTTCTCCATTGGTCGAATAAATTATCTTATTCATAGAAAGACCTCGCTTGAATTATTTCTTATAGTATATCATAATTTTGTTATATAATCAATTCATATGTAAAATAAGTGAGAAAAAAACTCGCTATATAAGTTTCTCTCACTTATTTATCGTAATCTTTTTATTAGTTATTTAATGCTTTCTTACTATTAAAATTAGGATAGTCAAGATATAATAAAAATCCGAACCCTTCACCGATTGGTACAAGGTTCGGATTTTTACTGTTTGGTGCGGGCGAAGGGACTTGAACCCCCACGTCATTGACACTAGATCCTAAGTCTAGCGCGTCTGCCAATTCCGCCACGCCCGCATATTAAGTTTTTACCTCTTAATTTTTACACGGTAGAGGTTACCCGAGGAGGAGCAAAATCGCTTAATCCTCATATATGAAAACGGCAAAAACCGTAATCAACAATAAAATCACATACAGGACGGATCCTAAGTCTAGCGCGTCTGCCAATTCCGCCACAGCCGCATAAGTGATTTGACTATGCTATTATATCAGCAAATATGCTGGATGTCAAGAAATAATCCATAGAAAATAGAATTTTTATAAAATTTTGTTAATGTATTGACAAAATTTGAATAGAATGATAATATAACACTTGAACAAATGTTCAAATGTTTGTTGAAAAAGGTGATAAGGTGAGCAGGGAATACAATGAAATACCATGCTGTGAAGAAAAAAATATAAATGATGAGGTTGTTGAATATGTTCGGGCAGATATGCCGGGAATTGAGAAGCTATATGATTTGGCAGAGCTTTACAAGGTTTTTGGCGACTGTACAAGAATAAGAATTCTTTATGCACTTTTTGAGTCGGAAATGTGTGTGTGTGATATTGCGGAGCTTCTTAATATGACTACATCTGCAATTTCACATCAACTGAGAACTTTAAATCGTGCACGTCTTGTGAAATACAGAAGAGAAGGCAAATCAGTTTTTTATTCCTTGGCAGATGACCATGTTCGAACGATAATATATCAAGGAATGGAACATATAGAAGAATAGGAGTGTTAATATATGATAAAAAAGTATAATATGGAAAATGTTGATTGTGCAAATTGTGCAGCAAAGATGGAGGAAGGTATAAAGAAGCTTGAGGGTGTTAATGATGCAAGGGTGAATTTCCTTACTCAAAAGCTTGTTTTGGACACCGAAAGAGAAGATATGGATGTTCTTTTTGATGAAGTTATGAAGGTGTGCAAAAAGGTAGATGGTGATGTTGAAATTGATTTTCAGAGGTAATATAAAATGACCAAAAAGCAGAAATGTGTTCTTTTGAAAATAATATTGAGTGGTATATTGCTTGTTATATCCTTTTTTGTAGAAAAAAATTTTTATGTACGGATTGCAATTCTCACCACATCTTATTTTGTGATAGGGTTTGATGTACTGAAAAAATCATTAAGGAATATTTTGAAAGGTCAGATTTTTGATGAAAAATTTTTGATGATGATAGCTACATTTGGTGCTTTTTCTATCGGAGAGTATAATGAAGCAGTATTTGTCATGCTTTTTTATCAGGTGGGAGAACTCTTTGAAAATATCGCTGTTGGAAAAAGCAGAAAGTCCATATCTGAACTGATGGCGATTTGTCCTGAATATGCAAATATTGAACAGGAAGGAAAGGTTGTTGCTGTTGACCCGGAAGAGCTTCTTGTTGGGGATGTTATTGTGGTGAAGCCAGGCGAAAAGATTCCGGTTGACGGGTGCATTATTGACGGAGAAAGTAGCCTTGATACTGCAAACCTGACAGGGGAATCCGTCCCACGTTTTGTGGCGAAGGGTGATTCGGTTATAAGCGGTTGCATAAATATCGAAGGTGTTTTGCGGATAAGGGTTGAGAAGGAATTCAGCAACTCAACAGTGAGCAAAATTCTTGAGATGGTTGAAAATGCCAGCTCAAAAAAATCGGTTTCCGAAGCCTTCATAACCAAATTTGCAAAGTATTACACACCTGTTGTTGTAATCTTTGCTTTTTTACTTGCTGTTGTTCCGCCAATAGTTTTTGGGGAATGGCAGGAATGGCTAAAACGTGCATTGGTGTTTTTGGTAGTTTCCTGTCCTTGCGCTCTTGTTATTTCTGTGCCACTGTCTTTTTTCTGTGGAATAGGGAAAGCGTCAAAAAATGGGGTTCTGATTAAAGGCTCAAATTACATAGAAGCACTTTCAAAATGTGATACGGTTGTTTTTGATAAAACGGGAACTTTGACGAAAGGCGTTTTTGAAGTTACTAAGGTTTTTTCTGATAAGTATTCAAAAGAAGAACTTTTGAATATTGCAGCACACGGCGAAAAATACAGCAATCATCCCGTTGCTGTTTCGATATGCAAGGCATACTCTGGTAAATATGAGACCAATATAACTAATGTTACTGAAATTTCGGGAAAAGGCATAAAATATGTTTTGAATGATGCTGAAGTTCTTGTAGGAAATAGGGCTTTAATGTTGGAAAAGGGTGTTTTTGTGCCTAAAAATACATATTCCGGAACTCTTGTTTATGTTGCGGTAAAAAATTGCTATGCGGGGTGCATAGTGGTTGAGGATTCTGTGAAAGAAAACGCAAAGACGGCGTTGGAAGATATGCGAAACTGTGGTATTTCAAAAGAAATTATGCTTTCGGGAGATAATAGGATTGTTGCAGAAAATGTTTGCAACAAGCTTGGTATTGATGCTGTTGAAAGCGAATTGTTGCCGTCTGAAAAGGTGACAGCACTTGAAAAAATTATTGAAAAAAAGAAGAAGTCAAAAACTGTTGCATATGTGGGCGATGGCGTAAATGATGCTCCTGTTCTAAGCCGCGCTGATGTGGGGATTGCTATGGGGGCTATGGGTTCGGACGCAGCTGTTGAGGCGGCAGATATTGTTCTCATGGATGACAGAATTGAAAAAATATCTTTTGTAATCAGGCTATCCAAAAAGACAATGGCCATTGTAAAACAGAATGTTGTTTTTGCTCTGGGAATAAAGTTCCTTGTAATGGTTTTCAGCCTGTTTGGGTTTTCAAATATGTGGCTTGCTGTTTTTGCTGATGTAGGAGTTGCTTTCATTGCAATTATAAACGCAATGCGACTTATGAGGTAAAAACGATACGCTTTATGCTATTTAAAGCTTTGGAAATAAAAATCAGCGGTGCTTTTCAGCTCTTGCTGATTTTTTTCTGCATTGTCACAAATTCCAACTGTTTTGAAGCCGGCACGTTTTGCGGTTTTCAAAGCATAAAGAGAATCTTCAAAAACAAGAGTTTTCTCTTTTGGACATTTTAAAAAAGCAAGAGCTGTTTCAAATATTTTTGGATTGTCTTTTGGGACGCCAACCATGGAACACGTGAATATTTCTGAAAAGAAGTGTTTCAAACCGCATCTTTTCAACGCCGCTTCAACCAGGTGTTTGTCGGTTGCGGTAGCAATACAGGTTTTCACATTGTTATCAAGCAGGTTTTGGAGAAATTCCGACACACCTTCTTTTGGCATTATTTCGTCAAAATAATAATGTTCAACAAGGCTGTTTATCAAAGCAACGAATTCTTTTGTACTTAAGGATAACTCAAAACGTTTGATAGTATATTCTGCTGCCTGAGGTACACTGAGATTTCTCAAAGCGCTCCGGTAATCAGAGGGAGGAGCTATACCGAGAACACAAAGGGAATCATTTGCAACATTATCCCAAAGATACATTGAATCAAAAAGTGTTCCGTCAAAGTCGAAAATTGCTCCTTGAAGGTCAGGGATAAGTGTTTTGTAATTCATAAAAAAACTCCTTTTTACTCTGTATAGTATCTTTAATATATCACTGGCTTGGCGATAAATCAATATGATTTTTGACTAGAAGCATTTTTGTCATAAAATATTACAATAATTTGTCTAAAGTTTATAATAATTTGTTTAGTTGTTGACAAAAAATGAGGTGTGTTGTATAATTCTATTATATATTTTGATGAACAGATGGAGCATTTTTATGAATAAATTGCATTTAAAAAATAGGTATTTGGGTATGCTGGACATTTTTGTGTGTTTCATTGCATACTTTTTGGTGTATCTTCTGCTTTTGAGTATGGATGAAACCTTCGACAAGTTTTTCGGAGGTGTACCCTTTGTTGCACTGATAGCAGTTGTATACAGTTCATTTCTCGCATTTTTTTCTGTTTATCATACAGATTGGGTGTATGCCGGAGCGAAGGAGTATCTCAGGTTGATTCTTGCCTGCCTTTGTTCTCTTATCATCAGTATTTTGTTGCAAGCGATAATTTCAAACAAAAATGTATCATTCAAGCTTAATCTTGCTGCCAATATAGGAAACAGCGTATTTGTATGCCTTTGTAGGTTTATGGTAAGGCTTGTTTATAATATTGCAGGTTTAAGAAAGGGCACCGACAAAAAGCGTGCATTGGTGATTGGTGCAGGAAGTCTTGCAATGGCTTTTGTCAGGGATGTAGCTCACAATGACAAGCTTGATTATGAAATTGTTGGGCTTATTGATGATGACAAGACAAAACAGAATCTTTGTATGCACGGAACAAAAGTAATTGGCACAAGAAAAGATATTGAAAGATTATGTAAGGAAAAAGATGTAGAAGAGATTATTTTTGCGATTTATACTTTGAAACCGAATGAAAAAGCCGACATCCTTGATATATGCAGCAAAACAGGAAAAAAAGTGAAGATTATTCACGGACTTGCTGCGAATATCAATGATTTCAGTAATGTAAACAAGCTGCGTGAACTTAACATAGAGGATTTGCTTGAGCGTGAAGCTGTCAAGCTTGATAACGAGCTTATCAGCGGTGATATATGTGGAAAAACAGTTCTCGTTACAGGTGCGGGTGGTTCTATTGGTTCTGAACTATGCAGACAGATTGTGAAGTTTAATCCTGCACGGCTTGTTATATTGGATATCTATGAGAACACAACATATGATTTGCAGAATGAGCTTGAGGAAAATTATCCTGACCTTGACCTTGTTACATTGATAGCGTCTGTAAGAGACAAAAAAAGACTTTCTCTGATTTTTGAGGAATACCATCCCGATGTTGTGTTCCATGCAGCGGCACACAAGCATGTTCCGCTTATGGAGGACAGTCCTTGTGAAGCAATCAAAAACAATGTTGTAGGTACATACAATACTGCTCTTTGTGCAAAGGAATATGAAGTTCAGTCCTTTGTTCTTATTTCAACAGATAAGGCTGTAAATCCAACAAATATTATGGGCGCAAGCAAGAGAATGTGTGAAATGATTATCCAGACGCTCCAGAAGTACAGTAAAACAGAATTTGTTGCAGTACGTTTTGGTAATGTTCTGGGGTCGAACGGTTCTGTTATACCCAGATTTAAAAAGCAGATAGACAAGGGTGGTCCCGTTACAGTTACGCATCCTGAAATTACCAGATTTTTTATGACAATTCCTGAAGCTGCACAGTTGGTGCTTCAAGCAGCGGCTTATGCCAAGGGTGGGGAGATTTTTGTACTTGATATGGGTCAGCCTGTGAAAATCCGTGATCTTGCAGAAAAAATGATTCGTCTTTCAGGATACACACCCAATGAAGAAATAAAGATTGAATATACGGGTCTCAGACCGGGTGAAAAGCTTTATGAAGAGCTTCTTATGAACGAAGAGGGACTTGAAGGTACAGAGCACAAGAAGATTTTTATCGGAAAACCTGTTGATATGGAAATAAGCGAGCTTGAAGAAAAAATTGAGAGACTCAAGTCGGTTGTGGATGAGGATAATGAAACCATAAAGAAGATTATGGCTGAAGTTGTTCCTACCTATGAAATATATCACAGTACAAATCAAACAGCTGATGGGGACAAGCAGGCTGTTTGTGTGTAAAAAAATAAATTTTTTTCGTGAAAAGTGTTGACTTTAGGACTTTAATGTGCTAAAATGTAAAACGTAATTTAAATCTCATAAAAATACAAATGCGTTTGAGCAGAAACAAGTAGGACTTTTCGGAATCTGGAGAGAGTTGCCGGGTGGTGCGAGGCAAAGAGAAAGACTGGTCTGAATACATTCTGTGAGCAGTGCACCGAACGGAAACCAGTAGGCTGCAACGGGAGTTCCCGTTATAGAACAAGGGTATTTTTTGATACCTAATAAGGCCAGAACCGAAAGATTTTGGTGAACTGAGGTGGTACCACGGGAAATTCTCGTCCTCTGAAAAAATTTAGAGGGCGATTTTTTTTGTTCAATCGCCCCAAAAAAGAAAGGGTGGTTTTTTTATGATTTTGAAAATTACATTACTTATTTTTTTCTTCGCGGTTATGATTGCTGTTGGCTTGTATTGCCGAAAGAACTCAACCGACGTAAGAGGATTTGTCCTTGGCGGTCGTGCTGTTGGTCCGTGGCTTACGGCTTTTGCTTACGGCACCTCGTATTTTTCGGCTGTTATTTTCGTTGGATATGCAGGTCAGTTTGGTTGGAAGTTTGGTATAGCTTCAACTTGGATTGGTATAGGCAATGCAGTGCTTGGCTCGCTTCTTGCGTGGTTGGTGCTCGGTCGCAGAACAAGACTAATGTCCCAGCATTTTGAATCATCAACTATGCCGGAGTTTTTTGGAAAGAGATTCAAAAGCCCTGCAATAAAAATTGCTGCATCGATTATTGTATTTATATTCTTGATTCCATATACGGCTTCGCTCTATAATGGTCTTTCAAGATTGTTTGATATGGCATTTGGAAAGTATATATCCTATGATACTTGTGTTATTGTCATGGCTGTTCTCACCGGTATTTATGTTATTGCCGGTGGTTATATGGCAACTGCAATCAATGATTTCATTCAGGGAATCATTATGATAGTAGGTATTGTTTCTGTAATTGGTGCTGTACTTTCTCAAAATGGTGGATTTATTGAATCACTCAACGGGCTTGCGGAAATAAGTGTTGAAGGAAATGCACCCGGTGCATTTAATTCTTTCTTTGGTCCTGACCCTGTTGGATTGTTCTTTGTTGTAATTCTGACCTCTCTTGGTACATGGGGACTTCCGCAGATGGTTCAAAAGTTCTACTCAATAAAGAGTGAAAAGGATATTAGCAAGGGTACTATTATCTCAACAGCTTTTGCTGTTGTTGTTGCAGGCGGTTGTTACTTCCTTGGCGGCTTTGGAAGACTATTTACAGACAAGCTGGAGTTTGCTGCAGACGGGTCAATTGTTGGTGGATTTGATGCAATTGTGCCGACAATGCTTTCGGGACTTCCTGATTTGCTGATTGCAATAGTAATCATTCTTGTGCTTTCTGCCTCAATGTCAACCTTGTCATCATTGGTTCTTGCTTCAAGCTCAACCTTGACACTTGACCTCATTAAAGGTCATATCGTAAAAAATATGAGTGAAAAGAAGCAAGTGCTTATAATGAGAATTTTGATTGTTGTGTTTATTGCTGTTTCTGCATTTATTGCACTCAACAAAGAAAGTCTTGGTTACATAGCTGATATGATGGGTATTTCATGGGGCGCTCTTGCCGGTGCATTTCTGGCTCCGTTCCTGTACGGATTGTACTGGAAGAAGGCAACAAAAGTTTCAGTTTGGGCAAGCTTCATTTTTGGTGCGGGAATTATGCTTCTCAATATGGTTGCAAGAAGTTATTTCCCGTCAGTGATTCAATCTCCGGTAAATTGCGGTGCAGTGGCAATGCTTGCAGGTCTTATTATTGTTCCGGTTGTAAGTTGGATTACTCCGAAACTTGGCATTGAAGATGTGGATTCAATGTTTGAGTGTTATAAAAAAGAAGTTGTTGTTCAAGCAAAGGAATCATTGGGCAACTGATTGGTTTGACAATAAAGTTATCAGCTTACCCTGTCGTTTGTTTGCGGCAGGGATAGCTTGTTTTTAAAAAAGAAAGGAAAATCACATTTTTTGTGATAAAGAGGTGTAAACATTATGCCAATTACGGAAATTTTACAGAAAAATGCGGATTTTTATCCCAATGATGTAAGTCTTGTGGAAATCAATCCGACTTATGAGAATCAGTCCAGAATGACTTGGAGAGAGTATTCTCTCATTGAAGCCAATCCCAACGAGGCATATCGGAAGGAGATTACGTGGAGTGAATTCAACAAGCGTTCAAACAGATTTGCGAACTTTCTTCTTTCGAGAGGCGTAAAGAAGGGGGATAAGGTTGCAATTCTTCTTATGAATTGTATTGAATGGCTTCCCATATATTTTGGTGCACTCAAAGCGGGAGCAATGGCGGTTCCTCTCAACTATCGTTATGCCGCTGATGAAATCAAGTATTGTCTTGAGCTTGCGGATGCTGATGTGTTGATTTTTGGACCTGAATTTACAGGGAGAGTTGAACAGATTTGCTCAAAAGTGAAGAGGGTAAAAATGTGGCTTTATCACGGCGATGACTGTCCTACTTTTGCTGAAAGCTATGATGGTCTTATGGCGTATGCATCTTCCAAAAACCCGCAGATAAAACTTACAGACGATGATGATGCGGCGATTTATTTTTCGTCGGGAACAACAGGTTTCCCAAAAGCTATTATTCACAAGCACAGAAGTTTGGTTCATTCCTGTATGACAGAACAGAATCACCACTCACAAACAAAAGATGATGTATTCCTCTGTATTCCGCCTCTTTATCATACGGGGGCAAAGATGCACTGGTTCGGAAGCTTTCTTGTGGGTGCAAAGTCTGTAATTCTCAAAGGAATAAAGCCTGAATGGATTCTAAAGGCAGTTTCGGATGAGCATTGTTCTATTGTATGGCTTCTTGTTCCATGGGCTCAGGATATTCTGGATGCAATTGAGCGTGGAGATATAAAGCTTGATGAATATGAGCTTGACCAATGGAGACTAATGCATATTGGTGCTCAGCCTGTGCCGCCAAGTCTCATCAAGCGTTGGAAGAGCGTGTTCCCAAATCATGCTTATGATACAAACTATGGGCTTTCCGAGTCTATTGGACCCGGTTGTGTGCATCTTGGTGTTGAGAACGAGCACAAGGTCGGGGCAATCGGAAAGGCAGGCTATGGCTGGGAAGTAAAGATTGTTGACGAAAACGGAAAAACCGTTGAACGCGGTGATGTTGGCGAGCTTGCGGTGAAAGGTCCCGGCGTTATGACTGCTTACTACAAGGATGAAAAGGCTACCAATGATGTTCTCAAGGATGGCTGGCTCTTTACGGGAGATATGGCAAGAGAAGACGAAGATGGTTTTATTTTCCTTGTTGACAGAAAGAAGGATGTTATCATTTCCGGAGGCGAAAATATTTATCCCGTACAGATTGAAGACTTCCTGAGAAAGAACGAAAAGATAAGTGATGTTGCAGTTATAGGACTTCCGGATAGCAGACTTGGTGAAATTTCTGCGGCTATTATTCAAGTAAAAGAAGGTATGGAAGCGACAGAGGATGAAATTAATGAGTTTTGTCTTGACCTTCCCAAGTACAAGAGACCGAGAAGGGTTATTTTTGCGGATGTTCCCAGAAACCCAACGGGAAAGATAGAGAAACCAAAACTCAGACAAATTTACTGCGGTGAAAGTGTTGTTGCACAGCAGAATGAAATAAAATAATATTTGAAAGGACCAAAGCTATGAAAAAATTATTACTCGGTAATGCTGCGGTAGCGCGTGGTGCGTATGAAGCGGGCGTAAATGTTGTTGCATCTTATCCCGGCACACCCAGCACAGAAATAACCGAAGAGATTGTTAAATTTGAAGAGATATATGCAGAATGGTCGCCGAATGAAAAGGTTGCCGGTGAAGTCGCAATAGGTGCATCAATTGCGGGTGGAAGAGCTATGAGCTGTATGAAACACGTTGGGCTAAATGTTATGGCAGATCCGGTGTTTACCGTAAGCTACACAGGCGTAAATGGCGGTCTTGTATTCTGCGTTGCAGATGACCCCGGAATGCATTCATCACAGAATGAACAGGATTCGCGTCATTACGCAAAAGCATCGAAAATTATGATGCTGGAGCCTGCCGATTCTTCTGAATGTAAAGAATTTACCAGAATGGCATTTGACCTTTCCGAAAAATTTGATACACCTGCGTTTATAAGACTTTCAACAAGAGTTTCGCATTCACAGAGTCTTGTGGAGCTTGGTGATAGAGCGGATATTCCGGTGAAAGCTTATGAAAAGAATCCTGCAAAATATGTTATGATGCCGGGCAATGCAATCAAGCGTCATGTTGATGTGGAAAAGAGAATTGCTGATTTGATTGATTTTGCTGAAACAACCGAGCTCAATAGTGTTGAAGAGAATGGTTCAAAAATCGGTGTTATTACGGCGGGTATAGCTTATGCTTATGCAAAGGAAGCTCTTGGAAATAAAGCTGACTTTTTGAAGCTTGGTATGGTTTATCCTTTGCCTGAAAAGAAGATAATTGAATTTGCAAAGAAGTATGACAAGGTTTTTGTTGTAGAAGAGCTTGACCCTGTTATTGAAACACATTGCAGAGCTTTGGGTGTTGAGGTGTGCGGAAAGGAATGCTTCACCCTTCTCGGAGAATACACTCCTGCAATGATAAAGAAAGCGGTTCTCGGGGAAGAATTACCTGAAGTTTTGACAGCAGACGAAGCAATTCCCGTGAGACCTCCAGTTATGTGTGCAGGATGTCCACATAGAGGAACTTTCTATGTACTCAAAAAACTGGGACTTGTTGTTTCGGGTGATATTGGATGTTATACTCTTGGTGCAACTCCCCCTCTTCAGTCTGTTGACACAACAATTTGTATGGGCGCATCGGTGAGCGCAGCACACGGCATGGCAAAGGCTCAGGGAGCTGAATTCAACAAGAAGCTTGTTTCTGTTATCGGTGATTCGACCTTTATGCATTCGGGTATAACGGGACTTGTTGACATAGTTTACAACAAAGGCAACAATACTGTTATTATTCTTGACAACTCTATTACGGGTATGACAGGACATCAGGAAAATCCCACAACAGGAAGAACAATCAGGGGCGAAGCTACAAAGCAGGTTGACCTTATTGCTCTTTGTAAAGCAGTTGGTATTGACAGAGTTACTGTTTGTGACCCCTTTGACATAAAAAAGTTTGAAGAGGTAGTAAAGGAAGAGGTTAATGCGGAAGAACCTTCTGTTATAATTGCTCAGCGTCCTTGTGCTCTTTTGAAAACAGTGAAGTATTCAGGCACTTGCAAAATTACAGATAAGTGCAAAAACTGCAAGATGTGTATGAAGCTCGGATGTCCTGCGATTACGTTGAAGGATGGCAAGGTTGTTATTGATGCAACACAGTGCAATGGTTGCGGACTTTGTATAAATGTTTGTCCCTTCGGGGCTATTGAAAAGGAGGAAAACTGATATGACAAAGAATATTATGATTGTCGGTGTTGGCGGTCAGGGAACTCTCCTTGCAAGCAGAATTTTGGGAAATACTGTTATAAACGAAGGCTATGACGTAAAGGTTTCAGAGGTTCACGGAATGAGCCAGAGAGGCGGAAGTGTCGTAACTTATGTGAAGTATGGCGAAAAAGTTTTCTCGCCCATTGTTGACAGAGGTGAGGCAGATGTTATTCTTGCCTTTGAACTTCTGGAAGCGTACAGAGCACTTCCTTATCTCAAAAAAGGCGGAAAAATAATTATCAACAATCAGCAAATTGACCCTATGCCTGTTATTACAGGGGCAGCCACATATCCTGAAAATATAGGAGACAAGATTTCGGCTCTTTGTGATACAACTATTGTTGATGCTCTCTCTCTTGCGAAAGAGGCAGGCAATATCAAGGCTGTTAATGTTGTTCTCATTGGCGTTATGGCAAAGTCAACTGATATTCCTTATGAAAAATGGATTGAGACGATAAAAACAACAGTTCCCGAAAAGTTCCTTGAAGTAAACTTGAAGGCGTTTGATTTGGGGTATAATATTTAACTTAGAGGAGTGATAAAAATGGCAGTATGGCAACCTGAATATGAACTAATGCCTCGTGAGCAAATCAGGGAAGACCAGAGCAAAAAGCTCAAGTGGCAGGTTGCAAGAATGTATGAAAATGTTGAGCTTTTCAGACAAAGAATGGATGAAAAAGGTCTTAGACCTGAAGATATAAATGGTATTGAAGACCTCCACAAACTACCTTTTTCGTATAAACAGGATTTGAGAGACTATTATCCTTACGGACTTTTTGCTGTTCCTATGAAAGACATCAGACGTGTTCACGCATCATCGGGTACAACAGGAAAACAGATTGTTGTAGGATATACTGACAATGACCTTGAGATGTGGGCTGACTGCTTTGCAAGAATGCTTATTGCTGTTGGTGCAGATGAAAACTCTTTTGTTCACGTTGGTTATGGTCTTGGCCTTTTTACCGGTGGTTTTGGTGCTCATGATGGTGCTGTGAGAATCGGTGCAACTGCAATTCCGATTTCCGCAGGCAATACACAAAGACAGATTCAGACAATGATTGATTTTGGCTCAACAGTTCTTTGTTGCACTCCTTCTTACGCAATGTATCTTGGAGAGGTTATTGAGGAAATGGGCGTAAAAGATCAGCTCAAGCTGAAAGCCGGTATTTTTGGTGCTGAACCTTGGACAGAAGAAATGAGAGTGCAGATTGAAGACAAGCTGGGCTTGAAGGCTTATGATATTTATGGTCTTTCCGAAATTATGGGCCCCGGTGTTTCTTATGAATGTGAATATCAGTGCGGTATGCACGTCTGTGAAGATAATTTTATTCCGGAAATAATTGATCCCGATACGGGTGAAGTGCTTCCCGAAGGGGCTCAGGGTGAGCTTGTGTTTACTACAATCACAAAGGAAGGATTTCCTCTCATCAGATACCGCACAAGAGATATTTGCTCGCTTAATTATGAACCCTGCAAATGTGGAAGAACTCACGTGAGAATGAACAAGCCTCAGGGAAGAACCGATGATATGCTTATAATCCGTGGTGTAAACGTGTTCCCCTCACAGATAGAAGAAGTTCTTCTTAATGTTGGCGGAGACGTAACACCGAATTATCAAATTATAGTTGACAGAGAAAATAATACTGATACATTCCAGGTAAACGTTGAAATGAGTGAAGCTCTTTTTGCGGACGGCGTAAAGGGTATTGAAAGAACGACAAAGCTTATTTCTGAAAAGCTCAGAAGTACCCTCGGAATCGGTCCGAAGGTAAATCTTGTTAATCCAAAGTCAATCGAGCGAAGCGAAGGCAAGGCTAAGCGTGTTATTGACAAGAGAAAACTCAAATAATATTTTATAGAAAGGAATGATTTTATGTTTATAAAACAGCTTTCGGTTTTTGTGGAAAACAAGCATGGCAGACTTCAGGACATAATTGACAAGCTTAGTGAAAATGGTGTAAATATCCGAGCTTTGTCAATTGCTGATACGACAGACTTTGGTATACTCAGAATGATTGCTGATGACAACGAAAAGGCAAAAAAGGTGCTTTCCGAAGCCGGTGTTATTTCGACCTCCACAGATGTAATTGCGGTTTATATTGATGACAAAACAGGTGGACTTGCAAAGGTTTTGAAAATTGTTACCGATGCGGGCATAAGCATAGAATATATGTATGCATTTCTCGGAAGAAAAGAAGGAAAAGCTCTTATGGTTCTCAAGGCAGACGATGAGGCTTTGGCGGAAAAAGTTTTGTCTGCAAGCGATGTAATTTTGGCATCGCCTTCTGAAATTTAGTATTTTTGAATTCCTGCAACGCAAGTTGCAGGAATTTTTTCTTTACAATACTGAATTGGTATGATATAATAAAATGAATTATAAACAAGGGAGATACATAATAATGAGCGAAATAATTTTTCTTGAACCGGTTTTTAAGGAAATGATTTGGGGCGGAGACAAGCTCGAAACAAGCTTTGGTTACAAAATCCCAAGCAAGAATACCGGTGAATGCTGGGCAATTGCGGCACATCAGAATGGTGATTCAAGAGTTACCAATGGAGAATATAAAGGAAAGACCTTGAGTAAATTGTGGAGTGAGCACAGAGAATTGTTCGGAAATCTTGAAGGAGATGTTTTTCCTCTGCTCATAAAAATTCTTGATGCAAAGACGGATTTGAGTATTCAGGTTCATCCTGATGATGAATATGCCCGTGAAAAAGAAAATGGCTCCCTGGGCAAAACTGAATGTTGGTATGTTCTTGATTGCGACGAGGACACGACTATTATAATCGGTCATAATGCAAAGAACTCTGACGAGTTGAGAGAAATGGTTGAAAATGGTCGGTGGAATGAGCTTCTTCGTGAAGTAAAAATCAAAAAAGGAGATTTTTTCCAGATTGACCCGGGTTGCATCCACGCAATAAAGGGTGGAACGGTAATTCTTGAAACACAGCAGAATAGTGATATTACATACAGAGTTTATGATTACGGAAGGCTGTCGAACGGAAAACCCCGTGAACTTCACACGGAAAAGGCTCTTGATGTCATAAAAGCTCCTTTTGTTGAAGGAAAAACAGACAGAGAAGGCGTTGAAACAGAGGACTTCCTTCGCGAAATTCTTGTGTCTTGTTCTTTTTACAACGTGGAAAGAATTGATGTGAAGAAAAAGGCTGAAATAATGCAGGAATATAAGTTTATGAACGTGAGCGTTGTTGAAGGGTGCGGAACGGTTGACGGAATGGAAATAAGAAAGGGTAGTCATTTCATTTTGCCTTTTGAATATGGAAAGGTTGTTTTTGAAGGCAAAATGGAACTTGTTGTTTCATATATTATGTAAAAAATATGACATTTGAGAAACGGCTTGAAAAAATATAATGTAAAGGATGTAGATTATGGAAAGAAAAGTTTTCAAACGTGTATTTGCTTTGATTCTTGCTATGCTTATGGTTCTCAATCTCAATCTTGTTGGGGCAGAGCAGGCAGAGTTTTCTGCAAAGCTGTATTGGGCGGAGGATGCTCTTCAAGGCGTGTGGTATGATGTTGAGGGGACAGACACAGGCACTGTTTTTGATGTTTCGGATTTTGAACCCGGCAGCGAGGTAGTGAGATACCTGAAAATTGAGAATGCGGGTATACTTGCATTTTCCTATACATTGAAGCTTGTTGCAGATAGTGTTGGAACTCTTGCTGATGCTATTGATGTATATTTCAAAAATGAAATTGATGGCAACGTTGCGATTTCGGATATGACAAGTATCGGAACCCTGAAAGATGTAATAAACGGTGATGCTGTTGCAACGGGTAGTATTATGCCTGATGGCGAAAATGCTGATACAGCCTATACAAAAGAAACGGTTGTTGCTTTTGCTTTGAAAATGAAAGAAAATGTTCCTTCGGATTTTATGGCTGGAACAACAGGCGATTTTTCATTAAAGCTTGATGTAACATCTTTTGACCCTGCGGACAAGTTTGATATAAAGTTTGAAAACACAGACAAATATCTGTACCGTGTAGGTAATGCCAATACTGTTGCTCTCGGTTCGCTTTTTGAGGCAAAAGACGGTGCAGAAATAGGAAACGTAAAAGTTACGATAAAGAATCTGGTTGATAATTCAGAAATTTTGGATAGATATGCGGAAAATGCATCCGATTGGAAGTCATCTACACTTGATTTCAGTGGTATCACAGGTCCTGTTGAAGTGACAGTTGACGATGATGGTTATACAAATGCGGTGTCGCTCCAATTGGAGGTTGTTGATGCGACGAATGTTACGGCATATAGCGGACTTAAAAATCAAACAAGCGTTTTGCTTAATGATATTACAATGTCAAGCAACGGAACATATTATCTTTCAGGTGCAACACTTTATGGTAATGGATTTACATTTGATGTAACAAGTGGTGCTTACAGCGGTACGAGCAATGTTTCGGAAAACTATGTGATTCTTTTGAAAAATGCACATCTTGACAATGTTGAAATTACGGGTTCTGTATACACTCAGTACGGTGCGACGGCTGATAAAGCTTATAGTAGAGCCACTGTTTTGTCTACGGGTGATAATACAATTACAAATTCATATATTTCAAACTGTGCTTCGCCTGTGCGTGTAAATGGGGGTAGTATTGAAATTATAAACACTACACTCAAAGGCGGTAATCTTGCTAATTTGGATATAAGAAACGGACAGATTATTCTTGATAATGTTACTACGATCAATCAAGTAAATGGAAATGATTTGGCGGCAGATGGAACTGTTGTTATAGGTCTTGGTGTAGTTGTTTACTATGAAAATGTTCTTGATACAACCACTATTGAAGTTCGAAACGGAATTACACAGTATAATTGCTTGTCAAAAAGTCAGGCAGATACACATATTACGGATTCCAAAATAAAACAGTTTACATCAGGAATGTTTGGAAGTTCTCTTTCTGATGTTCAGTATACTGATTCAACGGGTGATGTATGGGTTAATTCTGGTATACTTTCTATGACTGATGAAGTTGGAGCTTCAAATATTTCGGAGGTTTCGGGGTATGCTTCGGCAAGTCCGACTATAGTGGGTAAAACAGGTTTTCTTCGAACAAAAATTCCGGATGCATCGTCTATTGTAGAGAGTGTTCCCGGATATATGAGTACGGGGCAATATGCGATTGCACCGACCGTTGTTTTTGAATACCCCACAGAAGCCGGAAAGAAGAATTATATTGCAAAAACAGACAGTTCTAACAAATATTGTATCTATGACAATGGAGTGGTTCAGACTTCGTTTGATGTTGGTGATAGCGTGACTTTTGATACATCAATTCTCACGGCAACAAAATACGGTCAGACACTTCCTTGCACTGTGAAACTTGATGGTACAGACTGCACAGGTCAGACAGTAACCTTCAATGAGTCGGGTTCACATAAACTGGAATATAAATATACCGATGGTAATAATTATACTATTGATGAAAACGGAAATGTGACGACTTATGAAATGACATATACAAAAACTGTACATATCAGAGCATCGGCAGTTGCACCGACTGCAAAGAATGCCGAATTTGCTTTTGGAAACAATGGAAGTAAAAAGGTTACAATTGGAACAACAACCTATGTTATGCCCAATGTATCTGCAACAAGCTCAACTGTTGGTAGCATGACGGTGGATGGTGAGGTGGTTTATTATCCTATTGTTGATGCATATACAGCCAGCGGAAAAACACAGGTTTCTTCATTGAGCAGTACGACGATGCTCTATCCTGTATTTAAAAATGTTGTGACAATTACTGATTATGCAGACGGAGGAACAGGTGCTGCGGTTACTTACGGTGCTTCAACAACGACAAAGCCTTCGGGATTTGTACTTGGTAATTGTTATGCAGAAGTAACCAGCTTGCCTGCAAGTTCCTCAGCACTTTCAGTTGCAGAGAAGTTGTTCAGATGTTACACCTCAAATACTGGTTCAAGTGAACCCGTAACAAAGAATAATGTACTTGTTTTTCAGTCACCTTCGTTTAATAAGGAGCGTAATGCGCATTACTATTTTGTTCGTTATTTATATACTGATAACGTTGGTCAAACATATAATTATTTTGTGTGTTATAATGTTCCCCAAATAACAGCAAGCAGTATTTGCGTAACAGGGGATACTCTTGTTACTTTGGCTGATGGTAATACGAAGAGAATAGATAAATTGAGTTACGAGGATGTCCTTTTAACTTGGGACTTTGAGGAAGGGGCATATGCGTCTGCTCCTGCATCGGTTATTGTTAACTATGATGAACAAGAATATCCTGTAACAACTCTCATGTTTGACGATTTGTCAGAATTAAATGTGGTTGGTGAGCATGGCTTATTTGATAAAACTCTAAATAAATTTGTGTTTATAGATCAAAACAATGTTGCTGAATATGTTGGTCATTATTTTGTTAAGTCTGGTGAAACTCAAAATGTTGAGTTAATTAATTTGGTTGATTTTGAATGTTCGTTCAAAACGATTAAATGCTATTCACTGAGAACAAGCATTTATGATAATTGTTTTACTAACGGAGTTTTAACGGTTACGCCACAACATATTGATAATTACTATGATATATTTAAAATTAATGACGATATGAAATATGATGCGGAGTCAGTTGCTTTGGTTATAAATGAATATGGCTTGTATACTTATGAAGAATTTTCTGAATATATTAGCGAAGATGTTTTTACTTCTTTAAATATTGCATATTTGAAGATTATGGTAGGTAAAGGCTGGCTTACATATGATGAGATAATTGGGTTTTTGAGAAAGTATGGTTTGACTACAGAGAAAGATGTGGAAGACACAGGAGATGTTGAAACGGGCGGTGAAGGCGGCAATGTTACCGAAGGAGGCGATGTTGACCCAGGTCTTGCACCTCTTAGTGATGATGAACCTGAGATAATCAGCAATGAACCCTTGAACCTCACAATCACATCATCAGGAAATAAGGTTACTGCTGCAGATTATGCAGTTACAGCATCAAGTGCTGTGCTGACAGAAACAATTACTCTTACTGCAAGCGGTAGTGCAACAACGGGATATGCTATGGTGACAATCAACGGAGACAGCTTCTATACTGTACAGATTGCTCCGGGCGAGAGTATATCAATCAGCGTTAAGAATATGGAAAATGCAGTTGATAATGTAGTTGCGATTAAAGCTTTCTGGGGTAGTTCAGCAGATTATGGTATTGTTCAGGAAAGTTTGATTGCAGATGGTGCGGAGTATGACTGCGGTGAATTCTTTGTTCAATCTTTTGAAGGAATTACGATTACTCTTTCAAACACAATGAAGAAAGCAAGCAAGAGTGTTGATGTTTATGTGGCTGTATATGATTCGGAGGAACGTTTGGTTGGAATCCGAAGCGAAAGAAATGTTTCGGTTGCTGCAAACGATAAATATTCCTATACGCCGGAGCTTGTTATTCCGGAAAATGGAACAGCAAAAGCTTTTGTATGGATGGCAGGAAGTATAAATCCGGTATTTGAAATATCAAAATAAAATAGTGCGAAAGAAAACAAACAACCCTGACAAGTGAAAGCTTGTCGGGGTTGTTTGTTGCAGAAACTATTGAGCCATTCCAGAAAAAATAGACACCAAAAAGCTTTGAAAAGTCGAACGCATTTATTTCACGGTTTGCTTGACAACGAGCCTCTGTCGATATGATATTTTGGCGAAAGAACGAAACAGCCTGAAGGGCAGTTCGCCTTGGCACAAGCCTATCATATCGGCTTTATCATATGATAAAGTACATCAAGTCCGGCAGAAGGATATTTTTCGTGAAAAGAAATCAACATACGTAAAAGCTTTTGTTCACGTTGTTTGCGCAGTGAGCGGATTTCGGTTTCAAGATCACGTTGCCGGTTATCACTACGATTTTGACGGTCGGTTGTACCCGGTTGAAAGCCGTCACGTTTGAACCAGAATTTCAGCGTATCAATCAGATACCGAGTTCGGCAGCAGCTTCTCTTGATGGTCGTCCTTGTTCGGTAACCATTTTAACAGCGCCTGTTTTGAATGCCTCGTCATAACGCGGCGGTATGGTTACTTTTTTTATTGACATAAAATTTCCTCTGTAATTTTGAAATGGTTTTATGTGTCCATTTCATTATATCATACTTTTTTCTGTTGGGGTTTAAGGAAAACTATATATTATTTTTTCGCTGTTGATGTAACATATGTTTGACAACTACAGAAAAATAAGCACGTCAAAATGTCCCGGTTATATTGAAAATTTTGACCATATGTGCTATAATATAAGGGTTAAAATTTTGTCCCTATTGTAACACGAACAATATGGATATGTCGAATAAAGAAAACTTTTTAAAGGAGTGTAGAATTATGATTAATGGAAAAAATAAGTTCATCACTTTTAGTTATGATGATGGAGTGACGCAGGATAAGCAGCTGATTGAGATTTTC
>SVKC01000037.1 GCA_015068655.1 Oscillospiraceae bacterium
GACGGCTCCTTTAAAGAAGGAGTGAAATATACCATTGTTATAACTGTGACTCTCAGCGACAGTGAAACAAACAAGGTATTCAGTTCAAGACCTGCCGACCATATGGTAAACAGATTTCCACCCACAATCAAACTTTCAAACGGCAACCGTACGGTTGAATTGACTTATAAATTTACCGAGGCAAAAGCACCGAAGGAATCTACCGCACCAAAGAAAGAAGATTCTGCAGATACAACATCTGTGAAGGTTGACAAGTTTGCGGCAGGCGACTTCGGTACAATGGAGCTTGTAAGCGGAGGGTATTCCATATATCACGAGCCTGACTCAAGAACTATGTATGGCTCAAGTCAGAAAATCGGTGCGACCATAATTGTTCTGGAGGCAGGTGTTGACGGTGTTGACACAGACGCAGTTTACTATGCTATCTGGAATGAGCGTCTTCAGGAAGTTGATTATGTAAATATGAATGATGCAAAAGCAACCTTTGGAAGCTTCGTAAAGGAAGGCAACGACCACAAAAGACCATATAATGAACAGTTTGCAGAAAAAAGAGCACAAGACAGACATAAGTTCAATGAAATAACTGAAATTGAAGTAGATTTTCTTTATGCAACTGCAGTAGACAAGCCATATATATGTGATTACGTCACAGAAGAGCCAATCACATCATTTGATTATAAAGACAATAGCTATAAATGCCTTGGCGATGTAGTTTACAGTACAACGGAAATTCCTGTGCCTTACTCAATGGTAACCGCTACCGTAACCTATGTTGCAAATGAGCCTTACCATTTTTCAAAGGATGTAAAGACGGAAAGAGAAAAGACAATCAAGCCTATTTCTATTGATAATAAAACTTCGCAGATAATCAATACATACAGCATAAATTATATAAACGAAAAAACTATAAAGCTTGTTTACCACGAATATATTGATCCAACACCCTTTGATACCGCTCCCACGCAGGCTATGAAGGACCATAATGAAAGGCATAAGTATGACAGAGGCGTTTCTGAACCGGTTGTGGGAACAGCAAAGCTTAATAATCAGGTAGCGACCTCCGGTGCATATCTCTGGCATTATCCTACGGCATATACTAATGCATTTAAAATACAACCGAATCAAATTGTTGAAATAGTTGACTTTGATATTACCGACGAAATCCCCGGTCTTGTGGGTGACTGGTGCAGAGTTATAATCGCCAACACTCTGGGATTTGTGCCAAAATCGTACCTTGCGGATGTTGTAATGACTGATTACTGGCAGGGTGCTCCGGCAACAAATCACGACAGCCCCTATGTATTCGCCGGCGGAAGCGGAACGAAGGAAGATCCTTATTTAATCGAAACTCCGGAGCAGCTCGATGCAATACGCAAGGACAGCGCCAAATACTTTAAGCTCATAAAGGATATCGACCTTTCAAATTGGGGCAACTGGATTCCCATCGGCGGAACACCTGCCTATGGCGGTAACGGCGATAATGCTTATAATAAAGCACAGTTTGGTGCAGACTCTTTCAGAGGTCAGCTTGACGGAAACGGTCACGTTATTTCGGGTATGACCATAAAGATAAATGAAGCAAAGCCCTTTATGCAGGAAAAAAGCAACGATCGTTACTTTGGTCTTATGGGATATATGTCAAACGGTCTTGGAAACAATGATGCCGGTATACGCAATTTGGGACTGATAAACTTTAACATTGACGTAACATATTCGGCATACTCCGAAAGTCTCTATATCTGGGCAGGAGCATTTGCCACACATGCACTTGATGCTGCTATCACAAACTGCTATACAGCAAACGGAAAAATCAATATTAATATCAATAAAGCACCCGAAACAGATATGGATGCTATAAATACGCAGTTTATGTTCGGTGGCTTAGCGGCGGAAATTGCCGGATGCACAGTAACAAAATGCTTTAGCGATACGGATATTACAGTAAAGTCAAATGATGATATCTTTTATCTCATAGCAGGTGGTCTTGCTGCGGATATTCAAAAGTCAAATATAAGCGAGTGCTATAATTCGGGTGATATTACTCTGCCCTTAATGGACTGGACCACCGGCAACCAATCTGCTGCGTGCGGATTGTTTGTCTATGCAGAGAAATACGGCGATTTAAAGGCTGTAGAACATTCAACCGTTACCGATTGCTACAATTCGGGTAATCTGACAGCGAATGTCGTTGCAGGGCTTGCGTACTACGGCAGAACAAACTGCAACTGCTCATTTACGAATTGCTATAACGTTGGTAAGCTCACTATTGACGAGGGAATTGCCGTTACGGGCTTACCCGGAAAGGCAGACCTTGTATATCTTCCGGACACCACATTTACTACAAGCAATTGCTATGCAAACGGCAATTCTGTTTCGGGAAATGCGTGGAAAGCTTCAGCATCTCTCGGCAGAAAGGTGCTTGTCTCTATTCCTGAGGATAGCTTTACAATTCCAAAGGTAGATGCAATAGCATCAACTCCGAGAGCGGAAGTTGTGGGCAACTTCATTGATGTTCCCGTGAGTGCGTGGTATGCAGAACCTGTAAAATGGGCGGTAGACAAAAAAATTACCACAGGTACTTCTGCTACAACCTTCTCTCCCGATACTACCTGCACAAAGGCACAGATTATCACCTTTATCTGGAGAGCAATGGGAGAGCCAAAGTACACAATTTATAACAACCCGTTTACCGATGTAAACTACAAGGATTACTACTTCTCAGCCTCCTGGTGGGCAAATGAAAAAGGTATGGTTGAAAAAGGCAGCTTTGAAGCCGATAAATTCGTTACTCGTGCAGACACCGTTGTTTATCTCTGGAAAATGTTGGGCTCGCCGGATGTGGGTACAGTAAGCACATTTACGGATGTACCGGCTAACGCTGATTACGCAAAGGCGGTTGCCTGGGCGGTACAAAACGGCATTACATTAGGTACAAGTGATACCACATTTTCTCCTGATATGACTTGCACAAGAGGACAAATTGTAACATTTTTGCAAAGAGCGGTTAAATAAGCAGAGGAGATCAGATTATGAAAAGAATTTTCAGTATACTTTTATGTATATGTATGCTTATTGGTATGACGGTAGAGTTCCTTATGGTTATGAACTTTTAATTGTTTTGCAAAACGCCTCAATGAATATCAAAAGTATATTGTAAAGCAGATGTTTGATATGGCAACCGATATAGCAAAGGAATACAACTAATATTCTATACTATTTTGGAAAGATAAAAAACTTCGAAATATTCTATTGACAAATAATAGGTTAATGGTATAATTATTTGTAAAGATATAGCTTATTTGGGAGGATAATTCAATGAGTGAAAATTTTGAAAAGGATATTATAAACGAAGAGGAAACGGAAGAAATAATTGTTCTTGTGGATGATGACGGAAATGAACTGGAGTTCATTTATGTAGACACCTTTGAGTATGAAGGAAATGAATACGCAGTTCTCCTGCCCGTTGATGAAAACAACCCTGATATTGCAATTTTGAAGGTTGAAGAAACGGACGACCCTGAAATGGTTGAATATGTTCCTGTTGAAAGTGAAGATGCTCTCAATGCGGTTTTTGACATTTTCAAGGAAGCTTACAAGGACGAATTTGATTTTGAGGATTAATCAGATGCGCCCGTGCTTTTGCACGGGCGTTTTTCTATAGAAATTTTTTGAATATCTACAACATTTTGGGATATTCGATTGTATTATATACAGAGACACAAAAAGGGGGTGGCGCTGTGAGTAATTCTGAGTTGCGTACGGACGAAGAAGTTACTCGGGTTTACGAAAAATTTGTTGATACTGTCTATCGGGTATGCTTTATGTTGCTGAAAAATGTTCCTGAAACTGAAGACGCCACCCAGAATGTCTTTATAAAGTTTATGCGGCACAAAAAGGATTTCAATTCCGATGAGCACATAAAGGCATGGCTCATTGTTGCTGCACGTAATGAAAGCCTGAATATGCTGAAGCATTGGTTTCGTTCCAAACGTGTACACACTGATGACATAGCAGATTTGGAATATGTGGAAGAGGACAGCCGTGAGCTTCTCGATATGGTTCTGTCTCTGGAGACAAAGCTTCGGTTGCCTATCTATCTATATTATTATGAAGGATATTCCACAGCCGAGATTTCGGAAATACTGAAAACGAAACATTCAACTGTGCGTACATATATGAAGAAAGGAAGAGAAAAATTAAGAATAATTCTGGAGGAGGAGTGGTTATGAACAGGGAAGAACTGAAGAAAGCCTTTGACGCAATGACTCCAAGCTCCGAACAGAAAGGAAAGATTTTTGAAGGCATAAACGCTGTGAAGACTACGGTGAGAAAGACGGTTTTTCTGAAATATGCAACCCTGATGACGGCGGTTGTGGCACTTGCGGCGGGTGTTTTTGTTTTGAAAACACAGATTTCTGAAAACGAATATCTGCCGGTCACAATAATAGAAACGAAACAGAAAATCCAAAGGGATAGAAAAGCTTTTGAAGAGGAAAATATGAGAATTCCGGAAAGCAATAACGCTTCGTCAGAAAAAAATAGACAAGATGAGATAACTTTCCCTGATATGGTGAATGGTAGTCCTTCTAAGGAAAGTGGAGTGGTTGAATCGGAAACTGTATTTTTAGAGAATGAAAGTGCAAAGACGGAAAATCCAATTGTCAATGAACAGAAAGCGGAAACGGAGGTTTTGTCGGATATGAAAGATACCTTCCAAAGTCAGGAAGAAAAAAGTTCATTTTTGGACACCGATACATCTGAAACGAATAAAAAAGTGGTTACTTCTGCTTCGGGTGGAGGAAGTGGCGGTGGTAGCTCAGGGTCGGCAAGAGCAATAGATTTTGAATATGTGAAAGGTCATCCTGTGTATGGTTCTTTTTTTCCGAGAAGCTGTGTGGAAGGCTTCTGGTTCAGCAACGCTTTTGAACGAAACGGGCTTTGTGCCTTGTTCCTCAATGGAGAAGGCAAGCAAATTAGTATTTCCGTAACAAATGCCAATCAGGGAAACACAATATCGGTTGATGAAATTCAGGCTGATGAAAAGGGGATAACGAGCTTTACGTTGGAATGTGATGGTTTTTTTGTTACCTATCGTGCTGAAACAGACAATGTTGAAGAAATCAAAAAAATGGTGCTTTCAGCACCGTGTTATAATTAGGAAGGAGATTACTTATGAAAAGATTTTTGAGCGGTATTATTGTTTTTTGTATGCTTTTGTCTGCTGTTACGGTTTTTGCAGACAGCACTTCGTCGAAGGCGATGGAGGAAGTGTTGCTTTCGGTAAAGGAGAGGGTTGATATTCCTGCAGAACTAACGGAATTCACGCCACGTACTTTTGAGGCCGTTGACAGGGGGCTGGTGGGTTACACCTTTATGTGGAGTGACAAAAAAGGCAATGCACATATTGAGGTTTCCTGCGACGAGAAAGGCAGAATAAACAGATATTATTTCTATGACAACGCTTTGAAGTCCGAGAAAAAGCTCACCAGCCTTTCAAAAGAGGAAATCACGGGTTTTGCTGAAGAATTCCTGAAAAAAACTGTTCCTGAAGCGTTTGTTTCGGAAAGTGATACTCTAGTTTTTGACAGCGACAGCTGGAATGTGAACAACTTGAATTATAGTATCGGTTTTCACAGAATGAAAAATGGAGTTGCAGTAAAAGATAACGGTGCTTCACTTCGTGTTATCGTTTGTGACGATGTTCCTTATGTACGAAATATGGATGTATATATGAATTATGAAGCGAGCTTTGATGAAGTTCCGACGGAGCTTGCTGAGTATACCCAAAAGTATATGGCGGCATTCCCTATTGAGCTTGTTTACAAGGATAAAAGTATATCATTATTCCGTGAAAATGGTGATGAGGAAAAAAATAAGACGGTGCTTGTATACAGATACAAGGATAATGAGTCGGGATATATTCTTGCATCAAGCGGAGAAGTTGCAAAAGAGGATGATTTGAATGACCTTGCAGGTGGAGGAAGCGGCGGAGAAAACTTCAAAGCAGAGGCGTCAATGCAGGATTCTGTGAGCAGAAATGAAATGTTTACCGAGCAGGAGCTTGCGGAGCTTGACAAGATAAAAGAGCTTATACCGAAAGAAAAGGTACGAGCAATTCTTGAAAAGTTTCCTTACATCGGACTTGAAAAGAATATGGAAATGTCGGAATATGAAATTTATGGCAGAGATGAAAAATACAGTCTTGTGGCAGGATTCAGTGACAAAGAAAAGGAACGGTACATTTCGGCTGCCTTTGACGGAGTATCAGGTGAGCTTCTGAATCTTTTCAACCGAGTACCCTACAAAGGTATTGAGAATGAAAAAGCACTGACCGAAGAACAGAAAAAGGGTGCGGAAGAAAAGCTGGATACCTTTTTGAAGGCAGTGGCAGGAGAAAAGCTTTCGGAGTTTGAACTTCACAAAAGTGATGTGTACGGAAAAAGATTAAGCCGTAACTTTGACAGAATTGTAAATGGTGTACGATACATCAATGATGGTGTATACGTGGAGTTTGATGCAGATTCAGGGTTTGTAACCAGTTACAGAATGGATTTTGATGAAAAGAAAGAATTTGATGGTATTAATGCGGTTATAGGAAAAGAAAAGGCATACAACTCAATTCTTTCAGTTGCTCCGCTCAAAAAGCTTTATGTACATACGGGTGGAAATTACAAGGTTTGTTACACAGTATCAAAAAACGGAACAGAAATTGATGCTTTCACGGGAGAAGAGTATAATCCGTATTATGGCACAGAAGATGATGGAATCTACGAATATTCCGACCTTGAAGGACACTGGGCAAAGGAAAAGATATGCAAGCTTGCGGAAGCACAGATAGGCTTTAAAGGTGAAAAATTCCGTCCTGATGATGCGATAACACAGCTTGATTTATTGAAGCTCTTTGCGGCAGGTGTACGATATAAGTATTATTTGAACTACAGCGAGGAGGATATATATTCTGAATTTATTGAAGAAAAAATTCTTGCAGAGGATGAGAAGAATCCAAGTGGTCAGGTAAAGCGTGAGGATGCCTTTGTATATATGGTGAGGTTGGATGGTCTTGAACGTGTTGCAAAGCTTCACAATATATTCAGGGTTGAATATGAAGACGGACATTTGCTCACAGAAGGAAAAATCGGTTATCCTGCCATTCTCACGGGAATGAATATAATTTGCGGTGACGGAGGTCTTTTGAGACCCGTTGATTCAATTACACGGGCAGAAGCAGCGGTAATGGTTTATAACTATATGATGAAGTAATCAAAAAAGTTAATCCCCCGGCAATATAGTTGCCGGGGGATTTGCTACATACCAAGACAAAAGACTACGCTTTTTGCTTTGCATCCTTTGATTTTACTGCTGTATCCTTCCAGGTGGACCATACTGAACCTGCAATGCAGATTGAAGAATATGTTCCAATCAGGATACCGATAATAATGGGAAGTGCAAATTCTTTGATAGAAGTAACACCGAGAATGAATACCATGCCGATTGTGAGAAGCGTGGTAACTGTGGTGTTGATTGAACGTCCAATTGTCTGGTTGATACTTTCGTTTGCAATTTCGCCGTATGTCTTTTTCTTTGCGTGACGTGTGTTTTCACGGATTCTGTCAAAGATAACTATTGTTGCGTTGATAGAATAACCGAGAACCGTAAGAATTGCCGCAATGAAGGTTGTGTCGATTGCGATTCTGCATACTGAGTAGATACCGCAAAGAATGAGAATATCGTGAACCAGAGCAATAACTGCACATACACCTGACACAAATTCAAATCTGATTGTGATATAGATGAGGATTGCGAGAGCTGCGAGAATTGACATCAAAACTGCACTTCTTGCAAGCTCCTGACCTGTTGAGGGAGAAACAATGTCTTGACCCTTCAGTTCTGTCTTTGCATATTTTTCTGTGAGAAGCTTTGTTATTGCTTCGATTTTTTCATCACTGAATGCTGTTCTTTCATCGTCTGTCTTGAGAGTATTGTCAAAACCAAACTTTATTATTACTTCATTGTTTTCAGATTTCTGAACAGAAGATGCTTTCTGGTTTACGCCAAGAGCTTCTGAAACGATTGCTTCAACGTCTGTAACTGCAAAGTCTTCGTTGATACCGTAAGTAACAGCCATACCGCCTGCGAAGTCTGTGTCAAGATTGAAACCCTGAAAAACGAGAGATACAATACTTGCAAGCATCAGAACGCCCGAAATGATGAAAAATATTTTCTTGTTTCCAATAATATTAAGCATTCGCTGTATCCTCCTTTTTCTTGTTTATTCCATAGAACCAGGGGTTCTTCACATTCATACCAATCATCTGCTTGAGCAGGAACTTTGTAACAAAGATTGCTGAAATCATACTTATAACAACACCGATAAGAAGTGTTGTACCAAAGCCCTTGATTGTACCTGTACCCATAATTATAAGGATTACAGCAGCAATAATTGTTGTGATGTTCGAGTCGATAACGGCAGAGAGTGCTCTGTTGAAGCCTGCATCAACTGCACTGCGAACAGTTTTTCCGATGCGAAGTTCTTCCTTGATTCTTTCGAATATAATAACGTTTGCGTCAACCGCCATACCGATTGAAAGGATAATACCTGCAATACCCGGGAGTGTGAGGTTGATGTGCATTGTTGCAAGGATGATACCGATGATTGACATATAAGCTGCAAGAGCGATGCTTGCAAGGAAACCGGGCAGTCTGTAGAATGCAATCATAAAGAGCATTACGAGAATGATACCGATGAGACCTGCGAGCAATGAAGTCTGGAGAGCTGTATCACCGAGTGTTGCACTAATTGAACGAAGCTCAATTCTCGAAAGTGAGAAGGGAAGCTGTCCTGAACGAATCTGTGCTGCAAGCTCTCTTGCTGATTCTGCTGTGAAGTCACCTGAAATTGTACAGGTGTCACTGTCGATTCTTTCAGCAACTCTGGGCATTGAGATAAGATTGTTGTCCATTGCGATAGCGATGAAGTTGTTGCCTTCGCCAAGTGTGATTACCTGACCTGTTGCATCAGCAAACTTCTTTCTGCCTTCTTCTGTGAAGGAAAGTTCAACATAGTGAACATTGCTGCTCATTTCGCTGAGAGGTCCGTACTGAGCCTTTGCGTCCTTGACGTCACTACCAGTAAGGATAACAGAACCGCCCATCTGAGCTGCAAGGTCAACAGGTGCTTCAGCCTCTTCGGCAGCAGCTGTTTCGTCTGCTTCTGTTCCTTCAGTGGTTTCAGCTGTTTCTTCAACAACCGGAGCTGCACCGCCAATGGGAGCAATGAACTGGAGCTGAGCGGTAGCACCGAGAGCTTCAGCAGCCTCTGCGGGATCAGAAAGTGAAGGAATTTCAATTCTGACCTTGTTGAGACCCTGTCTTGTAACGGTAGCTTCGGTATAACCAAGACCGTCGAGACGTGTTCTCATCATGTTTGTAACTGTTTCCATCTGTTCATCTGTAGGATTATTTTCCTGAGCTTCAAATACGATTACAGAACCGCCCTTGAGATCAAGACCCTGAACAACACCGTCGGGGTCAAGGATACCGGGGAATCTGACTGTTTCAGTAAAATCAAGTCCGTACAGTGCAATGAACAGAAGTCCCGCAATCAAAGCAATGATTGCAGTAAGTTTGATAATACTTCTTGACACTGTTTTATCCTCCTTGTGTCTTGCCTGATTGAATCAGGTTTTTTATAATGATGTTAATTATTTTTCAAAATCAGCATACTAAGTTATTATATCTATTTTTTGCTGATTAGTCAATAGTTTCAACGAATTTTTTGCATTTTTCATATTTTACAAAAAATTAACATTTGCCCTTTGTTGACTTTGCAGGAGAAAAGTGGTATTATAGCTTCTTGTAGAACAAATTTGAAAGGCAGGTCATTATAATGGGAAAAAAACAGTTTAAGGCAGAGTCAAAACGACTTCTTGACCTTATGATTAATTCAATTTATACTCACAAAGAAATTTTTCTTCGTGAGATTATTTCAAATGCAAGTGATGCATTGGACAAGCTGTGCTATATTTCACTTACAGATGACAAGGTTGGTATGAATCGTAGTGATTTTTGTATAAGCATCAAGGCTGACAAGAATGCTCGCACACTGACGGTTTCCGACAACGGTATTGGTATGAACGAAGAAGAAATGGAAAAGAATCTGGGTGTTATTGCAAACAGCGGTTCCTTCAAGTTCAAAAATGAGCTCAAGGATGACGAAAAGAAAACTGACGATATTGACATTATAGGACAGTTTGGCGTTGGTTTTTATTCCGCATTTATGGTGAGTGATCGTGTGAAGGTTATATCAAAGGCTTATGGCTCGGAAAAAGCTTTTGTATGGGAGTCGACAGGAGCGGACGGTTATACTGTGTCTGAGGGCGAAAAGAATAATGTGGGAACGGACATCATTATGTATATAAAGGAAGATACAGAGGATGAGAATTACAGCGAATTCCTTGAAACATACCGCATTAGGGGTCTTGTGAAGAAGTATTCGGATTATATTCGTTATCCTATCAAGATGGATATTGAAAAAAGCCGCACCATAGAAACGGATGAGGTTGACGCTGAAGGAAACAAGATTACAAAAAGTGAAACATATATTGAAAACGAGATTGTAAACAGTATGGTTCCAATTTGGCAGAGGTCAAAATCAGAGGTTCCCGAAGAAGAATGCAAGAGCTTCTACAAAGAGCATTTTTATGATATGGAAGACCCTGCACGTGTTATTCGTGTAAGTGCCGAAGGCACAGTTGATTACAAGGCTATGCTCTTTGTTCCTGCAAAAGCACCTTATGGTTATTTTACAAAAGAATATGAAAAGGGTCTTCAGCTTTATACAAGCGGAGTTATGATTATGGACAAGTGTGCAGATCTTCTCCCGGAGCATTTCCGATTTGTTAAGGGCGTAGTTGATTCCCAGAATCTTTCTCTTAATATTTCCAGAGAAATTCTTCAGCACGATAAGCAATTGAAAGTTATTGCAAGCAATCTGGAAAAGAAAATAAAATCTGAACTCAAGAAAATGATGACCGACAACCGTGAAGGTTATGAAGCCTTTTTCAAGGCCTTCGGAATTCAGCTCAAATACGGGATTGTGAACGACTTTGGTACGCACAAGGAGCTCCTTTCAGATCTTTTGATGTTCTATTCGTCAACAGAAAAGAAGCTGGTTTCTCTTTCGGAATATGTGAGCCGTATGCCTGAAGAACAGAAATTTATATATTTTGCAAGTGGTGAGACCGTAGGCAAAATTGATCAGCTTCCGCAGACAGAGCTTGTGAAAGACAAGGGATATGAAATTCTTTATATGACAGACAGTGTGGATGATTTTGTTGTGCAGATGCTTGTGTCATTTGAGGAAAAGCAGTTCAAATCGGTGAATGACAAAGACCTTGGACTTGAAACGGAAGAAGAAAAGAAAGAAGCTGAAAAGAAGACGGAAGAAAGCAAGGAACTTCTTGACTTTGTGAAGGATAGTCTTGATGGAAAGGTATCAGCCGTAAGATTTTCTACAAAGCTCAAAAGTCATGCTGTATGTCTCACGGCAGACGGACCTATAACTCTTGAAATGGAAAAATATTTCAAGTCATTGCCGGGCGAAGAAGAAATGGGTCATATGAAGGCGGAACATGTTCTTGAAATAAATCCTGAACATAAGGTTTTGCGTTCTTTGAAGGATGCTTTTGAAAATGATAAGGAAAAAGCCCGCAAGTATGCGGAAATCCTTTATACACAGAGCTTGCTTATAGCTGGGATGGAAATTGAAAATCCCGCGGAATACGCAGAGCTTGTGTGCGAATTGATGTAAGAGCTTAGATTAATAAAAAATTATTATATAAAAACTCTCTTTTTCGGTTATTCTGTAAAAGGGAGTTTTCTCTAAGGAAAGACTGTATTTTCTTGACATTTGTCAGAAATGGTTATATAATATGAGTTAGCTGAAACGAACTGTAAACGAAAAAGGATATGATTTGAAATGAAAAAATATAATATAACCGGAATGAGCTGTGCCGCTTGCAGTGCGCGGGTTGAAAAGGCGGTGTCGAGGGTTGACGGTGTTGAAATGTGCTCAGTAAACCTTCTTACTAACTCTATGACGGTGGAAGGTACAGCTGATGAGGCGGCAATAATTGCGGCGGTGGTTGAGGCAGGATATGGAGTTGAACGGCTGAAAAGAAATATTGAGACGAAAGCTTCGACGAGTACTGAAAAAACAGAATTGAAAAAAATGAAGATAAGGCTTTTTGCGTCACTTGGATTTCTTGTTATTCTTATGTACATTTCAATGGGGTATGTAATGTGGGGTTTTCCAATTCCTAATATAGTGTCAAAGAATCCGTTGAATATTGCCCTTGTTCAGATGCTGCTCACAGGAGCGGTAATGATTATAAATCAAAAGTTTTTCATTAGCGGTTTCAAAAGTCTTTTCAAGGGAAGCCCGAATATGGATACTCTTGTGGCACTAGGTTCAGGTGCGGCTTTTGTTTATAGCGTGTATGTGGTATTTGGAATGAGCTGTGCTCTGTTTGATGGAAATATTGAACACGCAAGACATTTGCTTCATGAACTTTATTTTGAATCAGCAGCAATGATTCTCACTTTGATCACTGTTGGGAAAATGTTGGAGACCTATTCGAAGGGAAAAACAACCGATGCTCTTCAGGACCTTATAAATCTGGTTCCCAAAGCTGCGGTAGTAATTCGTGATGGAAAAGAAGTTGCGGTTCCGACAGAGCAGATTGCAGTCGGCGATATATTTGTTGTTCGCCCGGGAGAGAGCATTCCGGCTGATGGTGTTATTATAGAAGGCAACACGGCTGTTGATGAATCGGCGTTGACTGGTGAAAGTATTCCGGTTGACAAAAATGTCGGAGACAGCGTATCGGGAGCAACGGTAAACCGTTTTGGTTTTATAAAATGCCGTACAACGGCTGTTGCGGAAGACACACTGCTTTCAAAAATAATAAAAACAGTAAGCGATACAGCCGCTTCAAAGGCACCTGTGGCAAAAGCGGCAGACAAGGTTTCGGGAGTTTTTGTTCCTACGGTTATAACAATTGCGATTATTACTGCTGCGGTATGGTTGATTCTGGGAGAAACAGCAGGCTTTGCCATAGAAAGAGGAATCTCGGTGCTTGTCATAAGCTGTCCTTGTGCTCTGGGACTTGCAACTCCTGTTGCAATTATGGTAGGCAGCGGTGTCGGAGCGAGAAATGGTGTACTTTTCAAAACTGCGGCAGCTCTTGAAGAAACAGGAAGAGTGAAAATTGCGGCTTTTGACAAAACGGGAACTGTTACCAAGGGTGAGCCCGATGTTACAGATATTATTACTTTTGAAGACGATGAAAAAAGTCTTGTGGAAATGGCGGTTTCTTTGGAGTCGAAGAGTGAGCATCCGCTTGCAAAAGCAGTTGTAAAAAAAGCGGAAGAAATGAATATATTGCCACGGGAAATAAATAATTTTGAAGTTCTTCCCGGAAATGGAATTACGGCTGAAACTGAAAAAGGAAAAGCAGTAGCCGGAAAAATGAAACTGATAAGACAGTATGTTGAGATTTCGGCGAATATGAAAAAAAATGCAGAAGACCTTGCATTTCAGGGAAAAACGCCGATGTTCTTTGCGGAAGCAGGGAAGCTTCTTGGAATTATTGCTGTTGCAGATAGTGTGAAGGAAGATAGCCGTGAAGCAATTACTGAACTGAAAAATATGGGTATACGTGTTGTAATGATAACCGGTGACAACAAGCAAACTGCTTCGGCAATAGCGGAGGAGGTTGGCATAGAACAAGTTGTTGCAGAGGTTCTCCCTCATGGCAAGGACAAGGAAATAAGAAAACTCACCGAATCGGGAAAGGTTGTCATGGTCGGGGACGGAATCAATGATGCTCCTGCTCTTATGGCGGCAAGCTCCGGTATAGCAATAGGTGCCGGTTCTGATATTGCAATTGATGCGGCAGATGTTGTCCTGATGAAAGATAGCCTGATGGACGCAGTGGATGCAATAAAGCTGAGCCGTGCCACAATCAGAAATATTTATCAAAATCTCTTCTGGGCGTTTGTATATAACGTAATAGGAATACCTCTTGCAGCAGGTGTGTTCATTCCTTTCGGATTGACACTCAATCCTATGTTTGGTGCGGCGGCAATGAGCCTTTCCAGCTTTTGCGTAGTATCAAATGCGCTTAGACTCAATTTTGTTAAGCTCGGTCAAAATAAAAAACATAAAAATATCACGGAGGGAAAGGAAATGACAAAGACATTGACAATTGAGGGAATGATGTGTCCTCACTGTGAAGCAAATGTGAAGAGTACACTCGAAGGTATCAGCGGAGTTGAAGGCGCAGAGGTTAGTCACAAGGATGGCACTGCTGTTGTAACATTTTCCGGCAATGTGACAGATGATGTTCTCAAATCGGCAGTAGAAGAAAAGGGTTACAAAGTTATCTCTGTAAAATAAAAAAGTTTATTATAAAAGGAAAAAGGTTATGAACAGTTCAATTACGCAAAAAGAATATCAGGGAAGAATAAAGAGAATTATTATTAACGAGGATGAGATAAAGAAAAAAATAAAAAAAGCCGGCAAGTGGATAGACGGTCTTTATGACGGCAATCCAATTTTGCTTGTCAGTATTCTGAAAGGGGCTTTTGTGTTTATGGCGGACATCTGCCGAGAGGTATCCGTTCCATGTGAAATTGGGTTCTTGTGTGCCAAAAGCTATTACAGCGGTACCGAATCTACGGGAGATGTGAAAATTACTATGGATCTCGACAGGGATATAAGTAATTATCATGTGGTTATTGTCGAGGATATAATTGATACAGGCAGAACACTCAATGATGTTGTGAAAATACTGAAATCACGCAACCCTCTTTCTTTGAAGGTTGTAACTTTACTTGACAAGCCTTCAAGACGTGCGGTAGAGTTTGAGGCAGATTTGTCGTTGTTCACCATTCCTGACCATTTTGTTATAGGTTATGGTCTGGATTGTAATGAAATTTTCAGAAATCTGCCGTATATTGCGGAGTATAATCAGGATTACATAGAATAAGAATATTAAAAAACAGAATCTTCATTATAAAAGTTTGGGGATTCTGTTTTTTTGTAGAAAAAAGTCGTATGTTCAAAATTGTTTAAAAAAGGAAGTTGTAAAATGCTTTAAATCCTTGACAAAAGCGTGGTGCAGTGATATAATCATTTTGGATATTGGACGTTTTTTGCGGAACTGTCCGATATTTTTGAGGTATGAATTATAGCAACTGCTTAAAAATGCAGATATATTTGAGATGAAGGAGATGTTTTTTTGAGAGGACAAGTAGTGAAGGATATGGAAAAAGAGTTTCTTGACCCTGCCTTTCGGTATCTTGTGAACAATGGTCTGGAAAACACTTCCATAAGAGATTTGTGCAAGGTGATGAATGTTTCATATGGGAGCATTTATTACTGGTTTGACGGCAAGGATGATGTTTATATCAGTTCTGTCAAATACGGAATAGGGAAGGTTGCGAAGAATCTGTTTGGTTTTGCTTTTGAAAATATGGACAAGCCGGAAAAGTTTTTTGGTGAGTTTCTTGAAACGGTTGATCTGTACAAGGCGGAACTCAAGCTTATTACACAGGTAGCAGCAAGTCCTGTATACGGCGACCGAATACGAGAAAAGGCCGACGAGTTTCACAAGAGTTACGGAAAGTATATTGAAGATTTGGCAACGCAGCTTGGATGCGAAGCAGAAGAACTTACGCCGATTATTTATATGATAATATCTGTGCTTGTGGATTATGTAGTCTGGGAGGATTATGAAATATCCAGGATGCAGATGAAAACGCTTTATGATTTGATGATGATGAAATTACCCAAAAAGGAATAGATTGAATATTTGTCTACATAAATTAAAGGAGGAAGGATTATGCAATTCAATTGGAAAAAAATACTCGGGGCTATGTTGTTGACTGTTTTTGTGATTGTCGGTACTGTTGCGGCATTCCCTGTTTTTGCGGCAGATAATATTGAGATTATTCTTGAAGACGTTACGGCTTCTGACCCGACAACGCTTTCGGGTGAGGCGAAAATCAGCGTGAGCGTGAAGGGTGCAGTGGGAAGTGTTACATTAGTTCAGACAGCGCTGAAATTCAGTGGAAATGCAAAGTATAAGTCCATAGAGTTTAAGCAGGGAAAAAATGATCCTGGTGATGGTTATTTTCAAATTGCGCCAAATGCGGCTTTGGTAAATTCTACAGGCAAGCTTTTGCCGGGTATTGTGGCAATCAAAGAACCGGCAATGACGTTTACAGATGAAAAAACCGAGGTTTTTGTACTCACCTTTGTGGGAGAGCCGGGCGAAACAGTAGTGGTTGGTTTTGACACGGAAGGAAAGTCATATTGTACTGTTGACCAAAATGAGCTTCCTGTTCAAGGTGCTGATGTAAGCTGTGAGGCTGAGACCAGCCTTGATGCAAACGAGGGTATTGAAGCTGTTGTACAGCTGGAAATGAACAAGATAAAAGACTTTAACACAGCTTCAGATGGTGACTATGCAGACAGCAAGATTACTCTCACCATAACAAATGAGACTTCAGGTACAACAATCAGTACTGTTCTCAACAATATTCCAATAAAAAAAGGCGGACACCGTGACGGGGGAGCATCTATTCCTACATTTATTGTAAAAAATACGGTCATTTCAGGCGATACTTATACAGTTGAACTTATGGGACCCGGTTATGTTTCATACAAGACAACAGATTATAGCTTTGACAGAGCATTGGAACTGGACAATGACGACTTTATTCCTGGAAATGTGAATATGGATGAAAAGGTTGATGATGCAGACAAGGCTGCTTTCAAAGAGGTTCTTGGAGGAAACTACGAGAATTATGGAAAAGACAATGCTGACTTCAACCGTAGCGGTGAGGTTAATGAATTTGACAATATTTTCGGAAACCTTGACGATGTTGAGGAAGAACCCGCAAAAAACGTTCCTGAAAAAATGACGAAGCCTACAGTTTCAGGTGGTTCGGGAAGTATTACCGTGAAATGGGAAGCTCCCCAGAACGGCGGTTCTGAAATTACGGGTTATGTAATAAAATACGGAACAAGCAAGAATGACCTTGACAAAGAGGTTGAAATTGAAGGTAAATCCACAAAGAGCAAAACAATAACCAAACTCAACGATGGAAAAACATATTATGTGTCGATTGCGGCAGTGAACGCAATAGGAACAGGTGAATTCTCTGACGTTGCCAATGCTAAAACCGAAGACGCCGACGATAACGGCAGCGGCGGTGGAGGCGGCGGTGGAGGCGGAGGCGGAGGCTTCGGTGGCGGTTCAACACCGAGCACCGGAACAGGCTCCGGAAACACAACTCCATCAATACCTTCTGCAAATGAGCCTTTTGTTGACCTTGGAAACCATCTTTGGGCAAAGGATTCTGTTTATAATTTGAAGAACAAGGGAATTATCAGCGGTATCAGTGCGACAGAGTTTGCTCCTGCAAACAACATCAAGCGCGGTGACTTTATACTTATTCTCACAAGAATGATGTCAATTAATGATGCATTTACCGAGAACTTTGCAGATGTTCCTGTGAATATGTATTATTACAATGCAATAGGAAGTGCAAAGGCTGCAGGCATTGCTCAGGGTAGCGGAGACACCTTTATGCCTGAAAATACCATTACCAGACAGGATTTGATCACCCTTGCGTATCGTGCATTCCTTTCAAAAGGATATATTGAAGAAACCAATGATTTGACAGCACTTGATGAATTTGGCGACAAGGACAGCATTTCGGATTATGCAAAAACCGCTATGGCATCAATGGTAAGTGCCGGAATAATCAAGGGTGCTGATGGTAATGTAAATCCTTTGGGTTATGCAACACGTGCAGAGGTTGCTGTTATGTGCGCAAGACTTCTTGCTCTGATGAATTAATTTTGAAAAAAAAATAAATATATATAAATTTTAAAAAGGAGGAATTCATATAATGAATTTCAAAAAAGTTCTTGCCTCGATTCTTGCAATCGCAATGATTCTTGGCACAATGGGTACAGTGGCTTTTGCTGAAGATGCTGCTCCTGCACGTCCTACAGCAACAGTAACCCCCCTCGTTGCTGAAGGTTTGACTTTTGCACTCAACTTCACAGCAGATAAGGCAACTGATGAACAGTTGGCTTACTATGGCAACTGGTATGCTGATTTCGAATTGACAGTTAACAAGGATGTTACATTTAACGCAAACGGCGGTGCTAATGGCTATCTTTCAGGTCAGTATGATGCATGGAGTGAAAATTGGGTAAATGTTCCCTTCGAAGACGTTACTCTCAATGCAAATGAACCCCTTAAGATTATGGCTTATGCGGCTGAAATGATGGGTCAGAGTGGTCTCAATGTTACATACAATGATGTGTACAGCAGTGTTCAGAACTTCGATTGTGGTGTGTTCTTTGAACCTGACTTCCTTGAGGAAAACCCCGATCTCGAAGTTGACCTTGCTCTCAAGATGTACGATCCTGCAGACGAAACAAAAAGCTATGTAGTTGGTGAAAACTATGACTTCAACGTTGCTGACGTGAAGGCTAAAATCGACGACACATACTTTATGTCTCTTGCTGATGCTGCTGCTGCTGCACAGGACGGCGACACAATCTATGTTAAGAGCGGTACTTATGATGCATTCTCAATTTACAGTGACAATGTTACACTCAAGGGTTGGGAAACCAGCACTACAACATACGGCTTGAGAAGCAACAAGACAGAAATTATTGTGAACAGCACAACAGACACAGCTTTCGTTGGTGTTGGTGGTCACAACTTCACAGTTGAAGGTATCAGCTTTATTATCCCTGAAAATGTTGCAGGTGACCGTCTGTGGCTTGCTTCTGTAATCGGTTATGATTCATATCAATACTGGCATGGCGGCGTTGAACCCAATGGCTGGGATGTTATTGACTGTGACTTCATTCAGGAAGGTGATGTTCTCACTTATGCAATATTCAACAGCGAAGATTTTGATATTGAAGACTGTACTTTTGTAAACTTCGGTGTTGGAATTTGTGTAATGGATGACGGTGGTGCTCTTGGTACAGTTGTAATTTCTAACAATACATTCACATATGTTGATGAACCTATCAATGCATACTGGGGTGTTGCAGGCGATGACAGTGATAGCATTGTTGTTACAGGCAACGCTTTCGTAAGCGCAAAGTCTGCTGACGAAATCAAGATTACTATTGACGACTATGCTTCAAGAGAACAAGGCGAAGCAGGTATTTCAAGCATTGACCTTTCAAATAACACATACAGCACTCCCACAAAAGTTGAGATTGTTGACACAAAGACAGATGTTACAGCAAGCGTTAACAACGCTCTTGCAGGTGCTGAAAACGTAGCTGTTGAACAGAAGTTCGTTACGGTTGCAAGCATTGGCAACAATATGTATAAAACTCTTCAGGCTGCAATTGATGCAATCGGTACAGCAGAAGGCGATTACACAATCACAGTTTTCGCAGATATTGAAGAAGATATTGTTATTGCGCAGAATCCCAATCAGACAATTACAATCACAGGTGATGCAACAGATAAGCCTGTTATCAGCGGTACAGTAACTATTAACGGTCGTTCAGCTCGTTATGCAACAGCAGGTGTTACACTCCAGAACCTTGTTTTTGATGCTACAAATATCACAACTGAAGACTATATTATTCAGGGTGGTATTCAAGGTAATAACAATACACGCTACACAAGCAATTTGACAGTTATGAATTGTGACTTTGTTGGTACAACAGACTGGAACAGAACAAAGGTTGCTGCTTTGCGTACACACACAGGCGGGGATCATGGTTGGAAACTTATCAACAGTACAGCAACAGGTCTTCACAGCTTTGTTCAGGTAACAAACATTGAAAAAGACTTTGAAGTTGAAGACTGTGTAATCACAGATTGTAAGAACGGTATCAACCTTAACAATACAGCAGAATTCACAATGACAGGCACAACCATGAATGTTGACGGCTATGGCGTAAGAACAGGTGTTGGTTCTGCTTCAACAACACCTATTTCAATCATACTTGAAGATAATACGATCAATGCAGGCAAAACAGGAGACGATGGTGATGCAGCAATCGCTATCCGCGCAGGTGCATCAGCTGTTGTAATGAAAATCACAAGCGGTACATACAACAGTGCTGTAGGTGATGCTATTTATTCTGCTGTTAACGAACCTGATGTTGCAATCAGCGGTGGCTTCTATTCATCAGATGTTTCTGCATATCTTGCTGACGGTTATCAGCTTACACCCACAGCAAACGGCTTTGGTGTTGGAACAGAAGAACAGGTTGTTGAAGCAATCGAAGTAGTATTCGAAGATAAGACAGCTGCAGATGCAGAAGGCGAAAAGATTTACAATATTAATCTTGTAGGTTCAGACAGTGCAATTATCAACCGCCTCAACTCAGGTGACCTTACATTCAAGCTCACAACAGAGGAAGGCAATATTGACTTCACAATTGTTGACATCAAGGATGATCATATTTCAGTTGCTCCCGTGAACAACGACAAGAACAGATATGAATTCCACTTTGATACAAAGAATGGTGTAGTTGATACAAACAACACAATCACAATTGCACAGGTTAAGTTCGAAGGTTACGGAAAGTTTGACTTTGTTGTTGACACAGCTGCAAATAATACAAATGCAGTTCATACAACAAAGCTCTATGACAACATTGTTGATACATTTATCCCCAACGGAAGTGCATCAGGCAAGGGTGACCTTGTTCTTGACAACAGCAAGATTGAAAATGTGACAATTGCAGTTCCCACAAGAACACTTACAATCAACATTGATTTCTACAACACAGTTGAAAACAATGCAGCGGTATATCAGGACATGGAAGTGAGAATTGTTGGCGGAACAGTTGA
>SVKC01000038.1 GCA_015068655.1 Oscillospiraceae bacterium
ATTGCAATCCAGACAAAGAAGGCATTTGCAGGTATTGCTGCTGAAGATGCAAAGAAAGTTGTTATTGCATATGAACCTATCTGGGCTATCGGTACAGGCAAGACTGCGACAAGCGAACAGGCTCAGGAAGTTTGTGAAGGCATCAGAAAGATATTTGCAGAGCTTTACTGTGAAAAGTGTGCGGCTGAAGTTACAATCCAGTATGGCGGAAGTATGAATGCCGGCAATGCTGCTGAGCTTCTTGCAAAGAACGATATTGACGGTGGTCTTATCGGCGGCGCAAGTCTCAAGAGTGCAGATTTTGCAGTTATCGTAAAAGCTGCTCAGTAATTTTTGAAATAAGAGTAAGGGCGAATGCAAATTCGCCCTTATTTTTGGGTAAGATATATATTACTAATGTGAAAACAGAAAGGAAATTCGATAATGAGTAAAAAACCTTATGCACTTATTATAATGGACGGATACGGCGTGAATGAACGTCATGAGGGCAATGCGATTTATGCTGCAAAGACACCGAATATGGACAAGTATCTTGCGGAGTATCCAAATACAATTGTTCATGCCTCCGGTATGGATGTAGGTCTTCCCGACGGACAGATGGGCAACTCTGAGGTTGGTCATACAAATATCGGTGCAGGAAGAATTGTTTATCAGGAGCTTACCAGAATCACAAAGTCAATTGAAGACGGATATTTTTTTGAAAATGCTGCACTTCAGGGAGCTGTAGACAACTGCAAAAAGAACAATTCTGCAATTCACTTCATGGGTCTTCTTTCAGACGGCGGTGTACACAGCCACATCAATCACCTTTTTGGACTTCTTGAAATGGCAAAGAAAAATGGTCTTGAGAAGGTGTATGTTCACTGCTTTATGGATGGTCGTGACGTATCTCCCACATCAGGTGCAGACTTTGCGGAAGCTCTTGTTGCAAAGATGAGAGCCTTGGAAACAGGCAAAATTGCAACAGTTATGGGAAGGTATTATGCAATGGACCGTGACAACCGTTGGGAACGTGTATCCGAGGCTTACAAGGCAATGGTATACGGAGAAGGCAACAAAGACACTTCGGCTGTTAATGCAATAAAGAAGTCATATAACGAAAATGTGACGGATGAATTTGTTGTTCCTACAGTAATTACTGATGAAAATGGTGAGGCTCTGGGCAAGATTTCAGAAAATGACTCTGTAGTATTCTTCAACTTCAGACCTGACCGTGCAAGAGAAATAACAAGAACAATTGTAGATAGGGAATTCAACGGTTTTGAAAGAGAATTCTTCAAGACCTATTACGTTTGCATGACACAGTATGATGCTTCAATGCCCAATGTTGAGGTTGCATTCAAGCCTCAGAGTCTTGTGAATACTTTTGGTGAATATATCAGCCGGAAGGGTCTGCGTCAGTTGAGAATTGCAGAGACCGAAAAGTACGCACATGTTACATTCTTCTTCAACGGCGGTGTTGAAGCGGTTTATGACGGAGAGGACAGAGCTCTTATTAATTCACCCAAGGTGGCAACCTATGACCTCCAGCCTGAAATGAGTGCTCCGGAGGTTACGGAAGAGGTTGTAAAGCGTATTGAAAGCGGCGAATATGATGTTATTGTTCTCAATTTTGCAAACTGTGATATGGTAGGACACACAGGAATCTTTGATGCAGCTGTCAAGGCTGTTGAAACAGTTGATAACTGTCTTGGAAAAACTGTTGATGCAATCCTCAAAATGGGTGGCACAGCTCTTATAACAGCTGACCATGGTAATGCTGACCAGATGGTTGATTATGATACAAATGATGTATTTACAGCTCACACCACGAATGTTGTTCCTCTGGTTCTTGTTGGCGGCGAAGACGGAACAAAGCTGAAAGCCGGTAGACTTGCAGATCTTGCTCCTACAATGCTTGACCTTATGGGACTTGAAAAGCCTGCTGAAATGACAGGTGAGAGTCTTTTGGTTAAATAAGCCTATTTTACAGGAGGAAAGATATTATGGTATCACAGAAAATGTATGAACTCGGAAGTCGCAGAAGCGAAATCCGTGAATTGTTTGAGTACGGATTGAAAAGAAAGGCTGAGATAGGTGCGGAAAATGTGTATGATTTCAGTTTGGGAAATCCCAGTGTACCTGCTCCTGAGTGTGTGAAGGAGGCTTTGGCTGACCTTGTATTGAATACCGACCCTGTTGTACTTCACGGATATACCTCGGCTCAAGGTGCGCCCGATGTAAGAAAAAGCTGTGCAGATTATGTAAATGCAAATTTCGGTACAAGCTACACCGGTGACAATTTTTATATGACAGTTGGGGCGGCGGCATCTCTCACTATTTCTCTTTCAGCAATTGCAGAAGAAAATGCAGAGGTGATTGTACTTGCACCATTCTTCCCTGAATATACGGTTTTCATTAATCAGGCAGGGATGAAGCCGGTAATTGTGAAATGCCGTGAAGAGGATTTTCAGGTGGATTTTGACGCATTGAAAGCGGCAATTAATGAGAAAACAAAGGCGATAATTGTAAATTCGCCCAACAATCCGTCGGGTGTTGTTTTTTCGGAGTCAACAATCCGTGAGCTTTCATCGGTTCTTGATGAAGCTCAAAAGCAGTATGGCAAGGATATTTACGTTATTGCGGACGAACCATACCGTGAATTGGTGTATACAGAAGGCATTGCTGTGCCTTTTATTCCCAATTACTATAATAATACAATTGTTTGTTATTCATTCAGCAAGTCTCTTTCCTTGCCCGGTGAAAGAATAGGCTATGTTCTTGTTCCTGATACAGCAAATGATTGGCAGAAGGTTTATTTTGCCGTATGCGGTGCAGGTCGTTCTCTTGGCTTTGTGTGCGCACCCAGCCTGTTCCAGAGAATTGTACCCCAATGCATAGGAAAAACAGCGGATATTTCGGTTTACAAGAAAAATCGTGATATTCTGTGTGATGCTCTTTCAAAGTATGGATACAAGGTTGCACAGCCAGACGGAGCATTTTATCTTTTTGTAAAGGCTCTTGAAGAAAATGCAGGAGCGTTTTGTGAAAAGGCAAAGAAGTATGAGTTGCTTCTCGTACCCGGTGACAGCTTTGGTTATCCCGGATACGTGAGAATCTCATATTGTGTTTCAACCGAAATGATTGAAAAATCTCTTTCATCCTTTGAAAAGCTGGCAAAGGAGTATGAGTAAAACAGCAGAAAAACAGGGAGACGGTATATGGAAAAGCTTATCAAGCGTATAAACGAGTTATATGCAAAATCAAAAGCAGAAGGTCTCAACGATGCGGAAAAAGCTGAACAGGCAGAATTGAGACAGAAATACATCAAAGCATTCAGACAGGGCGTTGAAAACACTATGGAAAGTGTTCGCATTGTGGACGAAAAAGGAAACAAGGTTAAGCCTGAAAGAAAAAAAGGGTGATAAAATTGAAAAATATTAAATCCCTTGGAATACTGCTTCTCACAGCAATGATATGGGGCTTTGCTTTTGTTGCCCAGCGTGTGGGTGCTGAACACGTAGGAGCGTTTACCTTTAATGGAATTCGTTTTGCCCTTGGTGCGGCATCTTTGATTCCCGTTATAATGATTTTTGAGAAAAAAGAAAAGGAAGCTGTTGTTCACAGCAAAAAAATGAAACAGACTCTTTTTGTAGGTCTTGTGGCAGGTATAGTTCTTTTTGTTGCCTCATGGCTTCAGCAATGGGGGATTGAAGTGACGGGAAGTGCAGGAAAGGGTGGGTTCATTACGGGACTTTATACGGTTCTGGTTCCTTTGTTCGGAATACTTCTTGGAAAAAAGACGGGGTTGAACGTTTGGATTGGTGCAGTATTTGCCGTTGTCGGACTGTTTTTGCTTTGCATAACAGACAAATGGCAGCTCAGCATTGGTGACGGAATTCTGTTGATTGGCTCAGTTTTCTGGGCTATACATATTCTCGTGATTGATGGTTTCGGAAACAGAATATACTCTTTGAGATTTGCTTGTACACAGTTTGTTGTTTGTGCTGTTTTTTCCCTTGTTTGCGCTTTTGTGTTTGAATGCATTTCGCTTGGAAGCATAAAGCCCGCTGTTGTTCCGATTTTATACGGAGGACTTATGTCTGTGGGTGTGGCGTATACCTGTCAGATTATCGGACAGAAAAACGCAGACCCCACCTTTGCTTCAATTATTCTTTCCACGGAGTCTATGTTTGCAGCAATAGGCGGAGCCATTATACTTCACGAAACAATGACAGCAAACGGATATTGGGGATGCGCGCTTATTTTTATTGGCATAATTTTGTCACAAATCACCCTGAAACCGCGAAAAAACTAATTTCCCCAAGGGACATTGATGCCGATGATTGTCGGGGAAATAAGAAGGTATCTGAGAGATAACACTTCAATCCGTGTGAGCCGTTCTTTGAGAGATATGGCATACAAGGCTCTGTCTGCAAAGGAACGTCTGGTTAACAAAAACTCAAAAGAACCGACCGTTGATGAAATTGCGGCTGAGTTGGGTGTAACCAGAAAAGAGGTTTCGGCGGCTCTTGATGCAATAATGGACCCGGTTTCTCTTTATGAGCCGGTGTATCACGATGGCGGTGATGCGATTTTTGTGATGGATCAGGTGAAGGATGAAAAAAACCTTGATGATTCATGGCTCAGTGAAATTGCAATAAAGGAAGCTATGGGACGCTTGAACAGGCGTGAACAGAATATTTTGAAGCTAAGGTTCTTTATGGGCAGAACGCAAATGGAAATTGCAAATGAAATAGGAATTTCTCAGGCTCAGGTATCACGGCTTGAAAAAAATGCTCTCGGGCATATGAAAAAATATTTGTGATACAGACAAGTGAATGCGTTACAAGTATAATGTTTTTAAAATATTGGTAGAGGACGGGTTTCATCCCGTCCTCCAAATTTTGCAAAAGACCTTTATTTCATAGTTTTGTTTTCTCGAATTGATAAAATGCAAGAAAAAGTATACTTGAAATTGTAAAAATTCTGTTAAGATACTTGAAAAAAGAAAAAATAATGGTATAATATTGGAAAAAGGGAGTAGTCGGCACATAGGTGCGATGATGTCAACAGTCGGATTTATCCTGGCCTCATCTGAAATGACGAGACTTATCTGCAAAGCGGATAAGTCTCTTTTTTTACATAAGAAAATTATTAATACATATAATATACCGTGAAAGGTGGAATTGCAGTTGTTATTTTATAACAAGTCAAAAGAAGAGGCAGTATCTTTTTTGAACACGGATGAACAAAAGGGGTTAAGTCGTGAGCAGGCGGAACAGCTTTTTGAAAAGTACGGGGCAAACAAGCTTGCTGAAAAAAGAAAGAAAACAATGACTGAACGTTTTTTTGAACAGTTCAAGGATGTTATGATTCTTATTCTCATTGCGGCGGCGGTTGTTTCCTTTGTGATTGCCTGCGTTGAGGGGAATCCAAAGGAATTTTTTGAACCTGTACTTATACTGTTGATTGTTGTGTTGAACGCTGTTATGGGTGTTATGCAGGAAAGCAAGGCGGAAAAGGCTCTTGATGCTCTCAAAAATATGTCAGCACCCCATGCCAGAGTAATCAGAAACGGCAGTGAGGAGATGATAGATGCGGAGAAGCTTGTTCCGGGAGATGTTATTCGTATCGAAGCCGGAGACTTTGTTCCTGCGGATGCACGACTGCTGAAAAGTGTAAGCCTGAAAAGTGAAGAATCTGCTCTTACGGGAGAATCGGTTCCCTCGGAGAAGGATGCGGATTCCGAGGTGAAAGAAAACGCTCCGCTGGGTGACCGCAGTAATATGATTTTTTCGGGGTGCAGCATAACCTACGGAACTGCATCGGCTGTTGTCACGGCAACGGGAATGAACACTGAAATGGGAAAAATCGCAAATCTTCTGGATGATGAATCAGATACACGGACACCGCTCCAGACAAAGCTTGCACAGCTCGGGAAATATCTTGGTATTATTGCCGTTGTAGCGTGCGGAATTATTTTTGCGGTTGGCATAACAAACGGTATTCCTGTGATAGAGATATTTATGACAGCGGTATCCTTGGCTGTTTCGGCAATTCCTGAGGGGCTTCCGGCTATTGTTACCATTGTACTTTCTATCGGTGTTCAGCGTATGGTGAAACGAAATGCACTAATACGCAGACTTCCTGCGGTTGAAACTCTTGGAAGCGCATCTGTAATTTGTTCCGACAAAACAGGAACACTCACTCAAAACAAGATGACTTTGGTAAAAGCATATTTTGACGGAAAAAAAGAAGTTGAGGCTGTTTCAGAAAACTGTTCCGAAGAAATCAAAAAGCTTTTGCTTTTTGGTGCTCTTTGCTGCGATGGCTCGGTTGTGTTTCTGGAGGGTCAGGAAAAGCATATAGGCGACCCCACCGAAACTGCAATTATACTTGCGGCACACAAGAATGGATTGCCGAAGGATAAAATTTTGGAAAAATATCCGAGAGTTGCGGAAATTCCATTTGATTCGGATAGAAAGCTTATGTCAACAGTAAACAAAATTGAAGGCAAATATGTAGTTATAGTCAAGGGTGCTTTTGATGTTATGGCAGAGCGTTGTGTATCCGGAGATTTGACTTTTGCAAAGACGATTACCGAGAAAATGAGCAAGGATGCGCTTCGTGTTCTGGCTGTGGGTACAAAGGTCATAGATTATGTGCCCGAAAATCCTTCTTCGGAGGAACTGGAAACGGGACTTACCTTTGTTGGACTTGTGGGAATGATTGACCCGCCGAGACCTGAGGCAAAGGCAGCTGTTGCGGTTTGCAGAAAGGCAGGCATAAAGCCTGTTATGATTACAGGTGACCACGTAGTGACGGCTTCTGCAATCGCAAAGGACTTGGGAATTCTTGAAGATGGCGACCGAGCAATTACGGGTGCGGAACTTGATGCGATGAATGACAGAGAGCTTGATGAAAATGTTGAAAAAATATCGGTTTATGCCAGAGTTTCGCCCGAAAACAAAATACGAATCGTAAAGGCTTGGCAACGCAAAGAAAAGGTTGTGTCAATGACCGGTGACGGCGTAAATGATGCTCCTGCGTTGAAAGCCGCAGATATTGGCTGTGCAATGGGAATTACGGGTACAGATGTTGCAAAAGGTGCGGCAGATATGACCCTTACGGACGACAACTTTGCTACAATTGTTGAAGCAGTGCGTGAAGGAAGAGGAATTTATGCGAACATCAAAAAGGTGGTAGGTTTTCTTCTCGGAACCAATATTGGTGAGGTGATTGCTGTGTTTGCAGCGATGCTATTGTGGCACAAAACACCGCTTCTTTCAATGCAGCTTTTGTGGATTAACCTTGTTACCGACAGCTTTCCGGCAATAGCACTGGGAATGGAAGAGGTTGAGTCCGATGTAATGGAAAGAATGCCGAAACCCAAAAATGAGGGTATCTTTGCTCACGGGCTTGGAATAAGAGTGGTGCTTCAGGGTATAATGTTTGCAGTTCTCACCCTTATTGGATTTTTTGTCGGTGAAAAGTCAACAGGCAGTCTTGAAGGCGGTCAGACTCTTGCGTTTATGGTGCTTGCCCTTTCTCAGGTTGTGCAAAGCTACAATATGCGGTCAGAACACTCTTTGTTCAAAATTGGTGTGTTTTCAAACAAGAAGCTGAACGGTGCGGCTTTGATTTCAATTCTGCTTGTTGTACTTGTGTTGTTTTCACCGCTGAAAACAGCTTTCGGATTGAAAATGCTGCCTGCCAAACTGTATCTTTTTGGACTGGGGTTGATTGCAGTACCTCTTGCTTTGATGGAACTGTCAAAGCTTTTTGGAATTATAAAGCATAGGTAAGAAATCGGTATATTAACCGTGATGTTGTATCGGGAAATTGCGGATTAAAGTTGAAAAATAAAGATAACAAAGCCTTGATGGGAAGAGCGAAATATCTTCTTGTCAAGGCTTTGTCATAAAACACTCATAAAAATTTGAAAAAAATGCTCAATTCCTTGATTTTCATATAGTTGTGTGGTATAATCGAAAAGAGTGTATATACAAAGGTAAGGATTTATGAAAATGTGCACTCTGGAGATTTTCAAAAAGTATTTATCACACGAAAGAAGATGGGGTATATGGCAATAACATACGAACGGAAAAAACAAAGACAGAATAATATTTTGTATACCATTATCACTACGATTTTGATATGTGCAGTCTTTCTTGTTATGGTTACGTCTTTTTACAAAAAGGCAGAGGAAGATGCATATGAAATGCTTCATATGCAGACGAAGCAAATTAAGGATGACTTGACTTTGCAGTTGAAATCTGACAGAGAAAATCTTGTTACCATGGCAAGCTTTGCGGCAAAGCTTTACTCTGACGGTGAAAGCTACGAGCTTATGTTTGAATCATTTAAACCTATTGGGCTGCTTTCCAATATCGGTATATTGAATCCCGACAACACTTTTGTTACCAAAATGGGTTCAATTGATTTGAATGGCAAAATTTCTTTCGAAGACGAAGCGGTGCGCGGAGAATACATAAGCGGAAGACTTCCTGATCTTACCGGTGACGGAAAAGAACTGATAAGAAGCGGTGTCCCGATTAAGGTAAATGATAAAACTGTTGGCATTTTATATGGTGTAATTCCTCTTGATGTTATAGGTGAAAAATATAATAATATGGCAAACGAACTGGATGCTCAGCTTTTTGTTTATGACAAAGAAACGGGCAAGTTTGTTATAGATACACTCGATGAAAATCCGGGTGAGTTGTCCGATTTCAAAGACAGAGAGTATAATGCCGGTTATTCCTATGAAACTATGGCGACTTCCCAAAATGGTTATTCGTCCTTCAAGTCAATAATCACAGGTGAGGATTTGTATATTCATTATTCTACCCTTGAAGATTTTGGCTGGGGTATTATGCTTGCACGTTATGAAACACAGGTGTTTGCAGAAACTCATAAAATATCACAATATCTGATTGTTATTTTCGCTGTAATTGTTTTGATTCTGGCGATTTATCTTGAATTGATATTAAGAAGTGAAAAAAACAGAGCAAAATTAAACTCAGAGTCTTCTGATATCAGACATCTTCTTTTGGAGATAAATCAACAGCACGAAAATGTAAATTCGGCTTTGAAAAGAATAAAAGAGTTTTCAGGCTCCCGTTCTGCATTTTTTACGGATACGGATGGGGAAGATTTTTTCTATATCAAACCGACGTTGAAAGAAAAGCTTTTGACAGGGGAGGACAGAAAGTATTTTCAGGGAGAGCTTTTCCAGTATGCAGCGCATATTCATGATGCAAACAAAACGTCAATCGGGTTTATGCAAATTATTCCAAACGGACATCTTTTGGAAACGAATCCGGAGTTATATCACTTTTTGTTGAAGCATGGTATTAAGGACATATCTTTTGCAATTATTGCTGATATGGAAAATCATGTCAGCATTCTTGGCACGATTAATCCCAAGAAGAGTGCTTCTATCAGAAAGCTAATCGAGGATGTTGCTATTTGCTTCTCAATTGCTATATATAACAAAAAACACCTCAACAGAACCGAGCTTGCTGCAACAACAGATTCCCTTACCGGAGCTTTAAACCGTGTTGCATACAAGAAGGATATTCTCTTGTTCGATGCAGAAAAGCCGGAAGACTTTGCTTGTATTTATATAGATGTCAACGAGCTTCATATCAGAAACAACAAATACGGACACGCTGCAGGCGATGAAATGCTTATTTATATCGCAAACTCATTAAAGGAAGTGTTCTTTGGTCAGTACATTTATCGTATGGGCGGAGATGAGTTCCTGGTATTTGCAAAGAAAACTACCCAAGAAAATGTTAAACAAAATATAGAAGCCTTTATTGAACAATTAAAACCAAGAGGATACAATGTAGCTATTGGTATGTCATACAGAAAGCAGAATTCAAACTGTGAAGAGATGGTTCGCGAAGCTGAAATCAGAATGTATGAAGCCAAAGCCCGGTATTATCAGAACAAAGAACAAAACAGTATATCTGAAGATACAGAAAAGAAGTATACACAGTTGAAAACCGGTATCAGGGAAATTGATACAATGATTTCTGTCCTGAAGGAACATTATAACGGTATATACAGAGTGTCTTTGGATACAGATTATGCGCATAGAATTCTTATGCCATCCTATCTTGGATACAAGGAAGATGAAGAAAACTTTTCGAAATTACTCAAAAAATATATTAACGACTTTGTTCACCCTGATTTCCATAGAGCAGTTATGAACTTTTTGAATTATGATGCAATAAAGCGACAAATATCAGAAGGCAAAACACCGTCAATTACATATAAAAAAGTAAATGGTGAAACAGTAATTCTCAGTATATACAATTTGGAAGAGACTATGGATAATGCAAAAGAGACTCTTTGGGTATTTGCCAGAGAATAACGGAGGGAGCAAAAGTGATTCTGCAACTTATCAAGTTTGGGATAGTGGGTGTCATTGCCGCAATTGTGGATGTGGGAGTTCTTGTGGCATTGAAAGAGCTGCTGCACGTAAACGTTTTGCTTGCTTCGATGATATCCTTTTGTGCTTCTGTTGCTGTAAATTATCTTTTGAGTATGACCTTTGTTTTCAAAAGCAAAAATCAAAGCAAGCTTAAGGAATTTATTATATTTGTCTTACTTAGTGCGGGCGGACTGTGCCTGAACCAATTGATTTTGTGGGTTGGCGTGAAGTATACAGATACATACTATCTGATAGTGAAAATCCTGGCTATGGTAATTGTGACGGTTTATAATTTTCTCACAAGAAAAGTTTTTCTTGAATCAAAAGAAAAATGAGTGGAAAACAGTTATAGACAGTAAAAAAACCTTTTTGTTTATTAAAAGAATGGGGGTGACAGAATGCCTGAGAAAGATTCAAGAATAAAACACAACCTTATATCATCTCTTGTGTATCAGGTAGTGCTTATATCAATCAGTTTTCTTTTGCCGAGGTTATATCTTGAGAATTTCGGCTCCGAGGTCAATGGCGTTCTGTCGACCATAAAACAAATTTTTACATATATGTGTCTTTTGGAAGCCGGAGTAGGGCTTGCTACAACTCAGGCACTCTACAAAAGAATCGGCGAAAATGACTATAAGAGCGCAAGCGCAGTTTTGTCTGCAACAAACACGTATTATATAAAAACCGGAATAGTATATTCAGCTATTGTACTTGTTATAGCGGTAGTTTATGCCTATGTTATACCAACCTCCATAGATAGTAAGGTTTTGTTCTTCATAGTTATATTAAATGCAATACCGTCACTGTTCAGTTATTTTGTTCAGGCGAAGTACAGAATTCTTATGGAGGTTGACGGAAGGAAGTATGTAATCAACAACTCCGAAACAATCCTTCAGCTTGCATCAAATGTTGGTAAAATGCTTGTTCTGCTTCTGACAGACAGCCTTATCCTGATTCAGCTTGTGTATTGTGTCATTGCTCTTGTTCAGCTTGGCTATTTGTATTTTTATGCAAAACGCAGATACAAATGGCTTGATTTAAAAGCAAAACCTGATTTTGAGGCTATCGCACAGAAAAATTCTGTTCTGGTGCATCAGCTTTCGGGTATGGTGTTCAATAATACTGATGTGATACTGATTTCTTTTCTTTGTGACTTCAAGGCAGTAAGCATTTATGCCATATACAACATTTTCTTTTCACAGGTGCAGAATTTCATAACAAGTGTAGTCTCGTCCTTTACCTTTGCACTGGGACAGATGTTTCATACAGACAGAGAAAAGTTTGACAAGCTGTTTAATGCTTATGAAACATTTTATATTATGACAACTTGTATTATTTATACTCTTATGGCAGTATTTTTGTTGCCTATCATTCAGATATATACAAGCGGAATCAACGATGCTGAATATACAAATGTTTTTCTGTTGCTTCTTTTTGTTATAATGAACTTGATTGCGAACGCAAAGCTTCCGGCAAATGGTATTATTGAGTATTCGGGTGATTTCAAAAAAACCCGCTCCTTTGCAATATGGGAAATGGTAATAAACATCACGGTTTCCGTTGCAGCGATTATGTATATGGGAATATGCGGTGCGATACTCGGAACAATTGCGGCACTTCTTTATCGCGGTATAATGACTATTTACTATTCAAACAAGAAAGTTCTCAAAAGAAGCCAGATGTGTACATACAAAATTCTGATTTCTAATGGTGCAGTTTTTGCTATAATTATGGCAGTATTTTTTGTTGACACATTCAGCAACTTTTCTTTCTTGAAGCTGTTGCTTTGGGGAGTTGTTCATTCAATATGGATTGCAGGGTTATACTTGCTTGTGAATTTCGTGTTTAACAGAAATGCGTTCAAAACTATTTTTGAATTATACAGGGGGAAGAAAAATCAATGAGTATTCCGAAAGTAATTCATTATTGCTGGTTTGGAAAAGGGAAAATGCCGGCACTTGCAGAAAAGTGCATAAAAAGCTGGGTGAAACACTGTCCTGACTACAAAATAGTTTGTCACAATGAAGAAAATTTTGACATAAGCCGAAACAGATATGCCCGCGAGGCATATGACGCAGGCAAATGGGCTTTTGTCAGCGATTACGTAAGACTGAAAGTGCTGTACGATGAGGGTGGAATTTATCTTGATACAGATGTTGAACTCATCAAACCTCTCGATAATCTTATTAAAGATAGCGGATATATGGGTTTTGATGATAATGGTGTCATCTCGACAGGTCTTGGCTTTGCCTGCGAAAAGGGAAATGAATTGGTGGGTACTTTGCTTGCAGACTATGATGATATATCTTTCATTCTTCCTGACGGGAGTTATGATATGACGCCTTGCCCGGACAGAAATACAAAAACCATGGAAAGGCTTGGTCTGGATTTGAAGAAGAAGGAGCAGATTTTTATGGGAATACGGATGCTTCCGGAAGATTATCTTTGTCCCATGAAGTATTATACAGGGCGAAAAATAATAACCAAAAACACTTATTCGATTCATCATTTTTGTGCCTCATGGACATCTAAAACCGCAAAAAGGACACTGTTTGTGAAGCGGATTGTAGGTGTAAGGTTGTATGACAAATTGTACGGAAAGTTTCTACATAAATTCAAATGGCTGGAGTGGTAGTTTTGCCTGAAAAAGTATTGAAAAAACTGAATACATATATTTTGCCTCAGTGGAAGGTTTGCTTTTTTACGGCTTTTCTTGTAGGGCTGATGGCACATTTATACAAGATAACAAACTGGCTTCCCAATTGGGATTCTCTGGTGTTCAGATATGACTCTCAAAATATGGTTGCTCTCGGCAGATGGTTTTTGCCTGTTGTGTGTTCTGTCAGTTCATTTTATGACCTGCCGTTCTTGAATGGTATTATAGCAATTGTATTTCACGCTCTTGGAGCGGTGTGCATTTGCAGAATGTTTGATGTGCAGAAAAAAATTACTGCTGGGTTGATAGGTGCAGTTATCGTCTCCTTTCCGACAGTTACTTCGGTTATGATGTACAACTACGTGGCAGACGGTTACAGCATCGCGTTTTTTCTCTCGGTGCTTTCGGCATTTTGGATGACAAAAGAAAAACCGAAGTTTCTGCTCTCATCGGTGCTTATTGCTCTGTCAGCAGGGATTTATCAGGCGTATATAACTGTTACTATAATGCTGATTTTGCTTAAATTGATTGACGAAATTGTTTATCATAATGCATCTTTTGGCAATTTGCTGAAAAAAGTCTTACATATGATTTTCTCCGGCATTTTGGGCGTGGCATTATATGGTATTATACTCAAAGCTCTTCTTGGTATTCTTTCTGTGAAATTACTTGATTATCAGGGAATGGGTGAGACTGCATCGTTGTCAAACATTGATTTGCTTGCATCTCTTTATGTTGTCAAGGAAACCTTTGTAAAATGCTTCTTTGATGTATCGGGCGGAGTGAATGTATATGTCGCACTGAATTACTTTGTTTTGATTTTTACGCTTGTGTATTACTTCAAATGCATAGTGAAAATGAGGATTTATAAAAATCCTGCAAACACCGTTATGTTTGGGATTTTGAGTGTTATGCTCGTGTTTGGAGCAGGAGTTCTTGCTTTTGTCAATCCGGGGGTTGATTATCACAATCTTATGCTTATGGGGTATTCGGTATTTTATTTGTTTTTCCTTTTGATTTATGAAAGAGAAGAAGAAAACGAGAAATATTCCTCGGTCAAATGCTGGATTGTGCTTATAACAGCCATAACGATAATCTCAAATCAGATTGTTATATCAAATGTAAGCTACCACAAGGCTCAAATAGCTTATGAAAAATCCTATGGTGTTCTGGTGCGTATAGCTGACCGCATAGAACAGACCCCGGGAAGTGAAGCTTGCAAAAGAATTCTTGTGATTGGCGCTCTGGATGATAGTGAGGCATACAGCGTTAATCTCACACCGGATATTACAGGAATAACAGACGGATATATTGTCCGTGCAGACGATGAAACCGTAGGTCAAAGTGTGTTGACCAGCAGCCTCAACGATTATTGTGGAAAAAATTACGAATTTGTAAGCGGAGAAGAGAAGAAAAACTTCATTCAAAGAGAAGAAATAAAATCTATGAAAAAGTGGCCGCAGAAGGATTGTGTGGCAGTTGTGGATGATACAATAGTTATTAAGCTTGGTACAGAAGGTGAAAATTAAGTGATATATATTTCCGCTGATGATTATGGACTTTGTGATAGGGCAACCGCTCACATACAGCAATGTATAGACGAAGGTGTGCTTGACAAGGTGAGCGTTTTTCCAAATATTGAACCGATTGACTTGCATAAAGCATCAGGCAGCAATAATATTATGATTTCTCTGCACTTGAACCTTGTGGAAGGGAAATGTATGGCTAATGCCGATGAAATATATTTGATAGCAGACAAAAAGGGTAATTTCAAAAACAGATTCGGAGGACTTTTTAAACTAGGTCTGTTACACGGACAAAATTTTGAAGCTCAGGTCTACAAAGAAATCAAGGCACAGGTTTTGTTCTGGAAAAACATCTTGCCTCAGGATATGTCTTTTTGCATTGACAGCCACCAGCACACACATATGATTCCGTCGGTGTTTAAAGCCTTGGTGAAGGTTCTTTGTGATGAAGAAATTGATTTGAAGTATATGAGAATTCCCGCTGAACCATTGATGCCGTATATAAAAACGCCTTCACTTTATCTTACATACAGTCCGGTGAATATTATCAAACAGTGGCTTCTCAAATGTCTTTGGTTGATTAACAAAAAGCAAGCAAGGAAATACAAAATACCGACAGCACATTTTATGGGAATTCTTTTTTCGGGGAAAATGGACGAAAACAGGGTAAGAAAAATCTTGCCCAAGTACAAAAAAATGGCAGAAAAAGACGGCGGAGATATAGAGCTTTTGTTCCATCCGGGTTATTTGGAGAAGAAACCTGATTTTCGGGACAATATAGTTTTTGAAAAATTTTATTTATCAAAAAACAGAAAAACAGAATTTGATTCTGCAATAAAAATATCAGAAAGAAGTGTACAGTAATGCCTTATATTGAACAGGACAAAGTTGACGCAAGAACAAGAGAAAAACTGGAAGCAATTATTGAAAAATCATACGCATCCTATTGGAAAAAGAAAAGACTTTTTGACATCTTTTTTGCAACATTAATTTTGTTGTTTTTCCTGCCGCTTATGTTCGTAATTGCGATTATTATTGTAATTGACGATCCCAGTGCAGGACCTTTCTACAAGCAAATAAGGGTTGGTCGTCACGGAAGAGAATTCTATATGTACAAGTTCAGAACTATGAGAGCAAATGCTGACAAAATGATTGAAGAGCTTGCCAAGCTGAACGAAATGGACGGTCCTGTATTCAAAATCAAGGAGGACCCCCGCATTACAAGAGTTGGCAAATACTTGAGAAAGCTTTCACTGGATGAACTTATGCAATTCTTTAATGTTCTGAAAGGCGATATGACATTGGTAGGTCCGAGACCGCCTCTTCCGAGAGAAGTACAGTATTATACTGATTACCAAAAGCTCAGACTTCTTGTTACACCGGGAATTACCTGTACCTGGCAGATTTCCAACAACAGAAATGATATTCCCTTTGAAGAATGGGTTGAAATGGATATTGAATACATACAGACCAGAACATATCTTAATGACATAAAAATTATGCTTAAAACACCGATAGTAATGCTTACTGCTACGGGAAGATAATCGAATTTGGAGTGAAGACAATGAAAGTTGCTATGATTGGACACAAGGTTGTTCCGTCAAGAAGAGGCGGAATAGAAAATGTTCTCACAACGTTATGCCCGATGTTGGTTGAAATGGGACTGGAGGTTACCTGCTACAATCGCTCGTCGGACAAGGTTGAAAATGAATATGTGGGAACTGTGCAGAACAAAATGTACAAGGGTGTAAAAATTAAAAATGCGTGGACAATCAATGTCCGTGGTTTTGCTGCAATGATAGCATCCTTTACTGCGGCGATAGCGGCTTCCTTTTGTAATTATGATGTTGTTCATTTTCACGCAGAGGGTCCCTGTGCGGCGCTATGGATTCCAAAGCTTTTCGGCAAAAAATGTGTTGCCACAGTTCACGGACTTGATTGGCAGCGGGAAAAATGGGGCAAGGGATTTGCGTCAAAGTATATCAGATTCGGTGAAAAGGTTTTGGCGAAATATGCAGACGAGGTTATTGTATTGAGCCAGGCGGCTTTTGATTATTTCAAAGAAACCTATGGTCGTGAAACTACTATTATTCACAATGGCATAAGCCGTCCAAAAAGAAAAGAAGCCGAATTGATTACGGAAAAGTACGGACTCAAAAAAGATGAGTATATTTCTGTTGTTTCGAGATTAACTGCCGAAAAAGGTATTCATTACCTTATTGATGCATATGGGAAAATCAAGACAGACAAAAAGCTTGTTATTGCAGGAGATACCAGTGACACAGACGATTATGTGACAATGCTCAAGGAAAAAGCGGCAGGGAATCCCAATATTATCTTTACAGGCTTTGTATCAGGCGATACCTTGTGCGAAATATATTCAAATGCGTATTTGAATGTGTTGCCATCGGACCTTGAGGGAATGTCCCTGTGCCTTTTGGAATCCCTTGCATACAAGAATGCGCTTCTTTGTTCGGATATTCCTGAAAATACATCTGTTGCGGAGGATAAGGCAATTTACTTTGAAAAAGGTAATATTGAGGATTTGGCTGATAAGCTTGAGACTTTGTGTAACAACAGTGAACTTTTGGAAAAACTCCGTGAAGGTGTAGATGAATTTATTTTGAACAAATATAGCTGGCAGGATGTGGCAAAGTCAACCTGCGAGCTTTATCAAAAATAAGAGTAAAGGTTTGTTTGATATGGATAATATAATGAACATTGAGAAAACAGAAAAATATCAGAACAGAATAAAAGAGCTTTTCAAAAAATTGTCAACGGATGAGCTATATGATACATGGGCAGATACTTTTGATATTAATACCGATGATGAAAAACGAGTTATAGTTACTTATCATGGCACGGAAGATATCAAAAAGTTCAAAAAAGAATGTAAGAAAACCCTTGTGCTTTCTATCTATTCTGTAATGGGTGCGGGGAAGAAGATAAAAATTTCCAAAAAGACAGGCTATAATGGGCTCAGCCCCAAAACAAAAAAGAATATCAAGGCTGTGAAGTTCTTTGCAATTGGTATGTTATTTGTTTTTCTTGCAACAGCGGTTATTGTTGTTTTGTGCAGCTATATCGGTAACAGAAATTTCAGGGAAACTTTTTACAGCACAAGCAGTATTAAGGTGGATAGCCGTGTGCGTGTTATTCAGTTGTCGGATTTACATAGCACGTCTTATGGCAAAAACAACAAAAAGCTTTTGGAAAGAGTTGAAGCTCTGGAGCCTGATATAATAATTTGTACCGGTGATATGGTAGATTCTGCCAAGGAGGATATTGACTTTGTGTTATCTTTGGGAAAAGAGCTTTCCGAGATAGCTCCTTCATACTATGTGTACGGCAACAACGAAGTGGAGAGCATCTATGATTTTTCCCTGAATGAACAAGCTCTTGACAAAAAATTTGGATTCAATAAGGACAACCGTGACGAAACAGCACTTTTGAAGATTAAGGATTCTTTTGAAGAAAAGCTTGAGAGTGTTGGAATCAAGGTTCTGAAAAACGAAAAGGATACGATTCAGGTAAAAACTATGACCATTGATATATATGGTGTTTTGACCTCAAATCCTTCGTCCTTCTGGTCTTATTCCGAAAAAGCCTTTGCTGACTATATATATGAAAATACTGATAATCTTAAAATCACGGCAGTTCATGAACCCTTCATTTTTGAAGAATTTAGCCCCGAATTCTGGGGAGATTTGATGATTGCAGGACATACACACGGCGGTGTTGTGCGTATTCCCATACTTGGACCGCTTTTTACATATGAGGGCGGCTTGTTCCCTGAACGGGGCGGCAGTTTTGTTTACGGAAGATACGATGCTGCCGGCAAGCCCTTAATCGTAAGCTCGGGTCTCGAAAATACTAATATTCTTCGCATCAATAATCAACCCGAACTGGTGATTATTGATATAAACAAGTTTTAATGTTGGGAGGAACATGGACAATGCTTACTGATATACTTCAAAAATTAATTGTTTTGGTTTTTGGCGTGCTGTTTGTAATGTCAGCGGCAAGAATACTTATTCGCTGGAAAAACGTAAATCGCACGGAGCGGACACAGATTTTGAAAACTGCAGAATATTTTAATGCATGGATAATCCTTGTGTGCTTTGTTACAACGATGATATATGGAATTTTTAATCATTTTGAGCTGAAAAAGTCCGTTCACGCAATTGTTTCTCTCAATTATTCCGAAGCATCCCAGGCACTCAACTCCAACGGCACACGATACAATATGGCAGAAGTAATCTGCGATGAAGTTGTAGAAAGAGCCATAAAAAAAGGTGCTCTGAAAAAGGTTACGGTGAAACAGCTTAGAAACTGTCTTGTTGTTTATCCTTGTGTGCAAGGTGGCGTTGGTGATGAATCCCAGTACCACATTTCTACAGAGTTTGCGGTAGAATATCACGCATCCAAGGACACAGCACATCTCGATTCTGAAAATGTTATCAAGCTGATAACGTCAGCGTACAAGGAATACTATATAGAAAAATATACCGATAATTTCAGTCTGGATGCTGAAAAACCGGATTTTTCCCAAATGGAATATATGGATATAGTTTCTTATTTTGAGAAGGAAACTCAGGCTATACTGAATTACTTGTATGGCATGGCAGGGAAAAATCCCAGCTTTGTTACAGAAAACGGAAGTACCTTCAATTCCATCGCAGGAAAGGTGCATCAGTTCAAGGAGACACAGATAAACCAGAATTTGAGGTCTCTTATTCTCCAAAACGGAATTGTGAGAGACAAAAACGAATATATTGACAGGCTCTCCTATCAAAATAAAAATGTTGATTTTGACCGGCAGAAAAATAATGCATCCTTCAATCTTTGTAACCAGGCAATTGATATGTACAGTGAGGAAATGACTCGAGTAGTTCTTGTTCCTACATGGGATCAGGCAGGAAAGTATTATATGGGAAGAACGAAAGTAGGCGTTGATGAGCTGTCTGTTATGGCTACAAACTTCAGTAATTATGTGGCTTCCAATGAAAAAGAGATTATGGACAACAACCTTATAATAGACAAGATTTCATCCAATAATCAGGGAACCCGGATTTCTTCGTCGGCAGACGCTCTTGTTGAGTCTATTTATGAAAGCATTAAGGGCTTTGAAAAGGAAGCAATAAACGCCGGAAGAGAGTATTCGCGTCACAAAATGAATCAGTGTATAGCGGTAAGCATTTACGGAATTTCGCTTATGAGTGAAATCAAGGCACTTGTGATGTTTGCTGTTTTTGCATACATAACGCTGATGCTTCAGCATATTTCAAAAAGATTTCCCAGGAAGGCATAAAGGAGGATGGCAATGAAAAATTTTCAGATTGTTAGATATTTAAAAAAGCTTCTGCCGCTTATCATTGTGTTTTGCCTTTTTGCAACATATGCTGTTTATTTCAAGCTTTCAAGGTCCAATACCTATATAGCATCAGAGGTTATTCATTACAATGACGAACAGGCAGAAAAAGGACTTGCTCCAACAGGTGAAAAGCTTGATGTAACCGAAATCAAATCCTCTGCCGTAATGTCAAGAGTTGTTGACAAAATGGGGCTTACGGGTATTTATTCTGTTGACAGCCTCATATCAAGAATTGATATAACACCAATTGAAGATGCGGACAAGGTTGCCCAGAAGGATGCAAAGCTTGAAGAAGGCGAAGAATACATATATGAACCAAGCACGTTTATTGTTTCCTTCGCTTCAACGAGCGGGGAGGGTCCTGATTTTGCCAGAACTGTCCTTGATGAAATTCTGGATGTATATTTTGAGCAGTTCAGTCAGAAGTATGTCAATGT
>SVKC01000039.1:0-10123 GCA_015068655.1 Oscillospiraceae bacterium
CTCGTTGCCGCAAGGCAACATATCGCATCCATCAGGATATATCGTACCGAAGGTATATCGCAAATTCCGTCAGGAATTTATATCGTTGAAAAAAGCGTACTGAATTTTCAGTACGCTTTTTTCATGGAGGAGAGGATGGGATTCGAACCCACGGTACGCTATAAACGTACACAGCATTTCCAATGCTGCGCCTTAAACCATCTCGACCACCTCTCCAAGACTAAACTATTATACAACATAATTTCAGAAAAATCAAGTGTTTAATTAAATTTTTTTGGGATATACTTGTTAGTGGAGTATTATGCTCAAAAAAATATATTAAGGAGCTTGAAAATGAAAGAGATTACTTATAAAATCAAGGATAAAATCGGAATACACGCACGTCCTGCAGGACTTCTTGTGAAAAAAGCATCCGAATTCAAGTCGGAAATTTCCCTTTCTCTGGGTGAAAAAACCGTAGATGCAAAGAAAATTTTTGGAGTTATGTCCTTGGGCGCTAAGTGCGGTGACGAAATAAGGCTTGCCATAAACGGTTCCGACGAAGAAACCGCTCAAAAAGAGCTTTCCGCCTTTTTGGAAGAGAATATATGACAAAACAACCGTGCCAGACTTGAGGCACGGTTGTTTCATTAAATATCAAAACACTTGTCAACGTCACTGTATGTCCCGAGAACATAAAGGCTCATTCCCTCTTCGAGAACAAGTTCAGGAGTAACCTTCATATCCAGAACATTATTTTTTCGTGTACCAAGAATATTTATGTTTCTCTTTTTTCTTATGTCAAGGTCAACGACAGCCTTGCCAATCCAGTTTTTTGGAACCTCCACCTCAAAAACCGCATAATCTCCATCAATCTCAACATAATCAAAAACATGGTCAGCCGTATACCTTATTGCCGCCCAGTTCGCAAGCTGATGCTCGGGATATACAACCTGATCTGCTCCGTTTCTCAAGAGGAATTTTTCCTGAATACCGCTTGCGGCTCTGGAAACAACGGTTTTTGCACCAAGCTCCTTGAGAAGAGAAGTTGTTTCCAGAGAGCTTTGAAAATCGTCACCAATAGCCACATAGCATACATCAAAATTCCTTACACCGAGAGTTTTCAAAAATTCCTCCTTTGTACAATCGCCAATCATCGCATTTGCCGTAAGCTGAAGAGCTGAATTCACTCTTTCCTCATTGCTGTCTATAGCAAGAACCTCATGATTCAGTTCTTCAAGAGTTGTTATCAGATGACGTCCGAAGCGTCCCAGACCGATTACCAAAACAGATTTACTCACAAGTCTTCATTCCTTTCCGTAATTTAACCTACAATTATTCTTTCCTCGGGCAGTCTTGAGGGCTGAGACACCTTTCCTGACATAAAAACATAGACAAAGGTAAGTCCGCCAACGCGTCCGAAAAACATCATAAGGGTAACAATTATTTTTGATACCGTCCCAAGCCCCGGTGTAACACCAAGAGTCAGTCCGACAGTACCTACCGCCGAAGCAGTTTCAAAAAGAGCTGTCAGCAGAGGAATGTCTTCAACACGGCTGATAATCACAGCTCCCGCCAGAGCAAAGGAAAGATAAAGCAGGAAAATCGCCGCTGCTGTTGTAACAATATCCACAGGAAGCCGTCTTCCGAAGCATTCAGGGGACTGTCTGCGCTTGAAAACCGCAACGGCAGAAACAACAAGAACCCCAAGGGTCGTAACCTTCATACCCCCTGCCGTCGAGCCGGGAGCGCCGCCCACCAGCATAAGTCCGATTGTCACAAGCTTTCCGCCCTCGCTCATGGCATCAAAATCCACCGTATTCATCCCTGCGGTTCTGGTGGTAACAGATTGAAACAGCGATGCAATAATTTTTTCCCACGGAGACAAATCCATTGAAGAAATCTCAAAGAAATAATAATAAACCGCAGGTACTATCAGCAAAAATGCCGTTACCACAAGAACAAGCTTTGATTGCATTCTGTATTTTCTGATGTGATGACGATTTTTCTTTATGTCCTGCCATGTCAAAAAGCCCAGTCCTCCCACAACAATGAGAAGCATAACCACTGTATTGACCCAAACATCCCCCACATAATGCGTAAGAGAAGAAAATGGCGTCTTTACTCCCATAAGGTCAAAGCCCGCATTGCAAAAAGCCGAAACCGAATGAAAGACGCTGTACCACAAGCCCTTGCCGAAACCGAATTCATGGCAAAAGGGAAATGCCAGAAGTACTGCACCCACAAGCTCTGCCGAAAAGACAAAAGCAAGAATAAATTTTGTGAAGCCCACAACTCCGCCAAGCTCAGGAGCAGAAACGGAATCCTGAAGGGTTCGTCTTTGAACCAAACCGATTTTCAATCCTGACAGCATAAGAAAGCTGAGAAAGAGGGTTACGATACCCAGACCGCCAATCTGTATAAGAGAAATAATCACAATCTGACCGAAAAAAGACCAGTATGTGGCAGTATCAAAAACAACAAGTCCCGTTACACAGGACGCAGAGGTTGCCGTGAGAAGCGCATCCCAAAAGGTCGTAGCCTCACCCTTTGCAGAAGATACGGGGAGCATAAGAAGCAAAGTCCCGCCCAGTATAAGCAGAGCAAAACCGAAAACAATAAAATGAAAGCTGGATAAATGAAATTTATTTTTTTTCATTATAAAAAAACCGCCTTACCTTTTCCTATAAATTCATTATACCCCGAAAAACAACGTTCGTCAATGTTTTATACAGCATTTCTCATTTTGTTCCTATTGATTTTTTTCAAAAAGTGTTGTAAAATAACTATATAATCTAAAAAAGGAGCATAAATATGTCAAACATATGGCACGATATTTCACCCAAAAGAATAAACACAGATGATTTTATTTGCGTAATCGAAATCTCAAAGGGCAGCAAGAAAAAATACGAGCTGGACAAGGAAACGGGTTACATTATTCTCGACCGTATTCTTCACACATCAACGCACTATCCCGCGAATTACGGATTTATTCCCAGAACCTACGGCGATGACAATGACCCCCTTGATGTTTTGTTGCTTTGTTCTGAGCCCCTTGAGCCAATGTCTCTGGTGAGAGCCTACCCCATCGGAGTGATCTCTATGATAGACAACGGAAGAAATGACGAAAAAATAATTGCAATCCCATTCAGCGACCCGAATTATAATCTCTACACCGACATAGACCAATTGCCGGCGCATATATTTGCTGAAATGCGGCATTTCTTCACGGTTTACAAAAACCTTGAAAACAAGACCACAGCCGTAGATGAGGTAAAGGGCAGAGAAGAGGCTGTGAAAATTATTGAAGCCTCAATCACAAACTATATTGAGAATTTTTGCAAATAAATCATAATTAAAAAATAAAGAACTGTAGCAAAATGAAAAGAAATGGTTCGGGTTTTATCCCGTTCCGAAAAGTTCATTTTGTTGCAGCTCTTTTTGTTTTTTGATTTTGCAAGAAAAAAAGTTGCAGGATTCTACAGAAAAAAAAGTTGCAGGATTCTGCGAAAAATGTTGAATTATCTGCACGAATATGGTATAATACATAGGTTTAACGGTTTTAACGTAAAATCTAAATGGAAGGGAGAACGGGCCAATGATTTTTTCAAGCTTATTTTTCTTGATGTGCTTTTTGCCTTTGGTTCTTGGGGTTTATTATATAATCCCTTCAAAGCTCAAAAATACCGTGCTCCTTTTGTTCAGCCTTGTTTTTTATGCATGGGGCGAGCCTGTTTATATATTTCTTATGTTGTTTTCCATTTTGTTCAACTATTTCTGCGGTCTTTTCGTGGAAAGAAAGAAATGGGTTCTTGTGCTTTCGGTTGTTGTGAACCTTGCGGGGCTGTTTTTTTTCAAGTACACCGATTTTTTCATTGGCACCGCAAACAGTATTTTCGGTATCGGTATACCGCTTCTCGGACTTGCACTTCCTGTGGGTATTTCATTTTATACCTTTCAGGCAATGTCTTATGTTATTGATGTTTACAGAGGCGATGTGGAGCCTCAAAAAAATATTGTTTCCTTCGGGACATACATTTCTCTTTTCCCTCAGCTTATTGCAGGACCGATTGTGCGTTACAGAACAATTGACGAACAGCTTTCAAAAAGAACCGTTTCTGCGGAGGGTGTTTCAAAGGGGATTATCTGTTTTGTTATCGGTCTCGGCAAAAAAGTTCTTATTGCAAACAACATTGGTATGCTCTGGGACAGTATGTATGCGTCAGAGTCTCTCACAGTTTTGTCGGCATGGCTTGGAATTATTGCCTTTGCGCTCCAGATTTATTTCGATTTTTCCGGCTACAGCGATATGGCAATTGGTCTCGGAAGAATGTTCGGCTTTGAATTCGAGAAAAACTTCAATTATCCTTATATTTCAACCTCTATAACAGATTTCTGGCGGCGCTGGCACATAAGCCTGAGTACATGGTTCAAGGAATATGTTTATATCCCTCTGGGCGGCAACCGTGTATCTCCCGGAAGGAAAAGATTCAATCTCCTTGTGGTGTGGTGCCTCACGGGCTTCTGGCACGGTGCAAGCTTCAACTTTATTATATGGGGACTTTATTACGCAGTGCTCCTCATTCTTGAAAAGGACGTATACGGAAAATATATTGAAAGGCTGCCGAAGCTTTTTCGGAATGTGTATGCCTTGCTTTTTGTTCTCATTGGCTGGGTGTTCTTTGCCTGCGGAACAATGACAGATGCTTTCCGCTATCTGGGCGTTATGTTCGGAATAGGAGCAGAGGGCTTTTGGGATACATCGGCACTTTATGCTCTTTCATCGTATATTCTTATGCTGGTTGTGGGCGTTGTTTCTATGCTTCCCTTGGGGAAGAAGCTGCTTAGCCCTTATGTTGAAAAAAATATGCTTTTTGCACTGCTGCCTTGTGCTTTGGTGTTCTTTTTGTGTATTGCTTATCTTGCGGATGCAACTTATAATCCGTTCTTGTATTTCAGATTTTGAGGGAAGGAGGGACGAAACCTGTGAAAAAACATCATTTTTTGTTCAATTGCATAGCTGTGGGCTGTTTCTCGCTGTTTGTTATTTTGAATTTCTTTATTTCAAACGGAGAGTACTCGGCTCTTGAAAACAGGTATCTTCAGGGCGTACCTGACATTTCCTTTAAAAACATTGCGGACAGAACCTTTATGGACGAAGCGGAAAATTATAGCAGTGACCAGCTTATGTTCAGGAACTTTTTTGTCAGAGTGAAGGCGATGACAGAAAAGCTTATGGGAAAAAAGGAAAATAACGGTGTATATTTCAGCGCGGATAATTATTTGATTGAAAAACCATCGAATACGGACAATGAATTGATTGAAAAAAATATTCAGGCTGTTCGTGAGCTTTCCTCTCTGGACAGATTCGATATTTCTGTGTGCATTATCCCTCAAGCATTTGAAGTGCTGAAGGACAAGCTTCCGGAGGGAACATACAGACCCGCTGTTGCTGAGCTGAGTGAAAAGGTTTCTCAAGCCCTCGGTTCATCTGTGGTGAAGGTTCTTGACCCCGGTGCGGTTCTTGGAGAAAACAAGGACAAGTATATATTCTATCGTACAGACCATCATCAAACGGCAGAGGGAAGCTATCTGGTTTACAAGGCTCTGGGCGGAGTGCTGGGCTATGAGCCTCTGGATGCCTCGGCGTTCAGGATTGAAAAGGTAGCCGAGGATTTTCTGGGCACAACTTATTCCAAAGGTCTTGTGAAGACTGAACCGGACACAGTTTCGGTGTACAGAACCGACATAAATTCCAAGGCTACGGCAGAATTTTTCGGAGAGAACAAGAAAAGTAGCTCAATGTTCTTTCCTGAGCACTTGGAAAAGAAGGACAAGTATTCTTATTTCCTTGACGGGAATCACGGAATCACGGTAATAAGCGGAGGAAAGGCGGATGGCGGAAGTATTGCTGTTTTTAAGGATTCTTATGCTCACAGCCTTGCACCTTTTCTTATTAACCATTTCGAAAGTATACACCTTATTGATATGAGATATTATCAGGACGACCCTTTGAAATACCTTTCCCAAAAGCGCATAAGCAAGGTTCTGTTTCTTTACGGCTCATCCACCTTTATGTCGGACACGACCATAGGGACAATAGGCGAGTTTGCGAAAACCTCCCCTTATGCAAGGTTCGGTCTTGTGAAAGAAAGCGAAAGAGCCAACGATGCATACTTTGATGATGCGGTGTTCCTCGGAGATTCACTGACGGTAGGCTTTCAGGCTTATTCGGGTATAGATAATGCCGAATTTCTCTGCAGAACCTCTATGTCTGTTGGCGGTGTGTTCAACGAAGAGGAGGACGGTACCAGTCTTCTTGAAAAGGTAAGAGCGGCAAAGCCGGGAAAGATTTATGTTATGCTTGGCGTAAATGAATATATTGTTCCTGACAACAAGGCTTTGGTTATGGAAAAATACAGCCGTCTTATTGATGTGCTGAAAGCCGAAAATCCCGATGCAAAAATTTATATGCAGTCCGTTTTCCCTTATTCAAAGGAAAAGGATGAAGCCGGAAAAATAAAGAATTCGGATATTTATGACTACAACAAGACTCTTCTTGAAATGTCCAAAGAAAAACAGGTTTATTTTGTGGATGTATTCAACGCGGTTGTTGACGACGAAGGCTTTTTGCGCGAAGAGCTTACTTCGGACGGCGTGCATCTTGGTGTTGAAGGCTGCGGACTTTGGGCAGAATATTTGAGACGACACGCTATTGGTGATGCAGAAGACTTCAGGGTGGACACAAAGGCGGAAAAAACCTTTGGGGGAGAAAAGAATCTTGAAGTCATTGCAAGCAGTCTTCGTGAAATGGTTCGCTTTGAAGGAGAACCGGGCAGCACAAAGACCTCTGCTCTTCTGAAAATGCATAATATCGACCCTGACCTTGTTGCGGATGCCTATGGGCTTGTGGGCGGCGGTGCAACAGCAGAGGAGCTTTCATTGTTTGAGGTGAAGGATGAAAAAAATGGCGAAATTCTGGAAAAGCTTCTTGAAGACTATGTAAAAACCAGAATAAAGAGCTTTGAAGGATATATTCCAAAGGAAGTGCCAAAACTGAAAAATGCCGTTATATACAGAAAAGGAAAGCTTGTAGCTCTTGTGGTTGCAAAGGAAACAGGAAATGTGAAAAAGGCATTGGAAAAGGAATAGTTTTTCTTGACCGATGTGGTGAAATGCTGTATAATATCTAAAAAACAAAAGAAAGAAGGAAAAAATAATGCCATTAGTTGATATGCCGATTGAGGAATTATTCAAATATAAAGGTATTTCTCCTTGTCCCGAGGATATAGACGAATATTGGGATTCTGCCCTTGCGGAAATGAATGAGGTTAATCACAATGCTGAATTTATCAAAAAAGATTTTCCGTCAAAGGCGGCAGATATGTATGATTTGTATTATACAGGAACAAAAAATGCCCGGATTTATGCAAAGGTTGCTGTTCCCAAAAATGTAGAGGGAAAGCTGCCTGCTGTGTTGATGTTCCACGGTCTTTCAGGCTCGTCCTGTGAGTGGAGCGGTCTTTTGAAATATGCATCTCAGGGATATGTTGTTGCCTTTATGGACACAAGAGGTCAGGGCGGCTTGTCCGAGGATGTTGGAGGCGTTTCGGGTACAACCTATACCACGCCTTTTACGAGAGGTCTTGAGGGCGATAAGCACGACCTTTTGATGCGGGATGTGTTTCTTGATACTGCGTTGCTCGCAAAAATTATAATGGGTCTTGATTATGTTGATGAAACCCGTGTCGGTGTAACAGGCGGTTCTCAGGGTGGAGCACTCAGCGTTGCCTGTGCTTGCCTTGTACCTGAAATAAAGAAGTGTGCGGCGGTTTATCCTTATCTTTCGGATTACAAACGTGTTTACGAAATGGATTTGAATAAGGGTGCATATGAGGGATTGAAATATTATTTCAGACATTTTGACCCGACACACAAGCGTTTTGATGAAATTTATGAAAAACTGGGCTACATAGATATTCAAAATTTTGCAAAGCGTATGCAGGCAGAGCTTTTGATGCTTACGGGACTTATGGACGTTACGTGTCCTCCCTCAACCCAGTTTGCTATGTACAACAAGGTAACTTCGAAAAAAGACGTTATATTCTATCCTGAATACGGTCATGAGGGACTCAAGGGTTCGGAGGACGTTATTTTTGAATTTTTGAGTGAGCTTTGATGAGCCGGAGGTTGTTATGAAAAAAATAATGAAAATTTTGGTTATAACTGTTTTGATTGCTTTTTCTGTTTCTATGCTTTCGGGCTGCGGGATAGTTACCTTGCTGATGAACAGAAGGTCGGAGGAATCGGTTCAGGAACAGGCGAAGACAAAGGATGAAGTGAGTGAGAATATTTCAGAGGAAGCTCCCGAAACAAATATGCCTGAAAAAACAGAAGAAATCAATCTTGTTGAGTCAATGAGCAACGCAGAAAAAAAGGAAATCAACATCTTCCTCAGCAATTTCAGCGAGGCGGGCTACGGCGAAGGCAATTATGGGTCGGAGGCGGAGGAAAAGATTTCCTTTGCATACATTCATAATTTCATAAACAACAGCTCCCTTGTGTTCAGAGACGGCGGTGCAGGCGTGTACGGTATTTCAGCGGCTAATGCCGACCAAACCCTTGTCAGGTTTTTTGGTGAAAGCGTACCCCACGCAACTCCTGAAAACAGCGAGCACTGGCAATATGAGAATGGGAAATTTTTCTTTCCTGCAGCAGATGGAGATAATTATGCGACATTTTCTGTTGCAACACGAATGACGGATAATTATGATGGTACATTCACCGTGGAATTCAATACATACAACGACAAAGACCCCTTCGAATGGCCGAAGAGTGAGTGGTATACTTATACCGATGAATATGCGGCGCGAACCTGTGATTTTGCATATAGCGGTACGGCAATCGTGAAGGAAAAGGTTTACAACGGCTCACAGACTTATGAGCTTGTAGATTATAAAATAATGTAAGGCTGTAACAAAATGAAGTTTTCGGGACGGGTTGGAACCCGTCCCCTACATATATTTGTCCCCGTTTTTTTGTGACATAATTTGTAGGGTTCGGTTTCCATGCCGAACCGCTTTTTTTCGTTTTGTTACAGCCCTTTTTTCAGTTATTCAAAAATATTTTTAGGGAAACGTTTCATTGCGGACATAAGAAGATAGCCCAGTGCACCGCAAGAAATTATCTCGCCAAGCCCTACCGTCAGTGCAAAATACCAGATTGACCCTTCAAAATTGTATACAAAGGCAAGAACGAAGGGAATAATCAAAGTGTTAGATATTATTGGCGGAAGAGGTGCAAGAACCTTGTATTTCCGAAGAAGCCGGGTGAAGATTGCACCGAGAAGCGTTGCGACACTTCCAAAAACAATATCAAGGGGCAAAGCGCCCGTGAGAATGTTTGAGAGCAAGCAGCCCAGAAACAGACCGGATACAGCCGCAGGTGTGAAGCAGGGCAGAATGGTCAGGGCTTCGGAAAAGCGGACTTGGATTGCGTAGTTCGCAAGACCAAAAAGGTTTGCAAGAAGTGTAAGTGCGGTATAGAGCGCAGCAATTGTTGCCGCCTGTACCGCGAAACGGATGTTTTTGTTTTTCATTTTTCTTTTTTTCTCCTTAGTTTTGATTTTAGTGAGGATGGTTTCGAACTCACTCGTCGTCGCAACTCGCCCTTTTTGCTGCGTCTTGACGAAAGTCAAGACTTCGCTTGTTCGGTCGGTTGCTCCTCTTCAACAAAAAAGCAAAGCTTTTTTGTTGATAATGCCCTCTCAGTCAGCAAAGCTGCCAGCTCTCCCAAACGGGAGAGCCTGATGAAAGAAGGGCTTTGGGGGATTTAGCCCTCGCCCGTTTTGCTGCGTCTTGACGAAAGTCAAGACTTCGCTTGTTTGGTCGGTTGCTCCTCTTCAACAAAAAAGCAAAGCTTTTTTGTTGATAATGCCCTCTCAGTCAGCAAAGCTGCCAGCTCTCCCAAAAGGGAGAGCCAGATGAAAGAAGGGCTTTGGGGGATTTAGCCCTCGCCCTTTTTGCTGCGTCTTGACGAAAGTCAAGACTTCGCTTGTTCGGTCGGTTGCTCCTCTTCAACAAAAAAGCAAAGCTTTTTTGTTGATAATGCCCTCTCAGTCAGCAAAGCTGCCAGCTCTCCCAAA
>SVKC01000039.1:10133-19850 GCA_015068655.1 Oscillospiraceae bacterium
CTTTTTGCTGCGTCTTGACGAAAGTCAAGACTTCGCTTGTTCGGTCGGTTGCTCCTCTTCAACAAAAAAGCAAAGCTTTTTTGTTGATAATGCCCTCTCAGTCAGCAAAGCTGCCAGCTCTCCCAAAAGGGAGAGCCTGATGAAAGAAGGGCTTTGGGGGATTTAGCCCTCGCCCTTTTTGCTGCGTCTTGACGAAAGTCAAGACTTCGCTTGTTTGGTCGGTTGCGGTCAAATGGGCGGATATTATCCGCCAAGGGATGTCAACGCTTTTTATTCTGGGTTTTGTAGCAAATTCTGAGCAGAAGCTTTTGCGGAACAAATCGCTGAAAAAATACTCCTGCACGGGTGGAAAAGCCCGGAACAATAACAGTTTTTCTCTTGAACATTCTTTTTATCCCGTAGTCGGCAACATATTTTGCAGAAAGTCCGCTCAAAGAGGATTTCACGCCTGCACGGCTGTCAAATTCTGTTGCCACAGGTCCGGGACAAAGAACCGACACCGAAACACGGCTTCCTTTTTGGCGAAGCTCTTCGGAAAGCGCCAGAGATAGCTTGAGAACATAACCCTTTGTGGCATAATAGGTTGCCATAAGAGGTCCGGAAAGAAAGCCTGCTATTGATGCTACATTCAGAATATACCCTGAATCTCTTTTTTCAAAGTCTTCAACAAAAAGCTTTGTGAGAATATGAAGGGCGGTAATGTTCAGGTCAATCATATTTAGCTCCGTCTCAAGAGGAATTTCCGTGAATTCACCGAGAGTACCAAAGCCGGCATTATTGATGAGAACATCAATTTTTTCTCCCTTCGTCAGCTCAAAGAGCCTTGTGCAGTTTTCGGGCTTTGAAAGGTCAAGGGCAATAACCTCGGGCTTGCCCCCAAGCTCTGACTTCAGGGTGTTCAGCCGTTGCTCCGAGCGTGCAACCAAAATTAACTCCGCACCTCTTTTGTGAAGGTTTTTCGCCATCTCACGACCTATACCCGTGCTTGCTCCTGTAATGAGTGCCTTCATTTTCTCGCCTCCCTTTGTGTAAAAATTATAACATATTCACAGAGCTGTGTCAAATTATTGGTAAAATTTTTAGTTGTAAAAAAACTGAAAATATAATATAATAAAGTGAAATTATGATACAATTCCCAAAAAGGAGTGTGTGGCTTGAAAAATTTGTTGGTAATTCAGTCAGGTGGTCCTACGGCTGTAATAAATTCTTCTCTTGCAGGTGTAATCAAGGGTGGTTTTGATAATGGTGAAAAAGTCGGAAAGATTTTTGGCGGGCTTTTCGGCATTGAAGGTGTGACAGAGGAAAAAATTGTTTCACTTGAAAAATTCAGGGAGGAAGGGATGCTTGACCTTCTCAGGCAAACACCGTCATCTTATCTGGGTTCATGCAGAAAAAAACTTCCGAAGCTTGAGGAAGACAGAGAATTTTATGAAAGAATCTTTGAGGTATTCAAAAAATACGATATTGGTTATTTTTTCTGTATCGGCGGAAACGATTCTATGGATACTGTTGACAAAATGAGCCGTTATGCAGAGCTGGTAGGCTCAGATGTTAGAGTTATCGGTATTCCGAAAACAATTGACAACGACCTTGCCCTCACAGACCACACTCCCGGTTATGGTTCTTCGGCAAAATTTGTTGCAAATTCTATGCGTCAGCTGAAAAAGGACACAGAGGTTTATGGAATGCCGTCGGTGATAGTGCTTGAGGCTATGGGCAGAAATGCCGGTTGGCTCACTGCGGCAGCGGCTCTTGCTAATGATGAAAGCACAAGAGCGGCAGACATTGTTTGTCTTCCGGAGGTGGATTTCGAAATGGATGCTTTTCTTGCAAGGGTAGAAAGAGTAAGCCGTGAACAGGAAACGGTTATGATTGCGGTTTCAGAGGGTATTCACGACAAAAACGGCACTTATGTAATGGAGGGCGTTTCGGGCGTACCCAAGGAAAATGACCGATTCGGACACGCAGCTCTGGGCGGTGTAGGTCAGCTTGTGAGAAACTGTATTTCAAATGGGCTGGGTTTAAAGGTTCGTTCAATTGAATTAAGCACTCTTCAGCGTTGCTGGGCGAGCGGTGCATCTCTTTGTGACGTGAATGAAGCCTTTGAGGCAGGTTATGCAGGAGTAGGCTACGGATGCGAAGGAATGACGGGGGTTGTGCCGGGCTTTCGACGTGTGTCGGACAAGCCGTACAAGATAGAAATAATTCCCTATGATGTGAAACAGATTGCAAATGTTGAAAAGAAGATTCCGACGGAAATGATTGCCGAGGATGGTTTTGGTGTTACGGACAAGTTTTTGAAGTATGCAATGCCCCTTATTGAGGGTGAGCCACAGTTGAAGTACAAAAACGGTCAGCTTCAATTTGCACCAAAGGTATGGTAATATAGCAAAATGAACTTTTTGGGACGGGATGGAACCCGTCCCATATATATTGTGCAAGCCTTTTCATTTGAGAATAAAGATTTTTTTGATTTTCAGAATATTCCGTATTTTGTCCTTATTCTTTCAAGCTTGTCAAGCATGGGCTCAGCCAAAAACCAAAGGAAGAACAAGGTTGAAGCTCCGTGAATAAGGTCGTACGGAATGCCCAAAGCAATGGAAGAAACAAGCATTTCAAGGGTTGGCTCGGGTTGCCACAGAATCAGGGATGATACATTCATAATTATTCCGTAAACCAGCAGGGTTGAAAGGAAACCGAAGATGCAAAGTGCAAGTCGGGTTCTTTTGAGCAGACCCTTTCGGAAAAGAACCCCCGAAAGGAAGCCTACAATACCCAGAGCAAACATCTGCCAAGGCGTCCAAGGTCCCTGACCAAAGAAGAAGTTGGAAACAAAGCCTGTTGTTGCACCCACAAGAAAACCTGTTTCTCCGCCAAAGCAAACGCCTGAAATTATTATAATTGCTACCATTGGCTTGAACTGCGGAACGGCAGAAAATGCAAGTCTTCCCACAATGGAAATGGCACAGAGTACGCATATGAGGACTATCTTCCGTGCAGAGGGCTTTTTTTCTTCAAAGCTGACGAAGAAGGGAATGATTGTTTCCAGAATGACAAGAAGGCTGATGAGATAATATTTTTTGTCATCAAGGAAAAGCCAGCCGCCCAGAACTGTCAGGGGTATTGCAATCAGGATAAAGGCGAGGGTGAGTATTGTATGTACAGGACTTTTTTTTCTTCGGTCGGTGAGGTCAGCGTTCAATGGGATGTAATGCTTTTTTGGGACAAAACACAAAAGAGCTCCGCCCGCAAGAGCAAGGGTAAGAAGCTGATGACCGAGACTGCCTGTTGGAACAAAAGAAGAAATCCTTAGGAAATCAGGAGCTCCAAACTGCGTCAAAAAGGTGAGCAGAAAGAGAACTCCGAAAATAATTCCCGAAACAAGCCTTGTTGGGCTTATTTTTTTTGAAAAAGCAGGCTTTTGTGATGTACTTTTGGGGCATATATCTGTCTCACAGGGTGCATTTTTTTGTGTGTTGAAGGTTTTTTCTTTTCCGCCACAGGCAAGGATAACATCCTTTGGCAGAATTGCATCGGAAAGGCAGTCAGCCGCCATACGGTGTGTACTTGTGGTATAAAATCTGTTCCCTGAGAAGAATTCACGGGGGGTGCCTGAGAATGCAATCCTGCCGTCAAATACAATAGCGCAACGGCTTGCGTGTTCGGCACAAAACTCAATATCATGAGAAACTGTTACAACTGTAACGCCCCGGTTGGTCAGGGATTTGATTATATGAGCAAATTCTTTTTTGAATTCCGAATCCATACCCTTTGTGGGTTCGTCAAGCAAAAGGATTTCGGGAGAAAGCAACAGGATTTTTGCCAGTGCGGTACGTTGCTGTTCACCGCCTGAAAGGTCGTAGGGATGGCGGTCAAGGAGATGACTTATATTGCAGAGCCGTGAAATCTCGTGAATTTTTTGTTCTTTTTCCGCATTTGATGTATCGAGCATTTCCCATAACTCAAGATAAACGGTCTTTTTGGCAAAAAGACTTTGGGGATTCTGGGGAAGGACTCCGAGAATACCCTGATAAGGATTCCTGATTTGGGAGAGCTTTTTGCCATTTATCAAAACAGTGCCGCTGTATGGCTTGTTCAGCCCTGAAATCAGCGACAGAATTGTTGTTTTTCCTACACCGTTGCCGCCGAGAAGGGCAAAGTGCTCACCTTTTTGAATTTTCAGCGATAATGAGTTGATTATATCAGGAGAATTTTTTTTGTACCTGAAACAAACCTCCTTCAGCTCAATTGCCGTGGAAGGAGAAGGGGCGTAGTCTGGACTTTTGGGAATACAACAGTTTGTTATATTATTGTCCTTTGTATATTTCTCAAGCCAAATTCTTCCGTCTCGAACGGTTACGGGGAAACGGCCGTCTGTTTCCGTTGCTCCGTAAATCCGCATAGGAGCGGGCAATGCATCAAACATTGGATGCTCATTTTGCAAAAGGTATTTCCCGATTTCCTGCGGCGTAGAGCAAGCGATAATTCTTCCCTTATCCATAACAACTGTTTTTGTAGACAGAGGAAGGGCTTCTTCAAGTCTGTGCTCCGACAGAATTACGGTTGTGCCAAGCTCACGGTTTATTTTTTCAAGAGCCCGAAGAAACTCCGATGCCGCAATAGGGTCAAGCTGCCCTGTAGGCTCATCCAGTATGAGTACGGACGGGTGCATTGCTGACACCGAGGCAAGGTTCAGGAGCTGCTTCTGTCCCCCCGAAAGGTCGGAGGTTTTTGCGTGAAAGCTGTCTTCTATTCCGAAGAAGGCGGCTGTTTCCGCAACACGTGACCTTATTTCCCCTGAGGGTATGCCAAGGCTTTCAAGACCGAAGGCAAGCTCATGCCACACCTTGTCGGTCACAAGCTGACTTTCGGGGGATTGGAGTACAAAACCGATTTTTTCTGTTTGTTCTGTTTGAGAAAGACTGTCCAGAGGCTTTCCTTCAAAGAAAACCTGTCCGCTGACAGTACCAAAGGGGGCAAGAGCGGGCTTCAAAAGTCGTAGAAGAGTGGTTTTGCCGCAACCCGACCTTCCGCAGATGGTTACGAAGTCTCCGCGGTTTACGGTCAGGGAAATATTTTCAACAGCCGGTGATGCTTCGTTTGGATATGTAAAGCTCAGATTTTCGATTTTAAAGAGTTCCATCTGAAAACCTCCCAAATTTCGAGAATTAAAGGCAAGCTACAAAGAATAGTGTATGCCGAAAGAGTGATTATGCCATTTTGAGTTATAAAGGAAAAATCAATCATCGGAAAAAAGCTTGCTGAAACAGACGCTGAAAGGGCACCCCACAAGGTTGTGAGGCCGGTTGCGAGAATTATGCACAGCAAAATTGCGTCTCCTTTGGCAAAGGAAAAAAGTGAAAAAACACTTCTTCCCGAAAGACCATAGCCTCTTGCTTTCATACTGTCTGCTGTGTCTATTGAGTTCTCCAGCGAACGGGAGACGAGGACAGACAACAAGGAAAGAGCGTTTTTGATTCGTGTTGCAAGTCCGCCTTCGGAAAGGTTTTTGCCGATACACCTTCGAGCCGCCGTAATTTCCTTGAGTTGCTCAAAAAACCTTGGAACAAAACGAAGTGTCATTGAAAATATAAGGGAAAGGGATGGGCTGAGTTTTCCGAAAAGATATACAATTTTGTCGCTTGTCATAATAACGTTGAAGCAGGAAAACCAGCAGATTACCGATGCCAGCATTAGTGCTGCAAAGCCGCCGTATATTATGGATTCAAGGGTGAGGGGGTTGCCGTTCGGGAAATAAGTCAGCACTGTTATGCCCTGATGATTGAAAAGAGGGTTGACAGCCGCCGTAACAAGCATAAGAGGGAGAATATAAAAAAGATTTGTTCTTATTGCACTTTTGCCTTTCAGGAAAAGTGAAAAGAGAAATCCGCACACAAAAGAAACGCCAAGGCAAACGGGATGCATAAAAAACATCGAAAAGCCGGTGACGCAAAGGAAATAAAGAAGGCTTACTGCCGGATGTGTGGTGCGAAAGGTTTTCATAATTTTCTCCAAAAAAGGGGCTGTTGCGTCAAACGTGTTGCTCAAAATTGCAGAGTTATTCGTGAATGACCTCTACATAATGAATAATTATACGTTCGTTTTTAACGCATCAGCCCCCTGTTTTCTGTGATTACCTTCAAAGTATATCACATTTTTTTCTGCAAATCAATGGGGTTGCATATTTATTTCATAGCAGTGCTGTTGTTCAGAAGAGTCGAGCTGTAAAGAAACAGCACGTCACAGTTATCGAAGTTTACGAAGTTGCCCACAAAGCTACTTTGTATATAACGTATATCGACAATGGTAATTTTTTTGTAGCCCTCTGCCAGAAGGGGAGCAATACTGCTTCCGAAGGAATCACGGAAAAGAACAAGCTCCTTTTGTGTTTTTGCGTTGGGGTTTTCAATGGTAATCAAAGGTGCTGTTCCCGAAAGAAACATTTCATAAGGGTCTTTTCCCGTTGCCTTTTTCATATTGTACATATCTCCGACCTTTGGTGCACCCGTGTCATAGTAGGTGACTGTGCATGCATCAAGGGCGGGACTTGTGAGATACTTTATGGTATCGGGTTTTACGGGAAGGGCATACTGACCTGCGTATACACCATAGAATGGGTGGTCAAGGATGTTTTCCTTATATTCAGCCTTCACATCGGTTCCCATTTTTTCACCCAGAAGCTGGGCAACATCACGAATGTTCTCCTGCTTCCAGTGAGAGTCCGTTCTGTAATAATCATCAAGGCTCAAAAGGGGCTTTATGTCGATATATTCCATATAGTCCACCTTTGCCTTCATTCTTTCCTCGAAGCCTTCGTAGTCAAGGTGCGGAACACCATATGAAGGAGAAAGAAGAAAGTTTTTGTCGGGAACAATTGAAAAATAAAGCTTTACGTTTTTGTCTTTCATCAGGGTGTTGTAAAGGTAACTAAATTTGTCTGCCGCATAGTTCATCATATATTCGTTTTCGGGGTCATCCAGCTTTGAGATATGATTTTGGGTCATATAAAGCCCGTTGTTTTCAACCTTTCCGAGAACCTTTGTCGCAAAAAATGCTTTCAGCTTTCGCAAGCTTTCACGCATGGGAAACTGGTCGGCGGTATATTCTTCAAAGCTTTCCATAAACTTGCCGTTTAATAGGGTTTCTGCGCTGAGCTCCTGTTTTTGTGCCAGAGGACGACGTTCGGCATCAGAGTATTCTGCATCTGCTTTCAGTATACATATTGAAGAAACTGAAAACAAAAACACGGCAAAAATTACAACGGAGATAATATTTTTATATTTTCGCATAGATTTAGCCTCCTTTTAGAATCTGAAGTAAAGGAATGGGTTGAAGGACCCGTCCACAAGGTATGCTGTTGAAACAACAAGAAGCAGTAGTAAAAATGGTATTTCCAGAATTTCGAGAACAGATTTTGTTGTTTTGTTTTTGTCAAGACGTTCTTTCAGCCTTACAAAGAGTGGTGTTGCGGCAAGTGCGGCTATTATGAGAACAAAGCCGTAGTTCCTTAAATTATATATGAAGGAATCGGACACAAGGGGAAGTTCCTTTGAACCAAACATACCACCAACGAGGTGAATTGCGTCTCCAAAACCTGATGCGCTGAATATTGCAAAGCTGACAGATACAAGAAACAGCACATAGAAATGACACAGGACTTTTGTTTTCTTGAGATATTTCGAGAAAAGCAGTTTTTCTGCAAGGAGCAGAACCCCAAAGTAAAGTCCCCAGATTATAAAGTTCCATTCTGCACCGTGCCAGAAGCCGGTTAGAAACCATACGGTGAAGATATTGAGAAGAAAACGGGGAGTTTTTACCCGATTGCCGCCCATGGGGATATATACATAGTCACGGAACCAAGAGCCGAGGGATATGTGCCACCTGCGCCAGAAGTCGCTTATACTTGATGCGCAGAACGGGTAACGGAAGTTTTCCATAAAATCAAAACCAAATATTTTTCCAAGACCGATTGCCATATCGCTGTAGCCTGAAAAGTCAAAATACACCTGAAGCATATAGGAAAAAACAAACAGCCAGCAAAACAGTACCGATTTGTCGCCTGCGGCATAAAAGGCTTCCCCAAGCTCACCGAGAGTGTTTGCAAGAAGTATCTTTTTTGAGAGTCCAAGAATAAATCTGCGGATACCTGATGCACATTTTTCGAAGCTGTGGGTTCTTTCCAAAAGCTGTCTTTCCACATCCGAATAGCGCACAATGGGTCCTGCAATGAGCTGCGGGAAAAGTGCAATGTATGCACCAAGAGTTATGGGATTTCCTTGTGCCCTCACCTGACCGCGGTATACATCCACCGTGTAGCTAAGTATCTGGAAGGTATAAAAGCTTATTCCTATGGGAAGTACGATGTTCAAAAGCTCAGCCTGAATACCGGTTATGCGTACAAAGTTTTCTATAAAGAAATCTGCGTACTTGAAGTAGCCCAGAGCACCGAGAGCCGAGACTACAGAAAGGACAACAAAAACTTTCGAAAGTGTTCTGCCGCGGAATTTCTCAATCAGCAGCCCAAGAACATAATTCAAAATAACTGTGCCAATCATAAGAAAAACGTATTTTGGTTCGCCCCAGGCGTAGAACCCAAGACTGAACAGCAGAAGAACACTATTCCGAAGAAATTTTGGCGAGAGGAAATACACAAGTATCACAAGGGGCAGAAAATAATACAGAAAGGGTATACTTGAAAAAAGCATAATAGATGGCGCTCCTTTTTGGTTTCTTAATAAAAAAGCTGTTGCTCAATGCAACAGCCCTTTTTTTGCTATTTTGTCCTTTTTGAAAAAGATTATTCTTCTTCAAAGCTTGTGGGACACATAACAAAGAATACCTTGTTGCCCACGCTTCCTGAAATCATTTCATCAGCTGTTGTACAGATGTTCCATCTGAGGTCTGCTGATGCTTTCAGGGTTGAGATGAAGGCGGGGACATCCGATGCATTCTCAAGAACAAATACATAGCCCACAAAGGGGATTGTTCCAATCATAGGAGCAAACATCGCACCTTCCTTGAAGCCTTTTATTTCATTATTGCCAAAGCCGGTGAGATAACCGGGTTCAACGGGCATTGCAGCACCGGAAAATGCAATAACAGAGTTCGCAAGAAGTCCTTCTGCAATTGAAACTGCGCTTGAAGATGATGCGGCTTTTGCCTTGAAGTCTGCAAGAAGTGTGTTTCCTACGCTGAGTTTTTCAGAAGGCTTTATTTCTTCGGGCTTCTCTACGGGCTTTTCAGCGGGTTTGTCAGCTTCGGGTTTTGTCACAGGCTTGTTTTCCTCAGGCTTTTCAGCAGGTTTTTCAGCTTCAGGCTTTGCTGCAGGCTTGTTTTCTTCAGGCTTTGCCGCAGGTTTTTGAGCTTCGGGCTTTGTTGTCTGTGAATTGGTTGAGGGCTTTTTCTGTGAAGAAGCTTCCTTGTCGTTATCCTGCTTTGGAGCTTCTTCCTTGCTCTCTTCCTTTTCGGTATCCTTGCCGTCTTCCTTGTTTTCTTCTGTTTGCTGTATTTCTGTTTCAGGTGTGTCGGGTTTTTCTTCATCCTTGCCGCCGCAAGCTGCTACTGACAGCACAAGCATTGCCGCAAGAACTAAAGCTAATATTTTCTTCATATTTAATATTCTCCTTTTTTTCGTGAAATTTTGAAAATCTCTAATGCTTCTGTAGTATACAATAAAAAAGATTGTTTGTCAATATCCTGACAAATGTTTTATATTTC
>SVKC01000070.1 GCA_015068655.1 Oscillospiraceae bacterium
TGCCGTGCAAATTTTTTTGAAAAGCAATAGCTTTTCAAAAATGCACATGGCATAAGAAAAGCGATATTGCTCCGCACTTCCGCCGCAGGCGGTGCGGCGAAGCCGCTTTTCTTGGCGTAAAATCAGGCATGGTAGCCCTGGGTCTACCCCCTAAAATCCCAAAAAGTAACCCTAAGTCCACCCCTCAAATCAGAAAAAGTAGCCCTAGGGCCAATATACAAAATGAATGTTTTTAAGCAAAAATATATTATAGATAAAGGAGGTAGTACGATGCTGAGTCCAATCACAAAAAAATACACAGATGAATCATCAATGAAACAGTTTAAGTTTGTTTTCTATTGCGACTGTTGTGGTAAGGCAATCCCAACACAGGCTTATGACTTCAACAGCGCCTTTGCACAAAAAACTTTTCTGTCCAATGATGAAAGAGAAGCTCGTGCAATCATTTATGCAAATGAACATGCGGCGGCATATGAGCGTGCAAACAACGAAGTGAGGCTAAACTTAAATCGTTGCGAAATATGCGGGGATATGGTTTGCGAGGATTGCTCCGTATATTCAGACGAGCTTGGCGGCGGAATTTGTTGCACAAAATGTGCACAAGAAAATAATGAGATAAAAATCGCAAAATAAGTATTCTGTCATTATGAAGGGAGGTAAATTCCATGGATGTAATTCAAAATTATCAATGTCCTTGTTGTACAGCACCTTTGGTGTTTGATGCCGAAACGCAGAACTTAATATGTGAGTCTTGCGATAACACTTTTCCACTTGATACGATTCAGCAGATGGCGGATAGTGTTGATGCATCAAGCGGCACTTCAAAGTTTGATTGGGAAAATTATACACCAAGAAATTATGAAGATACAAATGAAGTTACACTTTCAAATTATTCCTGTCCATCCTGCGGAGCAGAAATTCAGGGCGATGATACACTTGGCTCAACCGTATGCCCTTATTGTGGCAATTCCACCATTGTCAAAGGACAGTTTGAAGGAACACTAAAGCCTGATTACATCATTCCATTTAAGCTAAATAAAAAAGCTGCAATGGAGGCTTTTGAAGGTGATTTCAAAAATGCACCGTTTCTGCCGGATAGTTTTAAAAACAAAAAGAAGATTGAAGAAATGGCAGGCGTATACGTCCCATTCTGGATGTTTGACTGCGATTGTGATGCGGCAGTTTCCTATAACGCTGAGAGGGTAACGGCATGGAGTGATGCAAACTATAACTATACAAAGACAGATTATTACAAACTGTTTCGAAGCGGAAAGGTAGGCTTTGCCAACATCCCTGTTGATGGCTCTAAAAAGGCGGATGATGCCTATATGGAAGCAGTGGAGCCATACAATTATGAGGATGCAGTAGAATTTTCGGGCGCTTATCTTTCGGGATATCTGGCTGACAAATATGATGTATCAGCAGAGGAAAGTATAGAAAGGGCAAACGAGAGAGTGAAAAACTCCACCATTGCCGCTTTTAACGATACCACCGGACATTACACGGCGGTAATTCCCGAAAGTGCAAGAGTCGGATTTTCAAACGGTAAGATTAGATATTCTCTTCTTCCGGTATGGATGCTCAATATTAAATACATGGATAACATGTATCAGTTTGCAATTAACGGTCAAACCGGAAAGGTGGTTGGAAAATATCCGATCGACGAGGGTAAAAAGTGGAAATATTTTGCCAAGGTGGCAGGATTTGCATATGTGGCGGCGGCCATTATCGGCTGGCTACTGTTGCACTAAGGAGGTGAAGGATCATGAAGAAAATATTTTCTTGTTTATTACTTTCTTTACTTTTGCTATCCTTGTTCCTGCCGGTATATGCAGCATTTGAGAATCCGCCCATTGTTGATGAAGCCGGATATCTGATGCAGTCAGAACTTGCAGAGTTGAATGAGGAGCTTGATAAGATCAGAGAAAAATACGATTTTGAGGTTGCGATTTATACAGAAAGTGATATGACATCAAGCACAGCTGAAGCAAGTGCAGACGATATTTACGATTATCAAGGCTACGGAGCAGGCGAAAACGACGATGGCATTATGCTGTATATCTGCTCAAGCACCCGTGAATATCACTTTACAACACACGGCAAGGGATTAACGTATTTTAATTCAAACGGACTGAAATATTTAGAAAGTATCGTTGTGCCATATCTTTCGGAAAGCGATTATTATGAAGCATTTGAAGAATATATAGAAACGACAGATGAACTTCTGCAAATGGCAAAGGACGGCAAGCCCTACAATGAGAAGCAGTATAGTACAAAATACCTGGTTGGAGTTATTCTCGTATGTCTTATCGCACCGCTTCTGATTGCATGGCTGATGATGAGGAAGAAACTCAAAAAAATGAAAACGGCTGTGGCAAATGATTATGCAGCAAATTACATAAAACCCGGAAGTATGAACATAGCAGTTTCGAGAGATTTGTTCCTGTATTCAAATATTACGAAAACAGAAAAACCAAAATCAAGTTCAGGAACGCACACTTCTTCCTCCGGCAGAACACACGGCGGACGAGGCGGAAGTTTTTAATTTGGAGGGTAATTATGAAAAGAATTTTATCATTTATTTTATGCTTAACAATGATTA
>SVKC01000040.1 GCA_015068655.1 Oscillospiraceae bacterium
AAAACTGTGAATTATTAGAAACATTTTCTCAACTGTCAAATAACTGTCAAGGAAAAAATAAAGTCTTGAAATCCTTGATATTACAGGGGTTTGAGATATTAACTAAATGTTATCTAAACCATTCGGTTTATTTGCGTTTTCAGAACGAACACAGGCCTTTTCTATTATCAGTTTTACCGGGTAAACATTGGGAAACTCACAATGATTCAATCCTTCCGTTTATAACTCAAGTGAGTTTTCATTTAAAAGAAATTCATATAAGCCCAAATGTAAAATACCATCTTCATCAGTCCAAGGCTTCATACTTGTTTTTGTAATGAGTATTTTTTTAAAAAAATCGTTAGTATGCTTAAAAGGTCTTATTTCAGTTTCCAGTTTGTCGCTATCACTAACATTCAAAGCAGATTGTATATAATATTTTTTAGAACCAAAATTAACAACAAAATCAATCTCACATTGCTTTCTGGTTCTTTTTCCATCTTTTCTTTCACATATTTCTATAACGCCAACATCAACCGAATAATCCCGCACAAGAAGTTCATTGTAGATTATGTTTTCCATAATGTGAGTTTCTTCCTGCTGTCTGAAATTTAGACGGGCATTACGAAGTCCTATGTCTGTGCAATAATATTTAAGCGGATATTCAAAGTATTTTTTTCCTTTAACATCGTACCTCTTTGCTTCGCTAAATAAGAAGGACTCCGTAAGATGGTTAATATATTTTGAAACCGTATTGCTTGATACTGGCATCCTTTTCACCGATGTTAAAGTATCAGCCAATTTAGTGGAGTTTGTGAGAGAGCCAACTGATGAGCATAAATCATCCGTTAAGTTTTCCAATACTTCAGGCAATTCTATATCATATCGTTCAATAATATCCTTAAAATATGTTTCTGCAAACAAGCCGCGTAAATAATTTATCTTTGCTGCGTCAGATTTTTGAACGTAAACAAGCGGCATACCGCCAAACAAAGCATATTCTTCATAAACCTCTGATTTATCTCCACCCACATGATTGTAATATTCTCTAAAGGAAATAGGATAAACCTTAACTTCATCGCCTCTTCCTCTAAAGGCTGTCAACACATCTTTTGTGAGCATTTTTGAATTGCTGCCCGTAACATATATATCTACGTTTCGGAGTCTCATAAGTCCGTTCAAAACATTATACAATCTGATATTTTCCGGATTTTTCAACTCTTCTTTTGAAATAGCATATTGTACTTCATCAACCAAAATATAATACATATCATCATTGGTTATTCTGGAGCGAATATATTTTGAAAGCTCGTCCGGATTACGATATTTAAGGTCTTTATCATCATCAAGTGCGATTGCTATAATATTTTCTTCTTTAATTCCACTTTGAATTAGATAGTCCTTATACAAAGTAAAAAGTAAAAAGCTTTTCCCGCATCTTCTTATGCCCGTTACAACTTTAATTAAGCCATTTTCTTTTTTCTCAATAAGTTTCTGCAAATAGGTATCTCGTTTAATAGTATTATCCATCCCTACACCTCGTATTTAAAATTTGCGTGTAATGTCCACCAACTTTTAATTGTATTATAACATTATCTTTTCAAATAATCAATACATTATACAAATTTTAAATAATCTTTTTAATACAAAACTCTATATTTTTTTAAATTCATTTTTGTCTGTTTCGTCTGCTTTGTCTGCTCATTGTTTTGTTGCAATCTCAGCTTTAAACAATCTCTGCTTTTGAGTTTATTCGTCTGCTCACTTTTGTCACAGATTTATTTTTTTGTCCGTTGTTTTTACCCCCTGCTTTCTACATCCGGGGAGATTTTTGCTCAAAAATCGCCTTCAAACCCGCATTATTACGCTGTTTTCTATACTTTGATTATACCATATTTCACTTGCTTTTTAAAGCTTTTTTTGCAAAAAAAATGACCACCGACATTGACTTTGTCAGTAGTCTGAAAGTACCCTAATGTACTTTTCGTATTAGTCTTTTGATTTTTCGACAACAACATTATGTGTCAATTATTCCTTGAAAGAAACCTTGTCCACTTCTGTTTCAAATTCTTTTTCCTGATTTTTTGAAGGCTCCGACATACTGAAATACATTCTTGCCGCCTTTGTTGTACCAAAGTCACGGTTTGAACCTGTATTCTGCACCTTGTTGAAGGCATCACGGAACATTGCATTGTGAGCCTCCTCGCGATTCAGTAGAAAATCTATTGTTTCCCGCACCTGCTTGTCATCAATCTGACGATAAAGGTATTCATAAACCACCTTTGCCCTCTGCTCCGACGCAATATTCGAAAGCAAATCTGCACACAAATCACCTGTTACACTTACATAATCTCCTGTCCACGAGTATCCCGAAGCATTTATCAATCCCGGATTCAACCCAAGCAGTACGTGCGTCTGTATTTCTCCTGCAGGAACAGACGATGCATCAACATCATGTCCGTTGAGAAGATTTATGGTCTGGGCAATCATTTCCATATGTCCAAGTTCCTCTGCTGCAATATCAAGAAACAAATCCTTTATTTCAGGATCCTTGATTCTAAAGCTTTGAGACATATATTGCATTGCCGCCTTCAGCTCACCATTTGCACCGCCCAATTGTTCCTGAAGCAGTGCCGCATACTGCGGATTGGGTTTTTCAACTGATACCGGATGGAAAAGAAGCTTTTCATGTTTGAACATAATATCAACCTTTCTTTTTCTTCTTATTTTCTCCCATGAAAGCTTTTTTATTCGTTATTTACAAACTTCCGAAAATATGTTAACATAAAAAAGGTGATACAATATGAAAAAATCATTTAAAATTATTATTACTTTGTTATTATCAACAACACTTTTGTTTCTGCTTGCCGCTTTGTCAGTCTTCGGTATAAACTGTCACGTAAAAAGCAGTGCCGAAAACCATTTTTATACAGTTGATACAATACCCATGAATTCACAGTATGATTGCATTCTTGTGCTTGGTTGCGGAGTTTATCCCGACGGCACACCAAGTCCCATGCTTGAAGACCGCCTAAAAAAAGCTGTTGAGCTATACAAAAACAATACCGCTCCGAAGCTTCTTATGAGTGGCGACCATGGACAAAAAGGCTATGATGAGGTAAACATAATGCGTGAATACGCCATAAAATACGGGGTTCCCGAAGAAGACATCTTTATGGATCACGCAGGCTTTTCCACATATGAAAGTATGTATCGGGCAAAAGATGTTTTCTGTGCCGAAAGCATAATCGTCGTAACACAGAAATACCACCTCTACCGAGGTGTATATATCGCAAGACATCTTGGACTTGATGCCATAGGCACGAACAGCGACTATCGTCTCTACGCAGGACAAGCCACACGTGACGTCCGCGAGATTGCCGCAAGAGTAAAAGACTTTTTCGGCTGTATTTTGAAGCCCAAGCCCACCTTCCTCGGAGATGCAATCCCCGTCAACGGCGACGGCACCGTGACCTGTGACTAAACGGCTTTGAAAAACAGCCCACCTGAACATTGCCTCTCCCAATGGAATATGTGAATTTACCGCAGGCAAATACAGAAAGAACGTACTTTTACAAAATAGTTTGAATATTGTCCGTAGGGAACGGTTCACAACCGTTCCTTTTTATATAATAGAAAACTACGTATGTCCTATTATACAAAAAACATTATACATCTTGAAAACACCTAAATCCCAAGCAGCTTCATTGCATTTTTGTAATAAATCTTTTCCTTGTCTTCTTTTGAAATATCAAGAGTTTCCACAAGTCTCTTTTCCCAGGACGGTCTGTGCCAGGGCATATCCGAACCGAAAAGAAGTCTGTCAGGAGTATGCTTGTCCAGAATTTCCTGAGCAAAGCTTTTTGGCATATTTCCATAGCCAAAGGATACATCGAACCAAATATCCCTGCCGCAAAGCTGTTCGACCACCTGCTTTGCACAGCCTGCTCCACCCCAATGTGCCGCAACAACCGGTGCATCAAACCACTTGAGTGCCCTCGCCATTGCTTCAGGCATACACCGAAACGGCTCATTGTATCCATAGTCGTGCCCCGCATGAAATACGGTTATCAGCCCAAGCTCTGATATTTTTCTGTATATAGTCTTCATTTTTTCATCATCCACAAAAAACCCCTGATATTCAGGATGAAGCTTCACACCCTTGAGTCCCAAGGTCTTGATTCGTTCAAGCTCACAGAGAGCATCAGGTGCATCGGGATGCACAGAACCAAAGGCAACAAAATACTCCTCCTTGTTCATTTCCGCCGCAAAGTTATTCACATTGGTCTGCTGTTGCGGATTTGTTGCAATTCCCAGAACGACCGAAATATCAACACCATCCTTTTTCATTTCTTCTTTGAGACTGTCAGGCGTTCCTCCGTGCTGAGGAATAAGACCTCCCGATGCAAAACTCAGATTATCAATAGCTCTGGTTGCAATTTTTTCAGGAAATGCGTGTGTATGAAAATCTATAAGCATAAAAAACAACTCTCCTTCAAAATAACTACTTGTTGTATCTTATCACGAAATCGAAAAAAAGTAAATAATATAATGCTTATTTTGTCCAATCCTGACGCAAAATATGAGAGCACCAAAATCGGTGCTCTCAAAAACTATTTTACATATTTCATAATATCCGCTCCGTCATCATAGAACGATGCTACAATGCGAATATCACCTTCGGCATCAACCGAACAAAGATAATATGAAATCTCCTTGTCTGGAATTTTTCTCACGGGAGTGTATAGAACGAAATCACAAAGTCCCTCCATTGCTTCAGCAAAGGTTATCACCTTTATTCCCGGAATATCACTTATGTTGAGACGTTTGTAAGCAGCACTTGTTGCACCTGTTGTCTGGTTCTTCTGCTCAATATATTCCGATGCCTTTTTCCATTTATCAAAGGTCATAACGCAGAAGCTGTCACCCAAATACTGAAACAATTGCTTGTCAATTCCATTTTCACGAAGCCAGTTCATAGTATTCTTAAAATTGGAATTTATACTCATATTAGCATAGCCAAAACGACTTTCGTCATATTCGTTTTGACCTTGCTCAACGTACTCAATATTCACATCTGCATCCCATGAACCTCCTGAATACTCGGAATAATCAAGGGCGAGCACATCAGCTTTAAGTGCCGCAAAAAGTTCCTGAGCTTTTTCTTTGTCGTCTATCACCATACTGTGTCCCGCAATATAAATTTCATAGATTTCTTTTCCCTCTGCCGCAAAGAGTTCCAAAGTACGTTTCTTGTAGGTTTCGGATTTATAAAGCTCCTCGTTTATCTCAAACAGCTCATTCTCGGTCACATCATAACGCCGTATAATTTCCTGACCATTTTTCAACATATACCTTATATTTATTCCTGAAAAATAGCCTTGCTTCTGTCCCGGAAAATCTACTATTCTTGATTTTTCAGTAAGTTTTTTCTGGGTTTCAACAGCACATTCAATAATCTCACTGTCCGAAAGCCATGGTTTTTCGTCCTGATAGTAGTATTCATAAATTGCAACCTTTTCAACCTCCTGAGTCTCCGGAACCCGTGTTTCATAACCAAAAAAGCTTGTGAACACAACGAAGCACATAAGCCCTGCAAAAGCCGCAAGAAAAGCTCCGTAGCCCTTCCACTTGTTCCAGACCTTCAGGCTCTTTTTCAACATCATTTCAATTGCAAAGTATACAATAAAGCTCAGAATAATCGTAACCGTAACAGGAAGCATCGGATGATAGTATATCTGCTGACTTAGAAGCCCGAAAGTTCCAAGAGCTGTCAAAAAGGTCAAGACATACTTGTATATTGGGTTCAGGCACGCAAAAGCCGCAATATCCTCTGCTGTTTCCATTCTGCGTTTTCTGTAAAGACAATATGCCAGAACATAAAATACTGCCGACAAAGCCATAAGCCACAAAAAGATTCCCCAACCGAATGTCTCTGCTGATTTTCGGTTCATATTGTCTGCCGCTTCTGCCATAAAGTAAATCATATTCCATTCCTGAGCCTTGTGAAGTATTTCCCGTGCCGACTCATTGGAAAAGCCATAAAGAAAGGTTGACATCAGGGTTGAAAAGCTCCCTGTCAAAATAAGCACAACTGAATGAAAAAGACCATTTATCGCAACAGTTGCAAAGCTGTTTCCCGTGAGCATAGCCGAAATACTTGCCACCGAAAACATCATAAAAACCGTGGCAAGATTCATTCCCATCCACACAAAGCACGATGCAAGAGTGAAAAACTCGCCATAAACCGTACAGCTGAGAACTGCCATAATCAGGCCATTAAGCACTATTGGAGCAGCCATAAGCGTAAGAGCCGCAAGCACCGTTGAAATATAATTTGCAGTTCTCGAAACAGGCAAGCTGTGAACAAAAACAGAAGCCTTTTTCGAATGTACATATCTGTACACAAGCAAAGCAACAATTGAAGGCACCACAAACGCCATCACCATCGGCAGCAAAAGATACTGCTCACTGAGAATGAGAGACACACCGCTGCGGCTTATTTTGTACCACTCGTCATCAGTGTCGATACTGAACAATGCAACAAGGGTTGTTGACATAAAAATCAAAACCGCATAAAGCACCGAACCCCAAAGATTCCGTTTCAGCGTAGATTTGAAAATCCCCGTATTAAACAATGATGTTCTTGAAGTCATAGCCCAAACCTCCCAACTCATAAATAAATACTTCCTCAAGAGTAAGTCCGATACGTTCACAAAGAACAGGCTTCAAAGCCTGAAGCTGTTTGTCCGTTTCCTGATGTTCACCTCTGATAATCACACTGAATACCGACCCTGTTTTTGAAATATGAAGGATGTTATCCATCGTTTGAAGACTATCCTCTCCTTCAGCCCCAAAAACCAGCTGATACTTGTGGACACTGCCCTTCAGGTCATCAAGAGGCTTTTCAATAATCATTTTCCCCTTGTGAATAATCCCTACCCAGTCACATATATCCTCAAGCTCACGAAGATTGTGGGAGGAAACAAGTACCGTCATTTCTCTGTCCGCAACATCTCCGATAACAAGATTCATAACCTGCTTTCTCATTACCGGGTCAAGACCGTCCAGAGGCTCATCAAGAATAAGTACATCAGGCATTGCAGACAAGCTAAGCCAAAAAGCAACCTGTTTTTTCATCCCCTTGGAAAGCTTCCTTATCTGGCGTCTCTCATCTATCCCAAAAAGCTTTCCGATAGCTTCATATCTCTCCATATTAAAGTCTGCATAAATACTGCGATAGAACTTCATCATTTCTCTTATGGTATATGTACTGTAAAAAAACCATTCGTCCGAAATATTCAGTACCTTCTGCTTCACAGCTTCATTCTCAAACACATTTTCACCATCAACAGTTATTTCACCAGATTTCGGAAAAAGCACCCCGTTTATGTGATTTATAAGAGTAGTTTTTCCTGCACCATTGGGACCGATAAGTCCATATATTGTTCCTTTTCTGACATCCATATTGACATCATCAAGAACCTTGAAATCATCAAAGAACTTTGTAAGGCCTTTTACCTTTATCATCAGGATTCCTCCTTTTCCAAGAATACATTATTAATAACATTAATGAGCTTTTCTTTTTCCTCCCCCAAAAACGCCAGCTCCTGAGTTGTCGTTCTGAGAGCATCAAAAAGCTCTTCGCACCGTTTCTCCGTATTGTTTTTTGAAACAGGTGCCACAAAATTTCCTCTTCCCTTGATGCTGTAAATAAATCCGTCCTGCTCCAGCTGCTTGTAAGCCCTTTGAACCGTATTTGGATTCACCGTAAGACTTACCGAAAGCTCTCTCACAGAAGGCAACTGTTCATTTTCAGCAAGAATTCCGTTTATAATCAGCTTCCTTAGCTCATCCTCAATCTGTTCATGAATTGTTCTGCTGTCCTTATAGTCCAGATTTATCATCCGCTCACCTCCTTAACTGTATTATTTGTATTAATACAGTTAATATAGCATAATGATCTTTCTTTGTCAATAGTTTTTCCAAAATTCAATAGTTTTTCCAAAATTCTTTTTTTCTTGACATTTTTTGCAGTATATATTACAATAATATCAAATATTATTTAATAAAAACAAGGAGAGAAAATTATGTTTTGTCCAAATTGCGGAAAAAAATTAGACACACCTGCTGCATTCTGTACAGGCTGCGGAGCTGCACTCCAGAATTCAGCTCCCACTGAACCCGTCGCTCCGGTTGAGCCTGTTGCTCCCGTTGAGCCTGCTGAGCCTGTTGCTCCTGCTGAACCTGTTGAGTCAGTTGCTCCCATTGCACCGGCTGCACCTACCGCTCCCACAGCACCCGCTATGCCTGTTGCTCCTGAAAAAAATCCCGGCAAGGTTCTCGGTATTGTATCACTGGTACTTAGTATTGTTTCTGTAGTTGTTTCCTGCTGTCTCGCTTTTCTCAGCGCGCCTCTTTCCATTGCCGGATTGATTGTGGGAATCATCGGTCTTTCAAAATCCAAAAAAGCAGGTATGAAAAATGGTATGGCACTTGCAGGTACAATTATTTCAGCACTTGCTCTTGTTGGAATAGTTATCTACTTCATTGCATACATTGTACTTCTCATTATGGGAAATATGTAATATTCGGAAACGAACTGATATGCCTATGAAAATTCTAAAAAACAAACGGTTTTTGATTATTTTACTGGACATATTACTTACAGGCTTCAGCTTTTGTCTGAAGCCTGTAACACTTTTTATGTTCCGCACAGGGCTTTCCGAATGTGTATATTACGCAAAAGGAATAATCTGTCCCGGCTGTGGCGGCACAAGATGTATTTACAACTTTTCAATCGGAAACTTTCAGGAAGCTTTCCGATTTAATCCCGGTATATTCTGCGGAATATTTTATGTTCTTGCAATAGTGATACTACTCAACCTCGATATTCTCTTCAATGTGAAGCTCGCAAGAAAAACAAACCGTTTTCTCACAGATTACCGCGTTATACTAATTCTTGTAATCGCCTTTATGGGTTTTGGTCTATCACGAAATTTCTTTGTTGATTGGCTTTAACAAAAACAAATTGAGAAGTCAAAAAAAGAGCCTTGCACAAATGTACAAAGCTCCTTTTTTTCTGACTTTTTTGAGAAGATTCTTTACTCTTCTTCAAAGGCGTCTTTGCCCAGACCGCAAACAGGGCATACCCAATCTTCTGCAACGTCCTCCCAAGGTGTGCCGGGAGCGATACCATTGTCGGGGTCACCGATTTCAGGGTCATAAACATATCCGCACGGACATACATACTTATTCATTTTCTTTTCCTCCAATCATAATTTAAAGTACAAGCGACGGAGCTGTATAAACTCTTGCTGCATATTCCGCATCAAGAGAATATAATCCCTTTGAATCGTTGCCAAAAAGCTCCATCTTTTTTATCATATCATCAGCATTTTTTTCTTCCTCACACTGCTCCTTCACGAACCAGTCAAGGAACTGCATTGAGCGAAAGTCTTTTACATCATATGCCGCAGCATAAATATCATTAATCAGACTTGTCACATACTGTTCGTGTTCAAAACCAAACTTCAGCGGATCCATAAGGCACGAAAACTCTTTGTCCGGCTTTGCAATCGCATCAAGGGTTGCTCTGACGCCATTATTCTGAAGATATTTGAGCATAAGCATAGCGTGGTCACGCTCTTCCTGAGCCTGAATCATATACCAGTTGGCAAAGCCGTCAAGCCCCTGCTCTTCATAGTATATGGAAAAATCAAGATATAAATACGCAGAATATAATTCTTTGTTAATTTGTTCATTAATAAGCTTTGAAACCTTTGCGTCCAACACAAAAATCACCTCTCTATATTTTGTCAAGGCGCGTCAAAATGGCACACCTATTGACTTTTTAGAAATATCTCTTGAGCAAGCCCTCCAAGCCTCTGCCGTGGCGAGCCTCGTCTCTGGCCATCTCATGAACTGTGTCATGAATTGCATCAAGACCATTTTTCTTTGCACAGGAAGCAAGATCAAATTTACCCTGTGTAGCACCGTACTCACAGTCAACTCTCCATTTGAGATTATCCTTTGTAGTAGCTTTCATATTGGGTTCAAGGTCCTCGCCGAGAAGCTCCGCAAACTTTGCAGCGTGCTCAGCTTCCTCAAAAGCTGCCTTTTCCCAGTAAAGTCCGATTTCGGGATAACCTTCACGGTGAGCAATTCTTGCCATGCAAAGATACATACCAACCTCAGCACATTCACCATTGAAGTTTGCCATAAGCTGTTCAAAAATATACTTCTTGTCTTCTTCTGAAATATCAGGATTATTCTTCACTGTTTTGCCATAAACACCGTATTCATGCTCTGCCGCAAGAGCAGCACCTTCCTGCATTTCCTTGAACTTTTCAGCCGGAACCTTGCAAACAGGGCAAGCTGCGGGAGGAGCGTCTCCCTCATGAACATAACCACATACTGAACATACATACTTTTTCATAATAAATTTCCCCCTAAAAATAAATATTAATTTTTAACACTTTTACACTCCGAACACTTTCCTACAAACATAGTATAGTGTTCATAAATTTCTCCGTTGAAATTTTCGGCAGCCCAGGTGTTTATATTTTTCAGCGGTTCAGCCTCAATATCATCAATCCGTCCGCAATCTGTGCAGCAAACGTGATAATGTATATGGGGATTCCCGTCAAAATGTTCAACCGTTGTGCCGATATTCAACTTTTGAATTGTACCGTTTTCCGCCAGCATAGAAAGATTTCTGTATACAGTACCAAGACTGATATTTGGAATAAGCTTTCTCACTTCGGCGTAAACCCAGTCGGCTGTAGGATGACACTTTGTAGACTGAACTACTTCAAGTATCGCCTCTCTCTGCCGGCTTCTTTTGGTTGTTACCATAACAGCACCTCATTTCAATATTGATAACTGTTACTATTATTATAACATTTATTTTTTATTTGTCAATAGTTTTTTTTAAAAAACTTGGAAAAATTTTGAAGGGGCTGTAGCAAAATGAAAAAAGCGGTTCGGCGTGGAAACCGAACCCTACAAATTGTGTTACAAAAAAATGAGGTACACAATATATGTAGGGGACGGGTTCCATCCCGTCCCGAAAACTTCATTTTGCTACAGCCCCCTACCAAACACATCACAAGAAACCCACAAGACTTATTGCCATAACAAGCATCCCGGCAACAACACCGACAATAGCCGGTACATCATCACCATATTCTCTTGCTGCAGGCAAAAGCTCAGCAACGGAAATGAACACCATTATTCCTGCCACTGCCGAAAAAACCATATAATTCACTGTATCGCTCAGGAATGGTATCAGCACAAGATAGCCGGCTATCGCACCAAGAGGCTCTGTCAATCCTGACAAAAGAGAGTACCAAAAAGCCTTTCCTCTGTTTTGTGTCGCATAATATATAGGTACTGCCACAGCAATTCCCTCTGGTATGTTGTGGATAGCGATTGCAACAACTATCGGTATTGCAAGTGCCGGCGACTGAAGAGCCGACACAAAGGTTGCAAGACCCTCAGGAAAGTTGTGTAGTGCAAGAGCCAAAGCCGTTATCAAGCCCGTACGCATAAGGCCATTGCCTTTTTCTGCAATCTTTCCCCCTCCGTTTTCGGGAATAAATCTCTCCACAAGAGCAACAACCGCAATTCCTCCGAAGAAAGCAGTTATGCTCAAAAGCGTCCCGGGTTTCTCTCCATAAATCTCACCAAGCGTGCTGTTTGCCTTTGCAAAAAGCTCAACAAAGGAAATATAAAGCATCACACCCGCCGAAAGTCCCAGAGAAAAAGCCAGAAACCGCGTATTCATTTTTTTTCGCAAAAAAACAGTCAGTCCACCCAAGCCCGTAGACAATCCTGCCAAAGCCGTTAGCAAAAAAGCAACTACAATTTCATTCATTTTTCCAACCCTTTCAATGTATTAAGGTGCAACAACACCTGTATTATTCTACACAGAAAGGAGAAAAATGGTGAAAAAAAGAAGGTTGGAAAACCAACCCTCTTTCAAAATTATTCTTCGTCACAGCCGTCACAATCTTCGCACATACCGTCACAATCAAAATCAAATTCAATTGTGTCGCCGCAATTGGGGCAAAGAATTTCGCCGTCCATAAGGTCTTCAGATGTAAGACAAATTTCCTCACCGCAGCCCTGACAGCAAATCTGGAAGGTGTCATCATCGTCGTCATAGTCATATTCAAAGTCATCATCATATTCACCGAAAACAACATTTCCGAGAACATCAACTGCCTCTTCGACATCATCAAGCTCATCAGCAATGAAGCCTTGTTCATCATCAATTGCATCAACCTTGTCCGCAATGTCACCCAAAAAATCAATTATAGCCGCAAGAAGCTTTGCTTCATCCTTTTCCTTATCAATCTTCATACCGTCTGCCAGCCCCTTGAGATAAGCCGCACGGTTTGTTAATTCTGACATTATAGTCGCCTCCTCAAAATAAAATTGTTAAATATATCTTAGCACATAATTGCCAAACAGTAAAGAGTAAAACTGAAAAACAACCCGGACAGCATCCGTCCGGGTTGCGAAGCACAAAACTAAACTCTCGCAAGATATTCAGCTGTTCTTGTGTCAATCTTAATCATATCGCCTTCGTTGATGAACGCGGGGACAGTAACAACCGCACCTGTTTCAACTGTTGCAGGCTTTGTAACGTTTGTAGCTGTATTACCCTTAACACCGGGCTCTGTAGCTGTAACCATAAGCTCAACAAATGTTGGGGGTTCAACGGCAAAAACGTTGCCCTTGTATGAAAGAATCATAACCTTCATATTTTCTTTTACAAACTTGAGAGCATCACCCAACTCGTTTTTACTGAGGGGTGTCTGTTCATAGTCTTCATCCATGAAGTAATAAAGACCGCCGTCTTCATAGAGATACTCCATTTCCTTTCTTTCGATATGAGCTTTGGGAACCTTTTCTGTGGGGTTAAAGCTTCTTTCAACAACACCGCCTGTAACGATGTTCTTCATTTTTGTTCTTACGAACGCAGCACCTTTACCGGGCTTTACATGCTGAAATTCAACAACCTGGTAAACATTGCCTTCAAATTCAAACGTAATGCCGTTTCTGAATTCACCAGCAGATATCATTGGTATTTCCTCCTAATAACTTTATTCTACATTATATTGTATACTACTATTGAAAAAAAATCAAGGAAAATTTTAAAATATTCCATTTTTTTATTAAGATATTTTGTTTGCAATGGTTTTTCCTACGGGAAACACTTTATTTTTCTATTGTTTTGTAGCCCAATACAGCTCTTATATCACAAGGTCTTCCGCTCAGGTACCTCCTGTAACCTTCAATAACAAACATAGACGCACTATCCTGATGAATTACGCCATTATCCAGAAAATGCTTCATCAGCCCATTATCTATTGCAGGATAAAACCATTCATTCCTTATGCGCAAGCCAAGACCGAAATGCATCAGGAACAGCTCATCCCTTGTAGCTTTTCCGACAGCCTCTTTCTGCTTTTTCGTAAGCATTTTGTCAAGTTTCTTGTAAGCATCCTCCAAAGTCATCGGAATATCCGATTTCTTGTTTTCATCCATTCCGATTGCCTCCTGTTCCTCATTCAAGCTCGACCTTATATATGCTGTCTTCTCCTATTCTATATAATAAAGTATCTCCGAAAATAACCACATCACTCACCGCATCCGATGAACAAAAAATTGGCTGATAGTATTTCTCATCAAGAACCATAAGTCTTTTTTCCTCACCCGGAGCTTCCCCGTACTGATAAACACAAAGCTTTCCGCTCTCTGCAACCCGTATCACAACCGTACCGACAGTTGTATCAAGCAATACCGCTCCGTTCACACTTGCATCCCCTGATGCATAGCACGCAAACGCCTTCACAACTGTTCTGTTGCCGCCAACGGCTTTCTGCACAGTAATGACAGAATAATCTCCTATTGCCGAATGAAGAATAAGTCCTTCTTCTCCATTAACACCTTCAATATCACGAATTTCTCCTGTTTCTTCCGTATATCTGTGAATATTTCCGTTTTGGTCAAACAGAATCATCGTGCTGTCCTTCTGTATTTTATTTTCCCAGCCCTTGAATACGTGAAATCCGCAAACTCCGTCAATCAGCTTTTTTGTTTCTGCCGTTTCTGTATCAATACAATACAAGGCACTGTCTTTTCCTGAATCAAGGTCTGTTGCTGTGTAATAAATCTTCCCTTCAAAAACACGGACACAAGCAGGCATTGACACCTCAACCCTCAACCCGTTTCTCTGCCTTCCTACACGCACACGTCCCGGAGGTTCGGGAACAACAGTTTCAATACCGTCTTTTTCAAATGTGAAAGATGTTCCGCTGTCAACATATTTGTTCACACCTTTGACGAAAATTCCGTCTTCCTTCACCGAAAATTCCGAATACCCGTGTTTTCCGTCCTGATAGTTTGGCGGCAGTTCATCCGAAACCGTACCATCCTTGTTGATTTTCCGATAATGCGTTGTGCTCATAATAGGAGAATGTCCCACAGTATACTGAAAATACACAGAACCTTCTCTTTCCGTAAAGCCTGCTCTTTTGCTCATTCCCATACTTTCCACAGGCAGCTCGTATATTATTAACGGATTGGATGTGTCTGAAACAGACACTCTGAAAACTACATTTTTGTCTCCCGAATTGCCATTGTAATAATAATACTCACCGTCAGTTGCCATATCTCCCGAAATTCCGGGAAGCTCAAGCTTTTTCGGATAGTTGTTATCCGATTCTATGCATAGACCCTTCTCGAAATCAAAGGAATATTTCCAGCCAAACTCTTCCACAGCAAAACGCCATGTCAGCGGGAAATATGTAACATCCCTGAACGTAAGCAATGGGTATTCCTCTTTTGAATTTTCAATGGGCTTTTCATTTACGAGTACATTAAATTCGCAAACATCCGCCCTGTGTGTTTTGCCGTTTTCCCATTGCCATATATAATCACGATAAGCCGCAGTAACTTCCCCTTTTCCCACCGAAAAAGTATTTGTGTCATTGTCCCAGAGAGTAGTAAGCCCCATATAACGGCAATCATAATATGTCATGGGCACATATGTTATATCCTTGTAAACAATCAAAGGGAACTGTCTGTTTTCGTTTTCAACAACAACCCCGTTGATAGTTACATCAAATTGGGGAAGTGTCACATTCACATATGCTGCCGAAGCTGAAACACCTGAAAGCACAAAAACAAATACCAAAACAACCGCTAAAAGCTTTTTCACAAAACCACTCCTTTAAACAATCGTTGTATCTGACTAAATAATACCATAAAATCAAAGAAAGTGCAAGTAGTTTACAATCACACCTGCACTTTTATCTTTATTACAATTCTATCAAATCTTTTGTAACCCTCGCTAAGTTTTCACAGCCGTCCTTTGTCACCGCCACAAGGTCTTCAATTCTCACCCCGCCAAAGCCCGGAATGTAAATTCCCGGTTCACAGCTCACTACCATATTTTCATCAAGTACAAGCTCCGACTTTGGAGAAAGATTTGGTAACTCATGGACAAGAAGTCCCACACCGTGACCGAGAGAATGCCTGAAATACTGACCGTAACCACAGGAATCTATATAATCTCTTGCCGCCTTATCACAGTCAGCACATCTCGCACCTTTTTTGATTGCATCCAAGCCTATCTGCTGGGCGGCTTTCACAGTATTGTATATTCTCTTCTGTTTGTCACTTGCCTTTCCGACCACAATTGTTCTCGTCATATCCGAGCAATAGCCCTCAAGTACGCAACCAAAATCCAAGGTTACAAAGTCACCGTTTTCCACCTTTTTGTCCGTAGGCACTCCGTGAGGAAGACTTGTATTGGTTCCCGAAATGGCAATAGTATCAAAGGATGTCCCTGATGCACCATTCTTTCGCATAAAGTATTCAATTTCAAGGGCAAGGTCCCTTTCCTTCACTCCCGGTTTTATATAATCCAGAATATATTCAAAAGCTCTGCATCCGATTTCTTCGGCTCTTCGGATTTTGTCCAGTTCTTCTGCTGTTTTCACCATCCGCATCTTGCCAATTTCCGTTTTTGATGCAACAAACTCACATTCGGATGCAAGCTCCTTCAGTTTGTTGTATTCCGCAACAGAAAACCTGTCATCCTCAAAAGCAACCGCTTTCAATCCATTCTGTCCCAAAAAATCTGCTGTTTCCTTTATCCAATCATTGGTCTCAACAACTTCAAAGCCTTTCGCCTCTGTCTGTGCCTGTTCCGTATACCGCGAATCCGTAAGCAGGAGCTGGTGTTTCTTCGTTATCAAAACAGCACCCTCTCCCCCTGAGAATCCGCTGACATAACGCATATTATGAGAGGACGTAAGCAACACACCATCGCATTTTTCAAAAAGTCCGTCAAATTTTTTCCGCATTTTTTGCCTCCCGGTATATTCTTTGTAGCTCAACAGCATCTCTGGTTTGCGTCCCACGTGATTCACAAATAATCACAGGTGACAAATCCCTCCTTGCCACTATTTCTGCAATGGGGTCAAATTCAGGCTCAAACTCTTTTTCGTCAAAACGATGATGCTTTTTCTCACCGCTGTTGGTATATTCAATACGGCTATAATGAGCATGAAACTTTCTCAATCGTTCTTCGCCAAGCTTTTTGTGAATAGTATCAAATATCTTCACATATCCCTCAAAGGTTTTCAAGCCGCCGAGTGTTTGAGAGTTCACGTGCCCGAAATCAATTGTCGGAATAAGCCGTTCATCCAGACTGCAAAGCTCACAAACCTCATCAACAGTACCAAGCTGCTTCACCTTTCCCATAGTTTCAGGACAAATTGCAATATCGCCAAATCCGGCAGCATCCGCTTCACGTATTACTCTGGAAAGAGTATCCTTCGCAAGCTCCAGTGCCTCTTTCCGTGTAATCTCTCCGCAGGAGCCCGAATGAACAACTATCCGTTTTGCTCCCATCCACCTTGCAGTTTCAAGAGTTTTCAGTATATATATGATACTGTTATCTCTTTTTTCCGCCTCCACGGAGGAAAGACTGATATAGTATGGTGCATGAACAGACAGAAATATTCCGCACTCCGATGCATTTTTTCCGAGCTGCAACGCCGCTTCATCGGAAATTTTTACGCCTTTGCCGCATTGATACTCATATGCACCAAGTCCGTTTTCCTTCACCCAGAAGGGTGCCTCAAGAGACGATTTGTGCTTTGCCGCATAAAAATCCTCGCAATTGCCTGCCGGCCCAAAAACAGCTCCCATAATATCACCTGTCACCCTTCATTTTTTTCATCATCTTTCGTTCAAAGTTTCGTTTGAACTTGACAAATCCGTCCTCAACCTCAGAAATAGGCTTCACAAGAATAGTATACATTCCCATACGGTTTCCGCCACACACATCTGTGAACAACTGGTCACCGACCAGCGCTGTCTCCCCGGGTGAAGCTCCCATATTTTTGCAAGCACGCATCAGATGTCTTTTCAAGGGCTTCATAGCTCTTGAAATATATGGTATTCCTACACTCTCCGCAAAGGCTTTTACACGCTTTTCGGAATTGTTGGACGCAAAACAAACCCCAAAGCCTTGAGCCTGAAGCTCTTTCAGCCAAAGAGCTGTTTTTTCGTCAGGCACGGGCATTGCATAGGTTGCAAGGGTGTTGTCAATATCAAAAACAAAGGCCTTTATGCCTTTTTCCCGAAGCATTTCGGTATTTATGTCGAAAACCGAATCCACAAAGGTCTTCGGCACAAAAATATTACTCATAAGCATTTCTCCGTATTCAGCTTGACAGTAGTTATGATAATTTTTCCTTTACAATGGCATTAATCATTTTTCCATCTGCTCTGCCTTTTGTTTTTGGCATAACAGTTGCCATAATTTTTCCCATATCCTTCATTGAAGTTGCACCTGTTTCAGCAATAGCCTCCGAAACAATAACCTCAAGTTCTTCCATTGTGAGCTGCTTTGGAAGATAAGCAAGAAGAATTTCAATTTCACGCTTAATATCGCCAATAAGGTCGTCCCTTCCACTCTTTTCATATTCAGGAAGAACATCACGGCGTTTTTTCAATTCTTTCGCTATAATGTCGAGAACACCTTCCTCATCAAGCTCGGTAAGATTGTCCTTTTCAAACTGAAGTATCGCGGAACGAATCATAGTAACAGTGTTTTTTCTTATAGTATCCTTGTCCTTCATAGCATACTTCAAATCCTGCATAAGTGTTTCTTTAATATCCATTAGTTTTCTCCTTTTCTCAATATTCTATCGCTTTTAAATTTAAAAGCCGCCATCGCATTTCGAGGGCGGCTTAATAAACTGTAAAAAATTATCTGAACTTGCGCTTTCTTGCAGCTTCTGACTTTTTCTTACGTTTTACGCTGGGTTTCTCATAATGTTCTCTTTTTCTAACTT
>SVKC01000041.1 GCA_015068655.1 Oscillospiraceae bacterium
ACTATATATCATATCTGCACTTTCCCTTTGCGGCAGACAACGGCTGGGGAGTAAGCCTTCTTGATACATACTGGCCGATGTGGCTTGGAGCAGGGGCGGATACTTTTGCGGTACTTCTCTTCAAAAATGCATTTGATGCCCTTTCAAATTCATATGTAGAGGCGGCAAAGATAGACGGCTGCTCGAACTACGGGGTATTTTTCAGAATAATGCTGCCTCTTGCAATGCCCGTAATTATATATGAGTCAATAGGTGTACTTTCTGCAGCTTGGTCAGATTTCTTTACACCCCTTCTTGTACTTGACAAGAATGCAGTTGTACCGCTGAAGATTTATAGACTTCAAAGCGATACCAGCATACAGATGAACACCTACTTTATGGCACTTGTGTTTGCATCAATACCGCCCTTTATAATATTTGCGGTATTCCAGAAGCGAATCCTTGGGGGAATCAATATTGGCGGCGTAAAGGGATAGTTGAAAAAAGTAATAAATATGGAAGAGAAATTTATGGCTCATAATTTTGGATGTGAAAACTGGCGAGAATATATTCCAACACCGATTTGTGAAGATAAGCCTGAGTATTTGGAATTTTACGAAAAAGCATGGGAAATTGCTTTCGAACATATAAAGAATATTGATGGAATGCCCCAAACACCATATATGGATGAGGCTTTTTGTGAAACACAAGTGTGGATATGGGATTCATGCTTTATGTCTCTTTTTTGTAAATATGCAAGAGAAGCCTTTCCGGGTATTGAAACACTTAATAATTTCTATGAGGTGTTATATAACGGCAAAAGCCTGCCCTTGATTATTCCTCAGAGTGACGATTCAAGATGGACAGGGGCTGTTTTGGGAGAGCTTTACCAAATTAAGATACATATCGCTGACAATCCACCGCTTTTTGCATGGGTGGAATATGAAAATGCCATGATGAGCGGTGACATTGAACGCATAAAAGAGCTTTTATATGAGCACAGATTCTTGCAGAAGCATTATGAATGGATGGAAAATCTTCGTGAAAAAGTAATTCCTGAAGGTGTACACGTACCTACCTGTCTCATAGCTGAAAAGGACGGTTATAAATGGGAGGGAGGAAGATCCGGCATGGATAATACCCCCAGAGGAAAAATCGGTGAGCACGCCGAAAAACAACGTCCAAACAATCCGGATATGCTGTGGTTGGATGCCATATGTCAGCAGGCTCTTGCGGCAAATATGATTTCAAAATTGTTTGCGATAGCAGGTGACAGGGAGCAGGAAGAAGAGTGGAACAAGCGGTATTCCGAAAAGAAGGAAATTATAAACAGCCTTTATTGGGATGAAACAGACGGCTTTTATTATGATATTAACTGTGATACCCATGAATTTTACAAGGTTATGACAATTGCCTCTTATTGGACGATGACTGCAGGCGTAGCATCTGAAAAACAGGCAGAATACCTTGTGAAGCATTTGTCAAATCCTGATACCTTTGGTGGGACTGTTCCGTTTGTATCCCTTTCAAGGAGTGACCCTGATTTCAACTCAAAGGGTGGATACTGGAGAGGGTCTGTGTGGCTTCCCACAGCTTATGCTGCCCTTAAAGGCCTTGCCAATTACGGATTTTATAAAGAGGCTCACCGGTTGGCGTACAAGCTTTTTAAGCATATGTACAAAACCTATGTTGAGTTTGAACCTCACACAGTATGGGAATGCTATTCGCCTGAAGAATTTAAGCCTGCTCTCAATGAACGCAATGCCAATGAATATGTGCGTCCTGATTTTTGTGGTTGGTCGGCTTTGGGACCAATTTCGGCTTATATAGAATTTGTTATCGGTTTTCATAGAATAGACGCATTTGAAAAAGTTGTAGAATGGGCAAAGCCTGATGCGTTTGAAGGTAAAATTGGCATAAAAAATCTTCGTTTCGGCAAAGTGATAACAGATATTGAAGCATATGGAGGAAAATGTACCGTTAAATCCAATGAACCATATACTCTTAAAATCAACGAAAAAGAGTATTGCATATTCGTTGGAATAAATGAATTGGATTTGTGACGGCAAAAAATAATCTTTTAATATAAAATATGCATTGATTTATACATTGATTTCCGCAAATAATGAGTATATACTGTAAAAAGAACTTTATTGAAATAAATAGGAGAAAAAACTATGAGAATTATAAAACAAATATCCTCCCTTGAAAAGGTGAGAAGCGAAAGCGATATGCGGTATGCTGAGATAAATCGGAAGACCCTTTTAAGAGGAGAGCGTTTTTCTTATCAGATTGTTGCCAAGGATGATAGATACTTCGGGATAACAACCGAGATAGTAGGTAAAATAGAAGTTGAGTCATTGCTTAGTCCGTACATTAAGGTTTTTTATGTGGATAATGCGGTTATGGACTGCCCATTGGATGATGTAAATGCAGCATTTGAAGCGGATTTTATTACCAAAGAACCGGGACTTATGCCTGATATACTTGTTCCAATAGATGAACAGGACAATGTATGGATTGTCAGATGGCCGGCACGCAGTCTGTGGGTGGAGCTTAATGTGCCTGAGGATATTGAGCCCGGAACATATGACATAAACATAAAGCTCCGTAGGATGGATATGGATGGCATGGAAATGGAAGACACTTATGTGTTCACCAAAACAATGACGGTGGAAATTATTGACGCACAGATTGCCAGACAGAGCCTTATTTACACAAGATGGTTGTATGTTGATTGTATTGCGGATTATCATGGGGTTGATGTATATTCCGAAAAGCATTGGGAGCTTATTGAAAAGTACATTACTCAGGCTGTAGAATGTGGTATCAATATGATTCTTGTGCCTGTTCATACGCCGCCTCTTGATACGGCAATAGGTCACACACGCACCTGTGTTCAGTTGGTGGACATAAAGAAGGAAGGCGATATATACCACTTCTCATTTGAAAAATTCCATCGTTTTGTGGGAATATGCAAAAGATGCGGCATCAAGTATTATGAAATTGCCCATATGTTTTCACAGTGGGGTGCAAAGTGTGCTCCAAATATTATGGTGGAAGAAGAGGGCGAAGTCGACTATATGTTTGGCTGGCACATTGCGGCTGACAGCGACCTTTATATAGATTTTCTCAAGCAGTATATTGCCGCAATATCCAAGGCACTTGTTGCCGAAGGTATAGATAAAAATACATATTTTCATATTTCTGACGAACCGTCACTTGAAAATATGGAAACATATAAGAAGGCTTCGGAAATTATCCGTCCTCTGATTGGCGAAAGCAAGACCTTTGATGCACTTTCGTCATACGAGTTTTACGAAAAAGGTCTGGTTGAATGTCCTGTTACGGGTATTGCGCATATCCACCAGTTTCTTGACAAAAATATTGAAAATCAGTGGCTGTATTACTGTTGCTCGGCTCAGTCGGTATTTTGTAACAGCATTATGGCAATGCCCTCGTCAAGAGTAAGAATGCTTGGTCTTCTTCTTTATAAGTATGACATAAAGGGTTTTTTGCATTGGGGCTTGAATTTTTACAACGGGCGCATTTCAAAATTCCGCCTGAATCCTTATGTAACCACTTCGGCATACGGAGCATTTCCGTCAGGAGACCCCTTTGTGTTGTATCCGTCAAAGGATGGTGCGTACAGCTCCATAAGAGCAAAGATTGTTTATGAGGCAATAGAGGATATGAAAATTTGCAGCACTCTTGAACAGTATATAGGCAGACAAGCAGTGACTGAATTGATTGATTCATATGCGGGAGCACCTTTGACCTTTGAAGAATATCCAAAAGGAAATGACTACCTGGAAAGATTGCGTAACATAATGACAGATATGATAAAGGACAAGGCATAGACGATAATATAGAGCAAATGAAGAGGTCGGATTATATATGAGAAAATATCTTATACCAAAAGATGGTGTATTTTACAAAGCAAATCTGCACAGTCATTCCAATTTGTCGGATGGGCGGCTTTCGCCTGAAGAAATGAAGGCTGAATATAAAAAGAGGGGTTATTCTGTTCTTGCGGTCAGCGACCATGACTTTTTGCATCAGCACAATGAGTTGACGGAAAAGGATTTTTTGTTGTTGACGGCTTATGAGATAAATATAAAGGATGAAAGCACCTATGTTCCTTATTGTCTCAAAAAAGTTGTTGACCTTAATCTGATTGCAAAAGACCCGAAAGAGAAAAGACACATCGGCTTTCATCCTCAAACAGTACAATGGCTGGTTGATAAAGGGGTTTTGTCTGAAGCCGAAGTAAATGGGGCTGAGTATGCAGGTGAGCTTCGGAATATGGAGTTTTCGGTTGAAAACATCAACAAGATAATCAAAAGTGCAAACGAAAATGGATATTTGGTAACCCTCAACCACCCAATGTATTCTCTTGTGGATTTCAAAGAGTATTCCGAATTTGAAGGTGCATGGGCAATGGAGGTTTATAACCACAGCTGCAAGGTTACCTATGGAAGCAATGACAGCGAAAATATGTATGAGGATATGCTGCGAAGCGGAAAGTCACTGTTTGCTCTGGCGACAGACGATAACCACAACCATATTGATGATTCCTTTGGTGGTTTCACTTTTATTAAGGCAAAGGGGCTTGATTATGCATCAGTGATAGAAGCACTGGAAAAAGGTCATTTTTATGCATCAACGGGACCTGAAATCAACGAGCTTTATATCGAAGATGGAATGGTGCATTTGAAATGCAGTGCGGCACGGGAGGTTTCCATGCTCACTTTCGGAAGAAAGGGCTTTCGCTGTGCGACCGAGGATGGTTCGCCAGTGGAAAGTGCGGTATTCCCTATTGAAGAAGATATGAAATATGTACGGTTTCGTGTACTTGACAACAAGGGAAATAAGGCGTATACTAATGCATATTATATTTATTAAATCTTCTTGAGAGAAGGGGAATGACATATGCGAAAATACGAAAATTTAGAATACATACAGGAAAACCGTTTGCCACAACGTGCATATTATCTTCCTGAAAATGAGAATGCATATATTCCTTTAAACGGAATATGGAATTTTGAGTTTTTTGAACGTGATTATGATAAAAGCCCGTCAAAAGGTGGCAGTATTGATGTGCCCTCCTGCTGGCAGTGCCGTGGATATGAAAAACCATATTACACAAATGTTGTATACCCGCATCCTGTTGACCCGCCTTATGTGCCTCAGGACAATCCCATGGGAGTGTATACGCGGACTTTTGAAATAAATGACATTCAAAGTCGGCATTATGTTGTGTTTGAGGGCGTTTCGTCCTGTGTTGAGCTTTATATAAATGAAAAGTATGTGGGCTATTCTCAGGGAAGCCGACTTCAGGCGGAATTTGATATTTCGGAGTTTGTTGTCTCCGGCGAAAATGAAATATGTGCAAAGGTTCGGAAATGGTGTAGCGGAAGCTATCTTGAAGATCAGGATTGTTTCCGTTATAATGGTATTTTTCGTGATGTATATATTCTTTCAAGACCGGAGGGACATATCAGGGACATTGAAATCAAAACAAAGAATAATATTATTGACATAAGCTTTGAAGGAAGCGGAAAAATCAGCTTGTTTGACCGTGACGGTGTTTTGATTGAACAGAAAAGCTCGGAAGGAACATCGGAATTTGTTGTTGAAAATCCAAAGGAATGGAATGCGGAAAATCCGTATCTTTATGAGCTGGTGTTTGAAAGCAAAGGTGAAGTTATCCGTCAAAGTGTGGGATTTGTTGAATATGGTATAAACGAAAGAAATGCATTCACTGTAAATGGTGTTGAGGTGAAGCTCAAGGGCGTGAATCATCACGACACTCACCCTCAAAACGGCTATACAATGACTGAGGACGAGCTTGTTCGTGATTTGAAGCTGATGAAAAAATTCAATATCAACTGCGTAAGAACCTCGCATTATCCTCCACATCCGAAGTTTTTGGAGTATTGCAACCGAATGGGCTTTTATGTTATGGTTGAAGCAGACATAGAAATCCATGGGTTCATTAACCGCATTGCAGGCGGAACCGGTTATGATTGCCTTGACGGAAATGAAGAATGGATAGGAAATCTTCCTGAGTGGAAGACGTCATATCTTGAAAGAATGGAAAGAACATATCACAGGGACAAAAATCATCCTTGCGTATTTTCATGGTCAACTGGCAATGAAAGCGGTCACTGTGAAAACAACTATGAAATGATAAAATGGTTGAGAACAACAGACAAAAGACGGCTTATTCACTGCGAGGATGCATCAAGAAGCTCTTATGGTTGGTGGGCAGGCGGCCCAAAACAAAATCCTGCTCTGTATACAAGACCGGACATTCATTCCATTATGTATCCGTCGGTTGCAAATGTTGAGGAATATGCCCTGAATGAGGACAGACCCTTGCCGTTCTTTTTGTGTGAATACTGTCACGCAATGGGCAATGGTCCCGGTGACGTAAAGGATTACTGGGATGTGATTTACAAATACCCGAAGCTTATGGGAGGCTGTATCTGGGAGTGGACTGACCACACTTTTGTGGAAAACGGCGTACCAAAGTACGGCGGTGACTTTGGTGAATTGACACACGACGGAAATTTTTGTGCTGACGGACTTGTCACTCACGACCGCAAATTCAAGGCTGGCTCTCTCAATGCAAAATATGCTTATCAGTACGCGGCGTTTGAATTGTGCGGAAACGCTGTGAAGATAACAAATCTATATGACTTCACGAACCTTGATAATTATACTGTAAGGCTTGATGTCAATGTGGACGGCAAAACAGTTGAGACAAAGGAAGAAAGACTTGCCCTGAAACCCAAGGAAAATGGAATGATTGGATTTGTTATGCCCGAAAAATGCAGCATCGGTGCTTTTGTAGTGTGCAGAATTATGGATTTGATTGGTGAAGAGGTTGCACTTTGGGAAAGTGAGCTTCCTGTGAACCTGATAAAGGAAGAAAAGAAGTTTACTTATGCTGTTATAGAAGAAAAAGATAATTCTTTCAAAATTCAAACCCGTAACATTGTATATGAAATTTCAAAGAATACGGCTATGCCGATAAGTATTATAAAGAATAATGAAGAACAGCTTGCAGAGCCCGTTTGCCTGAGTGTATGGCGGGCACCCATAGACAACGAAAGATACATTGTGTCAAAATGGGGACACCTGAACGGCTGGGAAGGCGAAAATCTTGATAGAATCTTTAACAGAGTGTATTCCTTTGAGCTTTCAGACAACCGCCTGACATTTGAAGGAAGCCTTGCGGGTGTTGGCAGAATGCCATTCCTGAGGTACACAATATGTTATGAATTCTGTGAGTGTGGCGAGATGAAAATAAGTCTTGATGCCCGCATAAAGGAGAACTGTATCTGGTTGCCGAGGCTTGGATTTGAATTCAAGACTATTTACAAGAATGGAAAGTTCAGTTATTTCGGCAAAGGTCCATATGAGAATTATTGCGATATGAAGTATCATACCACAACAGGATATTTTGAAAGCAATGCAAGTATGGAATATGTGCCGTATATTATGCCTCAGGAACACGGAAATCATACGGATTGTAAGGAGCTTCATATTGATGAGGGCTTGGATTTTTATGCGGAGGAAAAGTTTGAAATAAATGTTTCAAAGTACAGCTCGGAGACATTGACAAAGGCTTTGCATACAGATGAGCTTGAAGAAAACGGTGCTTTGAATATCCGAATTGACTACAAAAATTCGGGTGTTGGTTCAGGCTCGTGCGGCCCGGAGCTTTTGAAAAAATACAGACTAGATGAAAAATCGGTTAAATTTGAATTTACGGTTTGTTGATTCAAATATACAAGAAAGGAAAACTATGAAAAAGCTAAAATACAATTTTTTTACAACAAATGAACTAAAGCCTCAAGGGTGGCTGAAAAAACAGCTTGAGATTCAGGCAGATGGTCTTTGCGGAAACCTCGACAAGGTTTGGCCAGATGTGCGTGACAGTGCGTGGATTGGCGGCACTTGCGAGGGGTGGGAACGGGTTCCCTACTGGCTTGATGGTTTTATTCCTCTTGCATATCTTCTTGAGAATAAAGATATGATTGACAGAGCAAAAAAATATATAAATGCAATTGTTGAGTCTCAAAATGAAGACGGCTGGATTTGTCCTTGCACAGAGAAAGAAAGGGCAGATTATGACACCTGGGCGGTTTTGCTTATTGCAAAGGTACTTTGCCTTTATTATGACTGCTCAAAGGATGAAAGAATAATTGATGTTGTTTCAAGGTGCCTGAAACAGTTTAACTCTCATATCAACCGAAACACCCTCCGCAACTGGGGTGCAGCTCGATGGTTTGAGGGATTAATCGCTGTAAACTGGCTTTATGAGAAAACAGGTGAAGAATGGCTGATAGCTCTTGCAAAAAAATTGAGGGTGCAAGGCTTTGATTGGCGTGCCCTTTTCAAAACTTATCTTCTTGAGGACTGCATTGATGAATGGGAATATTACTCTCACGTGGTCAACATTGCAATGATGTTAAAATCAGAAGCACTTTGGTCGCTTTTTGATGATATTGATGCGGAAGAATTTGCCGATTTGGCTCTTGAATATCTTGACAAAAACCATGGAATGGCAATCGGACATTTCAGCGGTGACGAAAATATTTCGGGAAATTCACCTGTGCAAGGTGCAGAGCTTTGCAGTATAGTTGAAATTATGTATTCTCTTGAGTATTTGTTTGCGGTATCGGGCAATCCAAAGTGGCTTGACCGCCTGGAACAGCTTGCTTTCAACTCTTTGCCTGCGGCAATAAGTCCCGATATGTGGTCGCATCAGTATGACCAGATGATAAATCAGGTTGCGTGCTTCCCTATGTCGAAACAACCTTTCAGAACCAATGACAATGTGGCTCATACATTTGGTTTGGAGCCTCATTTCGGATGCTGTACCGCAAATCACGGTCAGGGCTTTCCCAAATTTACGCTTAGTACATTTATGAAAACGGAAGAAGGAATTGCATCTTGTGCTTTGTCTCCATCAGCTTTGAAGACTGAAATAGACGGTGTTGGCGTAAAATGTGAGCTTGTCACAGAATATCCCTTCCGCAACAGCCTCAAATACATAATTGAAACGGAAAAGGATGTTGACTTTACTTTTTCGGTGAGAATTCCGTCATTTGCTAAGTCGGCAATTGTTGACGGAAAAAGTGTAAATTGCGGAGAGTTTGCTGAAATTACAAAGCTTTGGAAAGGAGCAACCGAGATAGAAGTTATCCTTGAATTTGAAACCGAAATAATCAAAAGACCTGAAAATATGGTTGTTGTCCGCCGTGGACCGCTTTTCTATTCAATACCCATCAAGGAAAAGTGGGAGAAGGTTGAATATACCAAAGACGGAGTTGAAAGAAAGTTTCCGTATTGTGACTATTATATTTACCCTCAATCAAAATGGAATTATGCACTTGCATCTGATGAATTTGAAGTGGAAGAAGGTGCGTTCGAAGCACCATTCAATCCTGAAAATCCGCCAATAGCAATTACTGCAGATATGGCAGAGGTTGAATGGGATTTCAACAACGGTCATTGTGACAGATTGCCCAAATCAACCGAACCAATCAGTGAAATTGAAAAAGTGAAGCTTATACCTTATGGCTGTACAAATTTGAGAATGACGGAAATTCCCAATCTGTGCGAAAACGGAGTATATATGTAAACGTAAAAAAGAGAAGAGAAAGAACTAAGAAGAAGTAAAAATTCTTCTGTATATTTCAATTAACAGAGAAATTTTCAAGACTGTCATACGGTGACCGCACTTGTCCAAAAGAGAGTCAAAAACAACTGACAGAAAAATAGACGTTCTCCACGAATTGAGGGATTCGAGGAAACGTCTTTTTTCTATGGGAACATCCCAAAAAGGGCGAAGATTCATGTTTGTGTTTTTTGGCATAAAAGCCGTAATAACGAATCATTTTAAAGTGTTTTTCAGGAATATAAATAATAAGTTTTTTATTGACAATTGAGCAGTATTATGGTAAGCTTATAAAAGTTAAATGATTTAACTAAATATCAGGAAATGGCAAATGTAGCAGACGGGTGAACTTATGAGAATATTTAACAAAGGCTTTAATTTTGGTCAGGACGGACCCGGAAACAGACTTGTTTATCATATGCAGGGATGTAATATGAGATGCATATGGTGTTCAAACCCTGAGGGGATGCCGCAAAAGGGTGGAAAGAAATATACAGTTGAAGAGCTTTTTGATGAATGCAAACGCAGTAGAATGATGTTTTTTTCGGGCGGCGGAGTTACGTTCACCGGTGGTGAGGCAACTACGCAGTTTGCGGAGCTTGTGACGCTTTTGAAAATGTTGAAGGAAGAGAAAATACACACCTGTATTGAAACAAACGGAACCGCAAAGGAGCTTTCGATTTTGCTTCAGTACATAGACTATCTGATAATGGATTTCAAGCATTTTGACAATGAAGAACTCAAACGGTATACCGGCGTTGGCAATGAGATTATCAAAAGAAATTTTGAAGAAAACTGTAAGCTTGGCAGACAACAGCATATAAGAATACCGTTGATAAATGGAATCAATACAGAAAATCCAAAGGGTTTTGCCGGGTATTTTTCAAAGTTTGATACGAGCAATACTGTTTTTGAGTTTTTGACATATCACGAATACGGCAAAGAAAAATGGTGCGAAGAATATCAGGTTAAAAATGGATTTGTTCCTGAGGAAACATTGAATAAGTTTAAAGAAATTTTTATAAATCATAATTTGAAATTAATAACAACATAGGAGGTATTTTTATGTACGGAATTTATAAAGCAGGTGAGCTTACCAAAATGGCAAAAGCTCTCTACAGAGAAGAAAGAGAAATCAAAAGACTTGACGGGTGGTTTGTTGCCAAAGAGACTGAAATGCTTGTGAGTGAAAAATATAAGGATTGTACTCCTGTGGTAAAAAAAGCACAGCTCTTGTGTGAGGTTTTGAGAGAAATGCCGCTTTTCGTCAGCGATAACGCAATCTTTGTTGGAACACAACGTGATGCTTTTGCAAAGAGCTATGCTCTCATCAATCCATCCTTCACAGTAGAAGGTTTTTCCGGCTACTGCGACCCTATGGCAATATATAACGATATTGAGCCAAATGATGAGTTCACCAAAGAACGCATTGACAAGGTTCGTACATTCACCTCAAAAACAAAAATGGTTGAGATGCTGAACAAGACTTATGGTGAGGCGGAGGACTATACAAAAGAGGTTATATTCTTTGTTGAGCAGGTAACGGGTCACGTTATTCCTGATTTCAGATTTGCTCTTAAACACGGCGTTGATGCTATGATAAGTGAGGCAAAATTAAAGAACGGTGAGTTTTATGAAGCTGCTGTAATTGCCCTTGGTGGTGTTAAGATTCTTGCGGACAGATACATTGCGATTATTAATGAGCAGAAAAAGACTTGTGCACCTGAAAGACTTGCACAGCTTGAATTTATGGAAAAATCCCTTATGAATATTTCTTCAAATGGTGCTGAAAATCTTTATGAAGCACTTCAGCTTTACATTCTTTTGTGGACAATTATGTGTCTCGAACAGGCTCCAAATCCTTATGCATTTTCGGTTGGCAATGCAGATAGAATTTTTGAGCCTTATCGTGGTGAGCTTTCACGTGAAGAAGCAAGCGAACTGTTTAAGCACTTCCTTGTATTTTATAATGTTGGTGACAGAAGCTGGGCAATTTCGCAGAATGTTCTCATAAGCGGACGTGACAATGAAGGTAACGACCTTACCAATACAATGTCTTATGCAATTATGGATGCGTATTATGATATGAACCTTCCACAGCCCATTTTGTCGGTTAAGTTACATAAGAATACTCCTGAAAAATTGTATGAAGAAATGGGAAGATTTTTCTTCTCGGCAGGTGTTCTTACGCCTTCACTTTTCAATGACGATGCCTTGTTTGAAGTTCTCAAAAACAGCGGGGTTGCAGAAGAAGATATCCCCGACTACTCTGTTGCAGGCTGTCAGGAACCGCTCATTATGGGAAAAGATAATGGTAACACAACAAACAGCTGGCTCAGTCTCCCAAAGGTTCTTGAAATGGTGTTGACAGGCGGTGCATCTTTAATCACTGGTGACAAGCTTATGGAAACAGGGGACTATAACCTTGAAAATATCAGAGAGGTATTCTATAAAACTCTTGACAAGGTTGTTGACAAAATGGTTGATGCGGCAAACGGTGCGTCTTGTGCCCTTTCTGAGCTGAAAGTTCCGTTCCTCAGCTGCTTTATGGGTGGTCTTGAGTATGGTGCAGATATGCGTGACACAAAGGTTCAGGGAACAAAGTATAACGGCAGCGGATGTCTTGTTCACGGTCTTACCGTCCTCGCTGATTCCTTTGTTGCAATTGATGAATTTGTAAAAAAATATCCTGACGGCAAGGAAATGCTTGTAAATGCCTTAAAGAGCAATTTTGAAGGATATGAGGATTTGAGAGAATTCCTTCTTTTATGTCCCAAATTCGGTAACAATATTGAAGTTGTTGATAACGAAGCAAGAAAAATTGCAATCAAAGTTTCTGAAATGCTTCGCTCAAAAAAGAATTATCTTGGAAATCCATTCAGACCCGATTTTTCAAGCCCGTCAACACATCTTACCTATGGTTACTGGGTAGGTGCAACACCTGACGGAAGAAAGAGCCGTGATATGCTTGGCTACGGTGTTGACCCCCTTTATGGCGAGGCGTCAAACGGTCTTGGCTTCCGTATGCTTTCCAATATGAAACTGCCCTTTGAACAGTTCAATGGTGGTTATGCATCACATCTTGGTATTGACCCCAAGTATTTCACAGGTGATGATTACGGCAAAAAGGGAGTGGAATTCTATCATAATATTGTACAGCCTTTGTTCTTTAATGAACTAAATGAAGGGGTTTCACCTTTCTATCTTTATGTAAATGTAACAACTCCCGAAACACTCCGAAAGGTGCTTGCTAATCCTGAAAAGTATGCTCCAAGCGGTGTATATATTATGAGAATTCACGGAACATTTGTAAACTTCCTTGATTTGTCACCTGAAATTCAGCAGGATATTATTACACGTCTTGATTTAAAATCAACAACCATTGGTTGTTAGGAGGAAAAGTATGAAGGCAATTGGAATTGATATAGGGACAACCAGCGTATGCGGTGTTGTTGTGGATGTTGAGTCGGGCAAGCTTCTCGACTCACGCACCAAAAACAGCAATGCATTCCTGAATGGATGTGCCGAATGGGAGAAAATACAGTCGGTTGAAAAGATTATGTCTGTGGCAACCGAAATTCTTGATGATTTTATTGACGAAGATATTGCGGTTATTGGCGTTACAGGACAGATGCACGGAATAGTGTATACAGATGAATGTGGAAATGCAGTAAGCCCTCTTTATATATGGCAGGACGGAAGAGGAAATATGCCATACAAGGACACAACTTATGCAAAGTACTTGAACAGCTTTTCAGGTTATGGCAATGTTACCGATTTTTACAACCGCGAGAATGGGAAAAGACCAGAAAACGCGGTAAGCTATTGCACAATTCACGATTATTTTGTAATGCAGCTTTGCGGACTCCGAAAACCTCTTATGCATTCCAGTGATGCGGCAAGCTTTGGTTGTTATGATTTGCAGAAGAACAAGTTCAATTATGATTGCAATGTTGATATAACGGCGGATTACTGCATTGCAGGTGAGTATAAAGGCATTCCTGTGAGTGTTGCAATCGGTGACAATCAGGCAAGTGTGTTTTCAACCCTTGCAAACGAGGAAAATATTCTCTTAAATATAGGAACAGGCAGTCAGGTATCGATTATATCTGATACTCCTGTTGTGGCGGATAATATCGAAACAAGACCCTATTTTGAGGGCAAATATTTGATTGTTGGTTCAGCACTTTGCGGTGGCAGAGCATATTCGCTCCTTAAAAATTTCTATTCCGAAATTTTCGGTTATATTGAAAATACCGATGATGACAAGGTTTATGAGATTATGAACAGAATGCTTGAAAAAGCGGATAAATCGGAATTGAAGGTTGACACTCGTTTTGCGGGAACAAGACAGAATCCCGAGCTTTGCGGAAGTATTTCGGGAATAACAACCGAAAACTTCAATCCGTCACAGCTTACGCTTGGTGTGCTTGAAGGTATGGCAACAGAGCTTTTTGATATGTACAGCTTGATGTATTGTGAAAAGTGTGGCATTGTCGGCTCAGGAAACGGAATACGCAAAAATCCTGCAATGGTCAAAGTTTTTGAAGATATGTTTAACTCCGAAATGAAAATTCCAAAGCATTTGGAGGAAGCGGCTTTTGGTGCGGCGTTATTCGGACTTGTTGCCTGTGGTGTTTTTGAAAATGCGAATGAGGCACAAAAGCTGATTAAATATAGTTAAATGGAGGAAATTATGAAGTTTGAACCATTATTTTTTGAAAGAAACAGAGTGGGAAGAGTTTACACAGGGGGCAAGCTGTTCCACGGATTTTTTGGTGATGAACCGTTAGATGGTTTTTTACCGGAGGAATGGATTGCGTCATCGGTAAAGGCTTTGAATAAGGAAATGTCAAACCCAAAGGAGGGAGTTTCAAAAGTCAAGGATATGGAAATGTACTTTGATGAATTGCTCTGCAAATATCCTCTTGAAATGTTGGGAAGCTCCGAAAAAATGCGTATTTTGGTAAAAACCCTTGATAGTGCTGTGAGACTTCCTGCTCAAGCACATCCTGACAAAAGCTTTTCAAGAAAATACTTTAATTCAAATTATGGAAAAACAGAAAGCTGGTTAATCTTGGACACTCGTCCCGATGCAAAAATCTATTTCGGGTTTAAAGATGGTGTGGACGAGGAAATGTTTTCTGCGGCAATTGATGCAAGCGAAACAGACAAGGATGCAATGGAACGATTGATGGAATCTTTTGAACCAAAGGTAGGCGAAGTTTTTCTTGTGCCCGCAAAGACAGTACACGCTATCGGAGCCGGATGCTTGTTGCTTGAAGTTCAGGAGCCTACCGACTTTACCATTCAGCCGGAGCATTGGTGTGATGAATATAAGTTGAGTGACAAGGAAATGTACATAGGTCTCTCGAAGGCAGAAGCACTTGAGTGTTTTGATTTTGGAAAAGCACCGACGGCAAAAATAACTCCTTGTGTTATCAAGAATGATTCAGATGTAAAGATAGAAAACTTGATTACAGAAAAAAATACAGATTGTTTTGTCATAAACCGTATTACTTTGAATAACGGAGAATACAAGCTTAGCATTGAAGACAGTTATGGAGTATATATTGTTACAGAGGGCAGTGGTGAAATCTTTGGAGAAGACTATTCGAAGAAGCTGGAAAAGGGAGATTATTTCTTTGTGCCTGCGTGCCTTATGAACAAATTTACAGTAAGCGGAAAAATCTGTTTTGTTGAGTGTTGGTAGGTGTAATCATACTATAATTTGACATAAAAACCATATTGCTGTATAATATCAAAAAAAACAAAAGGTTGTCAGTAAGTATGAGAAAAGCTACAAATTCCGCTCTAATGAAAATCAAAAATGAGAAAATAATTCTTTCCCTTATCAATCAAGGACCAATTTCCCGTGTTGAAATTTCACGGAAATCCGGACTTACAAAGGCTGCTGTTACAATTATAGTAGACGACTTGAAGCATAGAGGTATTGTGATTGAAAAGGAAGGCAAATCAGGGACAATAGGCAGAACCCCGGTTATGCTTTTTTTGAACAAGAAGTCTTTTTATGTGGTTGGAATAAATATTTCCAGACTTGACATAACTATGGGATTGACCGATTTAGGAGGAAATATTGTTGCTCAAAAAGTATTTCCTGTTTGTTCTCCACAAAAGGCTTTTGAAAGAATCAAAACTACATTTGATGAGCAAATTGCAGAATCAGGGATTGATATTTCTCAAATATACCGTCTGTCTGTGGTTACGCCGGGCCCCGTTGATGTTCAAAACGGTATGATTTTGAATCCACCGAATTTTACGGAGTGGCACAATGTTTCAATTGCAGAAAAGCTTCGGGAAATTACGGGAATTGATGTTGTATTGGGAAATGTATCTTCAGCAACAGCAATAGCTGAAAAGTATTTCGGAGCAGCATTTGGTACAGAAAACTTTCTTACATTGCAGGTGGACGAAGGTATTGGTTCTGGCATTGTCATAAATGATTCTTTGTTCAAGGGTTCCTGCGAAATCGGTCATACTTCAATAAAGTTCGATGGTACAAGATGTGAGTGCGGAAATCACGGTTGTCTTGAAAAATATGCATCAATACCGCATATTCTCGAAAATACCGGCTACAAAAGCTGGAAAGAAGTAGTAGACTGCGAAGATGATGTGCTACTTGAAAAAGAGGCTGAGTATCTGAGTACGGCAATTATATCCGCAAACAATATATTTGATTTTGACAAGATTGTAATTTGCGGTGATTTTACATACAAACCACAAAAAATATTGGAGCATATTTCAAAAAAAATGGAGAGAAATATGTTGTCAAAGAAAAAGCTTGTTGTGTGCGCAGGGAAAGTCGGCTCAAAGCTTCAGGTTGCATCAGCTATGGGAATAAATGAATTTTTTGTCTGAAATGGGTTGTTTTTCACAGTAATTATTGATTTTTTTGAGTAAAATACTTGCATTTTTACCAAAAACGTGATATAATTTGCATGAGAAAACATAGAAAGTTTTCTGAATGAATATCGGAATGGAGGCAGGAAGTATGAAGTACAACGTAATTTGCAGAAAAGTTGAATTATCGGACAGCAGAAAGGAGAAGTTGCTCAGCAAAGTCAGCAAGCTTGACAAGTTTTTTGATGCAGAAATAGAATGCAAGATTCTTATAACGGAACAAAAGGGTGAGATTTCTATGGAAGTTACTTTTGTGAACAAGGGCTTTGTATTCAGAGCAGAGGCAAGAAACAAAGATCTTTTGATAGCTGCTGACGGTTGTCTTTCAAAACTTGACCGCCAGATTAGAAAAAACAAAACAAAGCTTGCAAAGCATCTTCGTCAGCCGGGTATTGAGAATTATGATTCTGTTGTTGAAGACTTTGCCGATGTTGAGGATGAGGCAAGGGAATTCAATATTATAAAGAAAAAGAAAATTGACTCAAAGCCAATGACAGCTGAAGAGGCTGTACTCCAAATGAATATGCTTGACCACGATTTTTATATTTTCCGTCATGCGGACACGAATGAACTTAACATAGTTTACAAGCGCAAAGACGGTGATTATGGTCTGATAGAAGTTGAATAGTGTTTTGGTTAAAATCAGTGATGGCGGGCAAAAAGTGCCTGCCATTGCTTTTGTCTTGAATGTATACACAAAATTTCGAAAATATACAAAAAAAGTTTCTAAAAGCACTTGATTTATTTTGAAATTTGTGATATTATTCAAAACGTGTGCGTTTTGCACAATGTAATGATTTTGGTACAAAGGATGCGAAAAAAATGAGTACGTTATTATCTGTTTCAATTGCACTGCTTGCAGGTCTGATGATGACCCGAGCTTTCAAGCCCTTCAAACTTCCGTCGGTTACGGCATACCTCATTGCAGGGGTTTTGATTGGTCCATATTGCCTAGGTGCTTTGGGCGTTGAAGGATTGGGATTCAAGTCTCATGATGCAGTTGAAGCGTTGGCTCTTGTTTCGGACGTTGCACTTGGATTTATTGCTTTTTCAATAGGTAACGAATTCCGTATGTCCGATTTGAAAAAGACAGGAAAGCAAGCTTTTGTTATAGGTGTTTTTCAGGCGTTGGTTGCAACATTGTTTGTTGATTTGGCGTTGTTTGGTCTTCACCTTGTTATGCCTGACAAGCTTACGGTTCCTCAGGTTATAACACTTGGCGCAATTGCAACAGCTACGGCACCGGCTGCAACATTGATGGTTGTTCGTCAGTACAAGGCGAATGGACCGCTCACAAAGTTGCTTTTGCCGATTGTTGCTCTTGATGATGCGGTGGGACTTATTGTTTTTGCTGTTTCCTTTGGTATTGCA